>NSJM01000111.1 GCA_002634395.1 Candidatus Methylomirabilis sp.
GCGACCACCAAGGTGAGGAGCTGACGCCGCCGGACCGGATTCGTCTCGACCACTGCCTGTTCGAAGAGTTTGATGATGTGATTCCGGATTGCCAGGGCATTGTCAACAGAGTTGAGTGTCAGCGCATGAGCCGCAATCTGAGGATTGCCAAAGAAGGAGGGTGCGCCACCTAAGGATACAATCAGATAATCGTAGGGAATGACCGTCGTCTCCGTACGGACCGTGCGCTTCACAAGGTCAAAGTCCTGCACTGCCCCTTGTATGAAGCAAAACTGTTCTTTCTGGGCAAGGAATCGGAACGGGTAGGTCACATGCGCCCGGCCGAGGGTGCCTGCGGCGACTTCAGGCAGGAACGGGGTAAAGGTGAAATAGTTGCGCCGATCCACAAGGGTGATCTGGGCCGTATCGGATCCGGCCAGCTCACGCTGAAGCGTCATGGCGGCGTACAGGCCGCCGAACCCTCCTCCGAGTACCACGATCTGCGCGGGCTGTCGATTCATGCGATCATTCCTTTCATCCGCCGGTTCATCTCGTCTCCTCAGCCGAGTTGCGCAAGCAGATGAGGATAGAACACCAGCATCGTTCCGAGCGCGGTGACGATTAACACCAGGACGAAGCCCACCAGTTGTGTCGTCAGACACCAGGTCATCACCCTTGGGTCCTCTTGAAGGTACTGAGGCTTCTTACGGCTTTGCCAGAGGAAGGCGCTGTAGATGATCACGATCAGCACAGCTAAGATGATCTTGACGTAGAGCCACTTGCCGAGCGGCGAGTTGAACGCGATCCAGTAACCCGCGAGCACATCTCGGAGTCCTGTGGCGATAGACAGGAGGACGAACAGTAATCCGGCAGCGGTATTAAAGCGCGTGAGGCTGTAAATCCGATTCTCGAAGACCGACGTAGCCAACCCTCTGACCAGCCAATAGCACATCGTCATAAACGCCATGAACAGCATGGCGATAGGGAGATGTACGGACAGAGGGTGGAGAACCCCTTGCATCTTGCGTGTCCTTAGACTATGCGGTCACTCATGTGGAGTCATACGATCATCGTTGATCGCGAATATCACAGTCGCCGTCGCAGCCACAGCGCTGCGGTTGGCCGCACTGGCCCCTTCACCTCGTCCTGCCGGTCACCGCTTCACTCAACAAGATGGCCTGAGCGATCTCGGCCATTGAGCGCCGCGTATTCATGCTGGTCTTTTGGATCCGCGCAAACGCCTGCTGTTCGGAGATCCGTTCTCGTTCCATCAGAATGCCTTTTGCGCGTTCAATCAGCTTCCGGTCCTCAAGGATCCGCTTCAAGTCCGCATTTTCTTTTCTCAGAGCAGTGAACTCTTCGAATCGGGAGATCGCCAGCTCGATCGCCGGCAGCAACTCCTCCTCGCGAAGCGGTTTCGGCAGATACGCCATGACACCGGCTTCTTTGGCGCGCCGGATTAACTCCTGATCGAGATGGCTGCTCAGAATCAGGATTGGAATGGGTAAGGTCTCCAGGATATGGGCAGCCACTGTCAGGCCATCCATATCCGGGAGACCCACCGCCAGGAACAGGACATCAGGCTTCAGTTTTTGAGCGAGATGTACGGCCTCAGCCCCGCTCGCCCCCTCACCGATCACCTCGAACCCAAGTCGCTTGAGCGCGTCGCCGAGGATCGCTCGCGATCCGGGGCTGTCATCAATGATCACCACCGTTTTTCGCATGGCAGTGTGCGGGGGTAGCAAGGTTATTGATGCGCCGGAGCCCTCTTTGGCACCGCTATCGGGCTCGCCTGATGATATCCGGACGCCGTGACCGATCCCGGTGTCCCTATGGAGTGGGTCACCGTCTGAAAGTCCGGATACGCCAGCATCCCGTGCTCGCCGTAATCGAGCCCTTCCATTTCCTCCTCCGGACTGACGCGTATCCCCATCACCATCTTGATGACGGCCCAAGCCGCCAGTGAGATCGTGAAGGAAAACAGACCGACGCTAAGGACCGCGATCGCCTGAGCCTTCAGGAGCGTCAATCCACCTCCGAAGAAGAGCCCGTTGCCGGTCGTCTTGGGCATGATACTATCCTGAGCGAACAGACCGACGAACAGGGTGCCCAGAATCCCGCATACCAGGTGGACGGAGGTCGCGCCGACGGGATCGTCGATCTTCACATTGTCGAACATCAGGACTGCCGCAACGACGACACATCCGGCAATGAGACCAATAATCACCGAACTGCCGACACTCACATACGCACAGGGAGCCGTAATGGCGACCAGTCCGGCCAGACATCCGTTCAGGGTCATCGAAAGATCGGGCTTACCGATCAGGAGCCACGCGGCAAGGGTGGCACTGAAGGCCGCCGCCGCCGCCGCGCTGTTCGTGGTCACCGCAATGCGGGAGATATCGTTCCAGGACGCGGCCATCGTGCTTCCCGGATTAAAGCCAAACCACCCGAACCACAGGACAAGGGCGCCCATTGTAGCGGCTGTCATGCTGTGGCCCGGTATCGGATTGACCTTGCCGTCTTTCGCATACTTCCCGATCCTGGGGCCCAGCATCAGAATACCGGCTAACGCCGCCCATCCTCCAACCGAATGGACAACCGTCGAGCCGGCGAAGTCCCACATTCCGAGCTTCTGGAGCCACCCTCCGCCCCAGACCCAGTGACCGACAACCGGGTAGATGACGCCAACGATGACGAATGTGAAGACAATGAAAGAATGATACTTGATCCGTTCGGCCACCGCGCCGGAAACGATCGTGGCTGCGGTACCGGCAAAGACAAGTTGGAAGAAGAACTTTGCCCAGATCGGGACGCCGGTCCAGTTGATGGCGCTGTAGACTCCCTGGTACGCGTCGCCCATGGCGGGACTATTATCGGCCCCGTTCACAAACCACAATCCTTTCAGGCCCACGAAAGCGTTTCCGTCGCCAAACATCAATCCCCATCCAATGATATAAAAGGCCAGCGATGAGATCGCAAAGACAATAAAGTTCTTAGAGAGGATATTGACGGTGTTCTTGGCCCGGCAGAGCCCGGATTCTACCATGGCGAATCCGAGATTCATGAAGAAGACCAGGAATGCCGCAATCATCACCCAGAGGGTGTCAATCGCGATCTTATAATCCTTGATGGCGTCGGCCATCTCCTTGGTGAAGGTGACGGTTTCGGCAACAGCCGTCGTTGCCGGTGCAGGCGTCTCCTGGGCCCAAAGGGTGGTTGCCAAGCCGAGGAACAGCAGGGCCATGAAGGCCATGGCCAGCACCGCTTGTCGTCTCAGTTGCGTGAACATCTTTTGCCTCCTTACGTTCTTCAGGGCGCGTCCTCACGCCGCTGTGGGATTCTGACGGCTGCCTCTCGGCAGAGGCAGCCGTCGCCGCCCGTTGCATTTAGAACTGATAGATCAGCTCGCCCTGGATCGTATTTTGCGAGTTGGCGTTTTGCGTTCCGTTGTGTCGGTCAAATATCAATTTGTTGTTTTTTGCCTCATCGTGGCGATACTCAACGCTGGCGAACAGGTGATCGAAGAGCTTATACCGGCCGGTGAGTGTTGTCCCCCAGACCTCCAGTTTCTTGCCAGGTGTTGCATTGGGGAGTCGGAAACCGTCCTGGTCTCTGAAGTACTCACCCCGGACACCCACCGACAGCCTGTCGGTAAGATCGTAGACGGCATAGGCCGCCACCGCGTGCCAGATCGCGGTATCACCATCATCAACGAAGGCTTCCTCCTGCCTCCCATAGTCATAGTTTAGCGTGAGGGTGAGCGGCGCGATCGGCTTATAAGTGGCGATAAGATCGATCAGGCCTCGCTTTGGGCCGTTACGATCCACGTCCCGAGTGGGGTCAAGCGCGTTGGATACCGTCTCAGCGCCCCATGTCCCCCCCAAGGTAACCGTCAAATCCTTCAGGAAAGGAGGTGTGACGGTCGCTGCGCCGTGAAACGATTTGCCCCGGTTGTTGTCATCCGTATTGTCCCAGCCGTTCACGATGCCAAGAGTTGTCGAAAGCCAGTCAGTGACAGGATAGGTTGCCATGACACCCGTGTGGGTGAACGGGATCGCGTAGGAGAAGGCCATCGAGCGGGAGATATTGAAATTGCCCGTTCGCCGGATCACCTCGGCGCCGTGAAGGGTCACGAACTTTCCGCCTTTGAGGTCCAGGCCCTTGCCGATTGGTACCTTATAGGTGACATAGGCCTGAGTGAGGTCGAAGGGCTCGGTGTCGTTGGGATCATCACCGCTGTCGATGCCGAGGCCAAGGGAGTGGATCTTCTTCGCGTCCCGTCCAAACAGTACGTCCACCCCAAAGCCGATTGGTGAAGCCTCGGTCGTCGGTTTTTCCACATACAGCTCTGCCTGGTTGATGTCAAACTGATTCGCCTTGTCGTCAAAGAGTCTGAGACCGTTGTTCTGGCTCTTCGGGTCCCTAAAGTTATAGTTGTAAGACACGGCGACGTGCCCTCCAAAGTTCCAGTCCTTCATGGTGGAGAGCAGAGGCACGGACTTGATCGTCTCCTCAATGCCCCTGACCCGATCGCTGATGCTCTGCGGCGCCTCTGCTGCTCCAGCGAGGGCCCCCGGCGTCGGTGCGGCAGCCTGAGTCGATAGAGCCCCGGCCTTTGCGCCAATCATTTGCTCCAGTCGCTCCAGCCGTTCCCGCAGCTCTCGGATTTGGCGATCTTTATCGTCCTCCGCCCACGCCGCAGGTACCGCGATTGCGGCGGTGAGAAGGAGCACTCCACTCATCACGAACCTGGTTGCTGTCAGATATCTCAACTTCCGCATTCTCATCGATTCCTCCCCTCTTTGGGTGTGACTGCTTAGAAAGTCCCCGTTGACCGAGTCAAATGGATATGGCTGGCAAGAAGCGAGCCAGTTTTCGCTCACGACAGATTACTGGAAGCGATACTGTAAGAAGCGTAGCGGGAGGAGGAGGGGAAGTAGTGGAAAAACGCGGTGTTAGGCGATGAGCATTGAAGACGAACGATTCGCGAACGGTTATGGTAGAAGCGAGGTAACGGATAAAGATTAAGAATCATATTTCATGAGACAGGGGGGGATTGATTATCTTCTAGGCAAGGCGATGAGGGTGCTGCTTAAGGGAGACGCATAATGGCTACTTCAAGAGGTTTTCGATTAGCGCCCGCGAAGGCCTGCTGGTCCAGTCATGGTATCCGATCTCCTTCGCGCGAACGATCCCTTGACGATCGATCAGGACCGAGACAGGAAGCCCGATCACTCGGAACTTGCGAGTGATCTTCATATCCGGATCGAGCAGAACGGGAAAGGTCAGACGAAGCTCCTTGACAAAGTCGTTGATGGGTTGTTCGGCGTCGGGCTCGATGTTGACAGCGAGGATCTCGAATCCTCCTGCTTTGTACTCGGAGTAGATCTGCTGCATCGTCGGCATTTCCAGCCGGCAAGGGGGACACCATGTAGCCCAGAAATTAATCAGCACCACCTTCTTGCCGCGAAACTCTGAGAGCCGAACAATGTTTCCATCAAGCGTTTTGAGCGCAAAGTCGGGCGCGAGGTGACCTGTGTCTGGCCGTACATCATCCGCCCATAGGTCAGTTCCGGCCGACGTACTACCTATGACGATTCCGAGAATGATGAGAATGATTGCTATCGGGGATAGTAAGTAGGAAAGATAGCGTCTCATGTTCGGGTCCTTCCTCTGAAAATCGCATTCTGCTGTCGCCGTAGGTCAGGTTAGCGTAGCGTAACCCGGCACCACGCGGTTGCATGGACTGCTTGTCCGCGTTTCAAGCTATCAGACACCGTATGCCTTTTACCACGATTGACACTACCGGAAAAACTGCTGCCGGTCAAATCAAGGTCGACAATTAGGAGTCTGCGCCTTTACCTCGATTTGGGGTTTACTTTACGACGGCCTTCCCTCAATACGCCTCGGTTATCAACTCTTCCCTTGCCTTACTGTTACCCGCTCTCGTTACCTCAACTCAGGCCGGTGCAGTTGACGAGCGAGGACTATAAAGCTACTATTCGAGCTCTGAACAGTAGAGCATCGTTTGATGTGGCTGATAAGGAGACATCGTATGAGTATAGATGTCGACCTTACCACGATGGTCGCTCGGGAGTTTCTAACAAGAGGGAGAGGGAACGTGACGGAAGACGGTTGGGCCGAGCGTTGCGGCGTACACCCCACAAAGGAGAGTGCGTGAGATGAGGCAATTCACACATCGAGCGTTTCGGTGGGCGATCCTGTCGCTCGTAGCGGCTTGGCTCGTACCGGTGAGCGCCGTTGCTCAGGTCGCGCCAGGAGCCCCTGCGAGCGCGACGGCCTTGGCGCCGCGGCTGTCTGCGGCTGAGATAGAGAAGCTGGTCGGACCGGTCGCGCTCTATCCCGATGACCTGCTGGCGATCCTGCTGCCCGCATCTACGACGCCGCTGGACATCGTGAAGGCGCAGCGCTACCTCGAAAAGCGCAAGAGCAACCCGAAGCTGCAACCCGACCCGAGCCTACCAGAGCCGGTGCGCAATCTTCTGAACTACCCGGACGTCGTGAAAAAGATGAGTGACGATCTCGACTGGACGGAGCGCCTCGGCAAGGCCGTAGCGAACCAGCAGAAGGATGTGGTCAACGCGATCCAAGCCTTCCGGCGGAAGGTGTACGCGGTAGGCAATCTCAAGACCGACGATAAGCAGATCATTGTCGTGGAGAAGGAAGTGATCAAGATCGTACAGGCCGACCCCAAAGTCATCTACGTGCCGCAGTACCAGCCATCCGTCGTGGTGGTTGCCCAGCCCGTACCGGTCGCTGTCTACTATCCCACGCCCTACCCGGTATACTACTATGGCGCGTCGACCGCATACGCGTTCGGTTGGTATAGCAGTACCATCTACTACGGGTACGACGTTGAGGATTTGCAGGAGGAGCGGATGGACTACGCCCGCGAGGCTCGGGAAGACTGGCAGGAGCACCGAAAGGAGATGCAGGGTCAGCGGCAGGAGCGGCCGAGCCAGACCCCGACTCAAAAACAGGAAGCGGCGCGCGGAACTCAGGCCCAACCGAGTCAGACCTTGCGGGAGCAAGCCAAGCCACAACCGTCAGCTACCGCGTCGCAGACACAGCGCCAGCAGGGAGCCGGTGCCAGCCAACCGAGCGGTCAGCCCTGGAGCCCCCAGACGCAGGTCGGGCAAGTCGGAAGCGCACAGGGGACAAGGCCCGGAGACTCGCAATTCTCGCGCGGTGGTGGAGCGTTCGGCGGAGGCGGATCAAGCGCGGATATGGCGAGTGCGAGCCAGCGTGGATTGCAGAGCCGGTCCGGCAGTGGCTGGAGCAGCAGTGGCGGCGGGTTTGGCGGGCGCGGGGGCGGTGGAGCGT
>NSJM01000013.1 GCA_002634395.1 Candidatus Methylomirabilis sp.
ACCTCGCGATTTCCATGAGGCTGTAGTGGCGTACAAACGACAGGTCATCCGGGAGGCCCTGCACCGCTCAGGGGGCAATCAATCGAGGGCTGCAAGCGCCCTCGGCCTACAGCGGACCTACCTCTCTCGCCTGATCAAGGAGTTACAGATCAGCCAGAAGAGCTGATCCTCACGCCAATAAAATGTTTTCCTCGATGTAGTAGTCTAATGTATAATATCAAAGAGTACACAGTTGAGAGAAAACAAACCGGGGACACCCGATGGCGCTCACCGACCGGCAGCGGCAGATCCTGAACTTCATCGCCAACTATAAGGCCAGACATGGCGCCCCCCCGACGCAGCGCGAGATCGCCCGGCATCTGAAGATCTACGTCCGAGGCGTCCAGTACCATCTCGATCGCATGGAGAAGGCCGGCTATCTCACGCGTACGCCCAAGCGGGCGCGGGCCATCGACCTGCGCCGGGAGCAACGCGCCACCGTCACGCCCCTCCTCGGCCGGGTGGCGGCCGGCAGACCTCTTCTGGCCGAAGAGCACATCGAAGCGAGCTACCCGCTTCCCAGGGAATGGACCGGGAGCGGGAAAACCTTCCTCTTAAAGGTGCAGGGCGACAGCATGCGCGATGCCCGCATCTTTGACGGCGACCTCGTGCTCGTGACGATGCAGCCGGAGGCTCACCCCGACGAGATCGTGGTGGCGATGATCGAAGACGAAGTCACGGTTAAGCGCTTCCAGATAGACGGCAAAACGATCGTTCTCATGCCCGAGAACGAGGACTTCGCGCCGATCAGGATTACGCCAGAGCAGCCGTTTCGGATCCTGGGCAAGGTCATCGGAGTCTTTCGAAAGCTGTAGTCATGCAACGTGTGCTCCCGCCCACGCTCATCCCGTCTCAGTTCACCCGCGCCCTCGACTGATGGAGGGCGCGGGGTGGGCTCGTCCTGCTCTATGGCGATCAGGTTGTCCTCGCCTATGCTCTGCAGGCGATCGCCTCGCTGCTTGCGCGAGGGGAGCATGTCGTCTTCATCGACTCGGCCAACGCCTTTAATCCCTTTCTGATCGCCGAGGTGGCGACGCGCCTGAACAGGCCGCCGGAAGAGTTGCTCCACCGCCTTCACATCTCGCGGACCTTTACCGTCCATCAACTAGAGACCCTCATCACCGAGCGCATCCGCTCCGCCCTAAACACCTACGCTTCACGCATCCTGATTGCCCCCGCTTTTCTCCATAATCTTTATGATGAAGACGTGGCGCTGCCGGAGGCCTTGCGGATCTTCAAGAAGGCGCTCGCTCATCTGCGGGCGCTGGCCGATACCGGCACCCTCGTCCTGGTAATCTGTCCCGCTCCCACTGCCCGTGGTGAATCAGGTCGAACTATCCGCCTCCCCAACCGGGACAGATTGCTGGATGCCCTGATCGCTGCCCGACAAGGTCATTAAGCTGGAAGTCGCCACACTCTCCTTCGAAAAGCCAGTTCCAGCTTCTGTGTCACCATCACACATATCGTCACCAAAAAGACTTGACCGCCTCTCAGGTTTGGAGTATGCATCTTGACTAAGCCTTCCCTTGGCAAGGAGGACGGCATGAGAATTCCCACTGGAACAGGGTCATCCAACGCTTCCAGCATCAGAATACCGGCAGGTGGCATCCTGCCGCCCTCGCCCCTTCGCCACGGCCCCAGGCCGCTGTGAGCGCTGCGATGATCTACGCCCATGTTCTCAGCAGGGACGGCAGCGGTGTCGTCAGCCCGGCTGACCCGTACGGTCTCTCGGATTTTCAAACAAAGGAGGTTTCCAATGAAAAGAAGAGCATTGTACGGGGGGGATCTTCATCCTTTTTGGCGTCGTATGCCTGCTTGCTTCCCCAGGGCTTTCTGCAACCCCAGAGCCACAATCTGAACAGGCAAAACAAATTAAGGCTCTCGTCGACAAAGCAGTAACCTTCATAGAGAGTAAAGGAAAAGGTGCTTTTCCTGAATTGAGGAAGAAGGACAGCGAATGGTACAAAGGAGACGCCTATATCTTCGTCGATGATATGAACGGAACTGTCCTTTTGCTTCCAACCGAACCGGAACTCGAGGGGAAGAATTTAATTGACATGAAGGATGCCAATGGAAAACTCTGGATGCGCGCGTTTATAGAGACAGCGAAAACCAGAGGGTCGGGATGGGTAGATTATATGTGGCCCAAACCGGGGACAGACAAGCCTTCCAAAAAGATAAGCTATCTCAAGAAGGCGAAAATGCCCGACGGAAAAATGGTCTTCGTGGGTGCCGGCATGTATGTCGAGTAATCATTGTGGCCATTCCTTCGATTCCCCCACCTGTCCTCTCCCCCTCCGAGGGGGGAGCGTTAGGGAAGGGATGGAGGTTCAAATGAGAAGAATAACATCATGTGGTGTTACCGTAGTCCTTCTAGGACTGTTTGCGTTTTCTTCTCCAGCAGGTTCTGTATCACCCGGATTAGAATCTGAAAACACAGAGGATCGAGCAGAAAGTAAAGAAAAAGGGGGCCTCGAGCTCTTCAGCCCGCGGATTGCCGGTACCTACGTGGTGATGCGCAACCCGGCCGCAGGCCCCTCCAGGATTTTGACAATCTTTGCTGATGGTAATTTGAGCAGTATACAGTCAATTCAGTTCGGCGGAGGAGTTGCCGGCGGCGGCTTCAGTAATCAACAGGGAGTATGGAAGCGCCTTGGACTGCGAAAGATCCAAGCCACGGTTCTCGATTTCTCGTACGATCCCCTTACCGGTAATTTCCTCGGCTCTACTGCCGCACGCTATGACCTGCAGTTCGACAGTACGTTTCAGAACGTGACGGGGACGGTTGCGGGGAAGGTGTTCAGTCCGGGCATAGACCCGCTGAACCCGGGTGGCGTGGAACCGATTGCCGAGTTCAGCGATGCCTTCGAGGCGCATCGTGTCACTGTCGGCAACTAGGCATCTGAAGCCTGGGGCGTGTGAATATTCCTGTGTCGAATCATGGAGCGTGTGTGTTCGTGATCAGTCATAAGGTCGCTTTCTTAAGTTTCGCCCATCCCCCTATCTGGGCGCGGGAGGAGACCCATGCCGCCCTCTTGGGCCGCTGCTTGCGAGGTTACGTATGAGCGAGGGAGTTGATTACCAGGCAATGCTTGCTGTTGCCCTCGAAGAAGCCAGGCTTGGCCTGACTGAAGGTGGGATTCCGATCGGCGCGGCCCTCTTCGATCAGAACGGGGCCCTACTCGGCCGAGGTCATAACCGTCGTGTCCAGGAGAATGACCCGTCGGTGCACGGTGAGACCGATGCCTTTCGAAAGGCAGGACGTCAGCGCAGGTACCAGGACACGATCATGGTTACGACCTTGGCTCCGTGTTGGTACTGTAGCGGGCTCATCGTCCAGTTCCGGATCGGCACGGTCGTTGTTGGCGAGTCGCGGACGTTCCGCGGTGGGATAGACTGGCTCCGTGAACGGAACGTGAACGTCCTCGACCTGGACTCATCGGAATGCGCAGGTCTGCTGAGCGCGTTCATCGAGGCGCATTCTGACGTTTGGTATGAAGACATCGGCGAGGCGTGACAACCGATCGAAGCGTCCCATTTCATACGGTTGTTACCAACGATCGGAAGGCGGCCGGCCTCGTCGAGGCCCTGCACCATTTTGGGGGCAATCAATCGAAGGCCGCAACATCCTCAACGGACGTGCTTGCCCGTCTGATCAAGGAATTACAGGTGGGTGAGAAAAGCTGATCCTTACGCCGACATCTCTCCGGTTCACTCACGCGCGAAAGATAAAATAGACCGCACCGAGCAGACAGAGGCCTGCCCATAGAAAATCAAGTTTCACGGGCTCATTCATGTAGAGGACAGCAAACGGGGCAAACACGGATAAGGCGATGACTTCCTGCATAATTTTTAACTGCGAAACACTGAGTTGTGTATAACCAATGCGGTTGGCCGGCACTTGGAGCAAATACTCGAAAAGTGCGATCCCCCAACTAGCCAAGGCCGCAACGTACCAGTTACGATTGTTCAGATTTTTCAGATGACCATACCAGGCAAACGTCATGAAAATGTTCGAGAGTGTCAGCAACAGCCCCGTGCGAAGAATAATCGGCATTCAGAAATCCCCCCATCAGGATATATACAATGATGACTCACGTTTATATGAACATTGAGCCATCGGAACAACTGCCGGCATCCAAACCAAGCAGGCCCATGGACTACGCCTGATCCTCGGTCGATCGAACGTCGCGAGGGCGCCTCGCGGCATGGGCCTGCCGGGACTGGACCTGCACCTACCAAAGGGCGATCGAACAGGAACATGGGCTGTGAGCGTGAGTGGGAATTGGCATATCACGTTCGCGCTCTCAGGCCGCGATGTTGTCAATGTCGATTATGAGGATTATCGCTGAAGTGTCCCTATGAAAATGCACAATCCGCCCCATCCCGGTAAGGTCCTCCGAGAGCTCTGTTTTCAGCCTCTCGGTTTGACCGTGACCGAGGCGACCAACGCGCTCGGAGTCAGCCGCAAGACCCTCTCGAGTATCCTGAACTGCCGCGCAGGCATTAGCCCGGAGATGGCGGTCCGTCTGTCGATCGCCTTCGGTACCACAGCGGAGAGCTGGCTCAGCCAGCAACTCCACTACGATCTGGCGAAGGCAGAGACCAAACGCCGGTCGCTCCGCGTCAAGAAGCTCGCGGCTGCTTGACCTCCCACTTTCCGGCTGACTCACATTAGACAGATCGGCCTAATCTGTTTAGGGCCGACGGGCTCGCCGCCTAATCTGACGGAGCCCCATCTCCCCTCGGAGCCTATCGCCGCGTCATTGCGGATGTTTTAGCGGCAAGGCGGCGGCAGCCTTGCTATCGAGACCGGCTGGAAGCATCAGTATTGTAGGTCGGGTTAGCGCAGCGTAACCCGACAACCCGATTCCATCATTCCTGCCCTACCCCTTCGAAATCCATCGTACCCTGTCCCCACTCCGCTGAATAGATCCCGGCCTCAACATATTGGTGAAAGCTGGAATACGGCCACGCCACTGCCGATGACACCAGCCCGTGCTTGACCGGGTTGAAATGCACGTACTCGCCATGCCGGATGGCATCGGCTTCGTCCCGGAGCGCATGTTCCCAATAGCGCTGGTGCCATACCGCCTGTTCCGCTTTGCTGTCCGTGCGGGATTCGGCCTGGTGCGTAGTGCCGGGTCACGGTGCTTGGTGAACCATGTCTTGATGAGCCGCCAGCGCGTCGCGAAGTCGGCATCGCCCGGCGGCAGCGTCCAGATGCAATACAGATGATCAGGCAGAACTACCATGGTATCTATCTCGAAGGGGTGAGTTGAACGTACTGCGCGGAACGCCGCTCGCAAGACCCCAACCGTATCCGCGGACGTAAAGAGCGGCCGCCGTTGCTCCGTCACCACGGTGAAGAAGAACGAGCCACCCGGAATACATGCTCGCCGGTATCGCATGTGCTCCGTCGGGTTGCGCTGCGCTAACCCGACCTACTCGACTACCCCCTTACCTTGCTTCAATTCCCGAAGTGGCAAGAGGAATAGGGGTAACGGGGTTATAGAGCGCGTCGCGCTCGACCGGTTGTCGACCTGTCTCACGAATCATGGCAAGAAGCTGGTCATGGCGAAGCTCCTGATGGTGGGAGTTATCGCCCAAGGCGTGCGTAATCTCGTAATGCGTGACCGTCCCATCGAGGTCGTCCGCCCCGTACCAGAGTGCGAGCTGCGCCACCGCCGGCGTCGTCATGATCCAGAAGGCCTTCACGTGAGGAATATTATCAAGGAGCAGCCTGGCGATCGCGATCTCGCGCAGGTTGGCATACCCGGTCGTGATCGGCAGATGGCCCAGCTCGGTGCCGGTCGGATCAAACGCCAGCGGGACAAAGCACATGAAGCCGTCCGTTTCGTCCTGCAATTCGCGAATATGGAGTAGATGTGTCACCTTTTCCTCCACCGTCTCGATGTGGCCGTAGAGCATCGTCACATTCGAGCGTATACCGGCCCGGTGAACAGATCTGGCCACGTCGAACCATTCCTGATTATCCAGCTTGGCCCTGAACAGTTCCTCGTGGACACGGTCGCTGAACACCTCCGCTCCTCCCCCCGGACAACAATCGAGTCCAGCCGCCTTCAGGTCGTCCAGCACCTCCTCCATCGGCTTATTGGCCATTCGCCGGATCTGCGCCAGCTCGATCATCGTAAAGGCCTTAACCTGGACCCCTGGCCTGACATCCTTCACGGCTCGAATGAGGTCCAGGTAGTATTCGTATGGCAGCTTCGGATTGATCCCGGCCACAATGTGGATCTCACGAATAGGAACTCCGTCATGCTTACGAATCTGATCCTGGATATCCTGGATGCTCAGCACATACCCTCGCGAATCGCTGGGCGGGGCGTAAAACGAGCAAAACTTGCACCCTTTATTGCAGATGTTTGTATAGTTGATGTGCAGGTTGCGGACGAAATAGGTCAGATTATCATTCAGGCGTTCGCGGACCAGGTTAGCGAGGAATGCCACCGAGGTCAGGTCATGCGTCTGGTAGAGCGCCAGTCCGTCACAAAAGTTCGGGCGAACGCCATCCAGGATCTTCTGATAGATCTTATCCAGCCCTGAAGCCGTCAGTCTGGACTCCATCAGGCGGCTCATCGGTTCCGTTTTCCTCCGGATTCTCTGTCCTGACTTTCCCGTTGACTACCCAGCCGGTCGATCTCCTGAAGGAGAGCCATGGCTCTCAGGTCATAGCTGTGGCGCGCCTGCTCATAGTCTTCAAGGCTGAGTTTGCCGGACTGGTGATCGAACTCAAGCTCTTTGATCGCGGTGAATACCGTCTGCTTCTCAGCCAAGAGCTCCTGCAACTCAGTCTGTTCTGACCCAGGTAAAGCTCTCTCGGACGATCTGAAGAATGGAATGAGTACCGGTAAGAGCGCGAGGAAAACAAGCAGGATGATGATTAGTATGGGCATTATGAGCACGTGCAAAGTTCAACGTTCAACGTGCGAGGTTCAAGGTGCGAGGTTGAACATTGAACGTCGAACATTGAACTTTCTATATTCGTCAGCGTTCCATCTCCTTGAGTTCTGCTTCGAGTCGGCTGGCATATCGTGGATCAGGGGGGCGCAACTGTTCTGCGTTCGACCTGTGACTCCTCTCAATCGAGCGGCGGATTGTGAGAACGATAACCCCGAGTCCGGCTAAGATGGCAACGAATGGCAGCAGCCAAGCGAGCCAGTTAAATCCCTGACGCGTCGGCGCGAGCAAAATCCACTCGCCATAGCGACTCACGAAGTAGCTTCGGATCTGCTCGGGACTCTCACCTTGCTTCATCTTCTCATAGATCAACTCGCGCATCTGAATAGCCATCTCTGAAGGCGAATCGGCTACCGAGAGGTTCTGACATACCGGACAACGCAACTCGGCAGCCAACCGAAGGGTCTGCTCCTCGATGCTGCCGGCAAGCGTGGCGGATGCCCATCCCGCCAATAGGACTCCTGCAATCAACAACGCAACGAACGCCTTACGCATGTGTCATCTCTTCATCCGGTCAAACGTTGAACATTGAACGTTGAACCTTGCACGTCGATCACAGCATCTCCTCGACCTTTGCCTTCAGTATCCTTTCATCGAGGGCTCCGACGTGCTTGTAATGAATCGTACCGTCTTTTCCGATGAAGAAAGTTTCCGGCACGCCATAAACACCATATCCAATGGAGAGCTTTCCCTGCAGGTCAGGACCGTTCGGAAAGCTGAGCTTGAACTTTTCAATAAACGCCTTCGCATCCGCATCCCGATCCTGTATATCGACCCCGATCACTATCAGCCCACGGTCCCGGTAGGTTTGCCATGCGGCCTCCAAGTGTGGTGCTTCATCGTAACACGCCGGGAAGCACCAGGAGGCCCAGAAGTTCAGGACTACAGGCTTCCCACGAAGCGCCTCGAGGCTGTTGCTGCTCCCATCAAACATCGTCAGAGCGAACGGGGGGGCCTGGTGACCCACTAACGGTGATGGCACCTCCCTCGGGTTAGTCTTGAAACCGTACGCGAGGAGCAGGAGAAACGGGATAATACTGAGAAGCAGGCTTAGCTTCTTCCAGGTTGCCATGCCATGCGCTCCTCTACCATGTCGGCAGCAGCAGCAGCCCGTCGCCGATCCGGCCAGATCGCGATCAGCGAGCCCAGGACCATCACCCAGCCGCCAATCCAGATCCACATCATCAGCGGGCGAACCAGCGCCTTCACAGTGGCGGACGTACCATCCTTTGCGAACGACGAAAGAACCAGATACAGATCCTCCCGTAGCGTCGAGCGGACATCGACCGTACCGATCGGCTGCTGCTCAGCCGGATAAAACCGCTTGGCAGGACGCATGTCGGCCACCTTGTGGTTCGAGTTGAAGATTGTAAAGTTCCCCTGCACCACAAAGCGATGCGGCTCTTGCCAGGCGCTGAGTTCGTCAAATCGCACTTGGTATCGACCAAGCTGGAGCGACTCTCCTTGCTTCAGCGTCACCTCCTGCTCCAGCTTGAAGACCGACGAGGCGGTAATGCCGATCACGAGGAGCGCTACCCCCAGGTGGACGATGAGGCCGCCATAACGCCGACGACTTCTGCTGGTAAGTTTCGACAGCGCAGTCAGATACCCCTCTCCCGTATTTCGGCGTCGCGTCCTGGCGCCGCCGGCAAACTCCTGAAACACAGTAATGGCTGTCAATAGGCTGAGGGCAAAGGCCAGGAGCGGATACACCCCCCGCACCCCGAGAAACCAGCAGATGCCTGTGCCTACGACAGCAAGGCACAACGGACCGGCAAAGGTCCGGCGCAGGCTCTCGATCGAGGCGTGTCGCCAGGCGATCAGCGGCCCGATGGCCATCAGGAAGATCAGACCCAGGCCGATGGGGACATTCACTGTATTGAAGAACGGCTCACCCACGCTGACCTTTACCCCGCGAACCGCCTCGGACAGGAGGGGAAACAGCGTGCCAAGCAGGACCGCGAAAGCAAACCCGAGGAGCAGCAGATTGTTCACCAGGAAAGCGCTCTCGCGGGATACCAATGAGTCGAGATCACCTTCAGCCTGTAACCTATCGCCCCGATACACCATGAGGCTGAAGGAAATAAACAGGATCACACCAATGAAGACCAGGAACAACGGCCCGACGGCCGAGTTGGAGAAGGCGTGCACAGATGACAGAATTCCGCTTCGTGTAAGGAAGGTACCGAAGATGGTCAGCGCAAACGTGAGGATAATGAGCGCTACGTTCCAAACCTTCAGCATCTTTCGTCGCTCCTGGATGATGACCGAGTGCAGGAACGCTGTGCCGGTAAGCCAGGGCAGCAGCGAGGCGTTCTCCACCGGGTCCCAGGCCCAGTAGCCGCCCCATCCCAACACCTCGTAGGACCACCGCCCCCCGACGATGATACCGATTGTCAGAAAGGCCCAAGAGGCGATCGACCAGCGGCGTACGGTTCTGATCCATGCCTCACCGAGCCGACCGGTGATCAGGGCAGCCATGCCGAAGGCATACGGAATAGACCAGCCGACATAACCGGCGTACAGGCCGGGCGGGTGAACCGCCATCAGGGGATGGTTTTGCAGAAGCGGATTCGGCCCACGCCCGTCAGGCGGCGCGGGGAATATCGTCGTAAAAGGACTGGCCGGAAAGGCGACCAGGAGGAGAAAAAACGCTGCGATACACAGCAGAACAACCGTCACGTACGGAATCAGTTCGTGCTGCCGCTTCCTCTCGATCATCACTACAAGTAAGCTCATCAGGGCCAGCAGCCAGACCCAGAGCAGGATTGAGCCCTCGAGCGCTCCCCACAGCGCGATGATCGTGTAAAACAGCGGAGTGTCAAGGCTACCATTTCGGGCGACGTACTCGAGGCTGAAGTCATGACCGACCAGCCCCGCCTCCATCAGTAGGACTGCGAAGGTGCTGAGGCCGAAAATCGAAATGACCGCTCCCTGTCCGCTTTCGATCAGAGCCGGCTGACACCTCCGCGCCCCCAGGAAGGACACGAACGCACCGTAGACCGCGATGGCAAGGGCCAACCAAAGGCTGAACTGGCCAAGTGTCGCGATCATTATTGAGTACCCTGCGGTTTTACCAACGTTCGATGGACGTGCTCGGCCGGAGCCCCCCCCTTCTCCGGGGGGGCATACTCCTCAGAATGCTTGGCCATGATCATGCTTGATTGAAAGAGACCACCGTCCATGCACTTCCCCTCAACCACCGCGCCCGCACCCTCTTTAAAGAGGTCAGGCGGAGACCCCGTGTGCTCGACCGGTATCTCTTCCTTCCCGTCGGTCAGGCGGAACGTGAGTTTCAGTGTCTGCGGCTCCCAGTGGAGCGACCCGGGCACCACCATCCCGCCGAGGCGAAGCGATCGATCCGAGGCCGCCCCACCTTTCGCCTTGAGTTCCGATGGCGTGATGTAATAGACAGAAGCCTCCTGAATCCCGCTGTTGATCAAGTACGCGAGGGCCGCTACGATAAGGCCCCCGCCCAACAGTAGTTTGGTCTTCTTCGTCATCGTATCGTATCCTTGCGCTGCCGTCTGAGCGCATCACCCTGAGCGCTCACCGCCCTCTTTCGCCAGTTGAGCGACAAAAGATAGAAGAGCACACTGGCAGCGGTGAGCAGATACCCAGCTAAAATATAGGACCATGGATTCACCCGAGTAATTCCATTTGCAGCCTGAAAAGTTCCTGCCTCGCCCCCTCGACCTGAAGTCGCTTGACCAGGAGATATCCGTACAGCAGCACGAAGGCAGCCAGGTTCGTATAGAGCGCCACCTGCATGTCCGAGGCTACCGTTGATGGGCCTGGCCTCAGGATCGATGCGGGCTGATGCAAGGTGCGCCACCACACGACCGACAGGTGGATGATCGGAACATCGAGAAAGCCGATAATCCCAAGGACCGCGCAGAATCTGGCCCCTCGCGACGGATCGTCTACCAGCGTCCGAAGCATCAGATAGCCCAGGAACATCAAGAGCAGAATGGCAGACGTAGTCAGCCGTGCGTCCCACGTCCACCAGACTCCCCAGGTTGGTCGCCCCCATATTGAACCGACGGCGATCGCCAGGGCGGTGAAGAGCACTCCGATCTCGGCGGACGAGTGCGCGATCGCGTCGTGCTGTTGCCGACGGCGCCAGAGATACAGAATGCTGGCGACGAACACGACAAAGAAGGCCAGGTAGCTGACGAGGATCAGGGGAACGTGCAGGTACATCAGCCGCTGTACGTCTCCCTGCACTGCATCAGCCGGCGCATAGATGAACGCAATGTATAGCCCGATCACGAGGCCAATGACTGTCAGGATGCCAAGTGCCCGCTCAACACTCCGTCCGATCATCGCGCCTCGCACCTTGAACTTCGCGTCATCGGTATCATTCCTCAACCAGCAACTCGAATGTCAACACCGACCCCACAAGAAACAGTACATCAAACGCCGCCATCAGCTTGAGCCAGGGCATGGCGAGTTCGAATGCCTCGCGTCGCAGCACGACCTCCGTCCCCCGTACAGCAGCTAAAATCAAAGGAATCGTCATGGGGAACAGGAGGAACGGCAGCATGGCCTCCCGTGCCCTTAGGCCCACCGTCATGGTGGACATCAGCGTTCCCGCTGCAGCGAATCCAAGGGTCGCAGGCGCCGTGATCAATAGGAGCTTAGGGAGTTGCGACCAGATGTTCATATTGTACAGGACCGCAAAGAGGGGAAAACTTATCAGTTCCACCAGGAGAATCACGGTAAAACTGCCCAACAGTTTCCCCAGGTAAATCGCTTCCCGCTCGGCGGGATACAGGAGCAGGCCGTCTAAACAGTCGTTCACCAGTTCACTCTGAACCGATCGGGCCAAGCCAAGCACGCCGGTAAATGCAAAGGCCAACCACAACAGGCCGGATGAGGCTTGCCGGATAAGTGCCTGATCCCCGCCAAGGGCAAAGTTGAAAAGAAATAAGACCAGGAACGCAAAAAAACACATGGCGGTGATGCTTTCTCGATCACGCCACTCTGCTATGAGATCCTTCCACGCGATCGCCAGAACCCTTCGAGTAAAGATCATTCGCCCCCCCACAACTCCCCATGGAGCGCAAAAAGGGAACGTAACGACTCCAGACTCACCTCGTCGCGTCCGGCGTCAAAGACCAGCCGCCCCTGCTGCAAGATAGCCATACGGTCTGCCAGGGCAAACCCGATCGACAGGTTATGAGTGGCCAGCAATGTCGTGGCGCCCGCAATTTTTGAGGCCATGAGGAATTCCTCCAGCAACTTCGATGCCTGGAGGTCGAGATTGGTGAACGGCTCGTCAAGCAGCATGATCCTTGGCTCACGGAGCATCAGCTTCGCGAGCGCAAGACGCCGCTTCATCCCGCTGGAGAAGGTTCGGACCCGAGCGACCGCCGCTCCCTCCAGTCCAACTTTCGCCAGAACCTCAGACACCCGCTCGGCTGGGCGATCCAGCCCCAGCATGGTCGCCGCAAACAGGAGGTTTTCACGCCCGGTCAGGGTTTCATATAGTTGGTGGCCATGGGCAAGAACACCGACAACCCGCCTCACACCATCGCCATCCCTGCTCACATCGAACCCAGCGACCTGCGCTGACCCGGAAGTAGGCCGCACCAGTCCGGCCAGGATTCTCAACAGGGTGCTCTTCCCCGCTCCGTTCGGGCCAAACAGAGCCAGGATCTCCCCCTTGGCAACGCGAAGATCAATGCCCCGCAGAGCTGGATATGCGCCGAACCACTTGACCAAACCCCTGGTCTCGACGGCAAGCGTGACCTCGGAGAGTCGCCCTGCTCCATCAGTCCTCGTCATTCGAGATCCTGAGAATAGGAGGCCAGGCGCCATCGCAGACTCCGTCACGCGAGACGCCACATCCCGACCACGGATTCACGCACAAGACGAGTATACAGTCGAATAGACGTTCGCGCTGTGTTTTCAAAACAGATTTAGTCTAGCAGAGATCACACCGAGGAACAACCCAAAAGGAGCCGAACAGGGGCCATGCTACGGTCGCCTGGGCCTCACCTTTTCCCAACCCACCAGAGTCTTACCAGACTGTAATAGGTCGATAAACTGCTCCATCAATCTGGGATCGCATGAGCCCTTCTCTGAGGTCTGACGCATAGTTGAAAAGACTTTGGAGGGTTCGAGCGGGGGCTTATAGGGTCGGGCCGTTACCAGTGCGTCGTAGATATCAACAACTCGAATCATCCTGGCCAGCAGGGGAATCTCCTGCCCCTTCAAGCCGTCGGGATAGCCGCCGCCGTCCCATCGTTCATGGTGGTGGCGAATGATAGGAAGGATCAGTTTCAGCGACTTGAGCGGCTTGCAAATCCGCTCCCCGATGATCGGGTGTTCCCGTATGATTTGCCATTCTTCATCAGTCAATCCCGTCTTTTTATTCAGAATCGACTCTGCTACAGCAATCTTACCGATGTCGTGCAGGTAGCCTCCACGGTGTAGCGCCTTCAACTGCTCCCGGGAAAGGCCCAGACTTCGGCCAAGGGCGACTGAGTACAGGGACAATCGCTCGCAGTGCCCGTCGGTGCATGTATCCTTAGCCTCGACACTCAAGGCCAACGCGCACAGCACGTCCTCCGCGTCTTCTAACTCATCGGTAAACTGCTTGAGCTTCAGCAGGGATCGGACTCGCGCGATCAACTCCGCCGAGCGAAAGGGCTTGGTCAAGAAGTCGTCAGCCCCGGCCTCGATCCCACGGATTCTGTCTTGCAGATCGCTCAGAGAGGTCACCATCACGATGGGAATCAATCGAGTTCGTTCGTCCTCCTTGAGCCGAGCGCAGACGTCGAACCCGTTCATCCCAGGCATAATGATATCAAGCAGGATAAGATCCGGCGGCCTGGCTGCCACCAGTTCGAGGGCCCGCTCCCCATCCGATGCCGAGATAATCTCATAACCTTGCGAGGCCAGAATAGTCTCGACCAACAGTGTATTGACTTCCTGGTCGTCGACGATCAGAATCGTCTGGCGAGGTGGGCGTTCGGGGTCCATCAACGCGCACCTCGAACGATAGCCGGCCCACCCCTATCAATTGTGCTTGCCCTACCCCTCGAATTGAAAAGCTCAGGCAGCGACACAGGTAGAAGAGACATTCCGAACTCAACCTCGAAATGTTCGATCAGCGCCGCCGTCACCTCACGAACCGAGATTGGACGGGACAACTCCCGTGTCATGCTTGTCGCCTCGGCGCCATGGATCCCGCAAGGCACGATCAGCCCAAACGGCGCCAGATCCATATTGACGTTCAGTGCGAAGCCATGACGGGTGATCCAACGGCTGACATGAATGCCTAACGAGGCAATCTTGCTTTCTCCGATCCAGACGCCCGTTCGTCCGAGTGAGCGGCCGGCAGCGATCCCGAAGTCCGATACGGTCATAATCAGGACCTCTTCGAGTTGCCGAAGGTAGCGATGCAGGTCACGACCGTGTTCGGCCAGATTGAGGATCGGGTATCCCACTAACTGACCGGGGCCATGATAGGTCATGTCACCACCGCGCTCTACCTCGAAAAACTCAATTCCACGCACGGTCAGCGAGGATTCCGATACGCGCAGGTGAGCCTTCTGCCCGGCTCGCCCGAGAGTGATAACCGGCGGGTGCTCAGCGAGGAGTAAGACGTCCCCCAGCTGGTCCTCAGCCCGAAGGATCGCCAATTGTCGTTGCAGGATTAATGACTCGTCGTATGGCGTGAGCCCCAGGTCGATTAGACGACACGTCCTCATCATCACCGAAAGGGTTTAGCATCTAAGGGTGAGGGTAAGAAAAACGGATGGGACTCCCTTTCTGTCCTCTCCCCTATACCCTGCACCCTGTCTTATACATGGATCGTGCGCCCAAGGGTGGCAAGGGCAGCTTCCCCCATCGCCTCGGAAAGGGTTGGGTGGGCATGAATCGAGCCGGCAATCTCTTCCGGAGTGGCCTCCAATGCCATCGCCAGGCCGGCCTCGGCGATCAGTTCGGTGGCATGGGCACCCATGATGTGCACACCCAGGATCTCTCCATGTGTTGCATCGGCGATCACCTTGACCATCCCCTCGGTCTCGCCAAGGGTGATCGCCATCCCGCTCGCACTGAACGGGAACCGGCCGACACGTATCGCGTGCCCTTCGGCCTTCGCCTTCGCCTCCGTCAAACCGATACTGGCGACCTGTGGGTAACAGTAAGTGCAACTCGGGATTCGTCTGGGATCCACCGGTGTGACATCGTCCGGCTTGGCCATCTTTTCGACGACGACAATTCCCTCGTGAGAAGCCTTGTGAGCCAGGAGCGGCGCACCGGCAAGATCGCCGATGGCGTAGATTCCGGCGACACTGGACTCCATTCGCTCGTTTACCGCGACATATCCATTCTTCGTCGCCACGCCCAGCTCCTTCAAGCCGCCTACCTCAGAGTTCGGCACCCTGCCTACCGCTACCAGCACCGTCTCACCGAGGAGCTCCTGGCTATCGCCGTTGCTCGATACCCTGACCTTGGCCTCCCCTGCCCCAACGATCACCTGCTCAACCTTCGTCCCGGTGAGGATCCTGATCCCCTTTTTGGTCAAAGAACGGTGCAGGAGCGCCGTGATCTCCTCGTCCTCATAGGGAAGGATCGTCGGCAGCAGTTCAACAATTGTCACAGCGGTTCCGTACGCCTGATAGATGTCGGCAAACTCCACACCGATCGCTCCTCCTCCAATGATGATCATAGAGGCAGGAACTCGGCCAAGGAGCATAGCCTCGGTGCTGGTGAGGACGACCTTGCCATCGATCGGCAGGCCCGGCAGCAATCTCGGTCGCGATCCGGTTGCCAGAAGAATCCGTTCCGCCCGGATCGACCCATTTGATTTTTCGTCCCTACCCGTAATCTCGAGTGCCGTGGCCGACGTGAAGCGGGCTTCTCCAGGGAAGACGGCGACTTTGTTCTTGCGCATTAGATACTCAATACCCTTGGACAGTCGCTCCGCTTTCTCGCGGCTGCGCGTGACGGCAACACCGAAGTCCGCCCGGAGATTGTCCGCGTGAATCCCAAACTCCTCAGCGCGGCGCATAAGAGAAAGGATGTGCGCGCTTTGAAGTAATGCCTTCGTCGGGATGCACCCCCAGTTGAGACAGATCCCGCCCAATCGATCTCGCTCGACGAGAGCTACCCGCATCCCGAGTTGCGCAGCGCGGATCGATGCCACGTAGCCGCCTGGGCCCGCCCCAATCACTGCCAGATCAAACGTTCGCTCGTCCGATCCCATCACGGCTTCCGCTACAGAACAAGGTGAAACGGATGCTCAAGCAGCCGCTTCACCTCTTGGAGAAATGTCGCGCCCGTCAGGCCATCTACCGCCCGATGATCGCAGGAAAGCGTCATCCGCATTCGCTGGCCGACCTGTACTCCCCCATCTACAATGACCGGCTTACTCCGGATCGCGCCAATTGCCAGAATAGCGGCTTCCGGGGGATTGATGATCGCGGTAAACTCTTCTATCTCATACATGCCGAGATTCGAAACGGTAAAGGTGCCTCCGGAATATTCTTCAGATCTCAGCTTCTGGGCCCTGGCTCGCTCGATCAGGCTTTTCGTTTCCCTCACGATCTGCGCCAGACTTTTCCGGCCACAGTCACGCAACACCGTGGTAATGAGTCCCGCTTCAAGTGCTACCGCGATGCCGATATTGACCTGGGAGTAGATGCGAATCCGTTCGCCCACGAATGATGCATTGACTGCCGGATGACGTTCGAGGGCCATCGCCACGGCCCTGATGATGATATCGGTAAAGGTTACCTTAACGTCCGGCATTTGGGCCTGCATCGTCTCACGCAACTCCGTGGCCTTGTCCATCGCCACCTCGACCGTCAAGTAAAAGTGCGGCACGGTCGTCATGCTCTGGGTGACGCGCTTGGCAATCGCACGACGCATCGGAGAAAGCTCGAGATCCTCAAAGCCCGTCGATGGCGCAGGCGTGCCAGCCGAGACGGCACGCTCCGGGATTGAGGGCGTCGGCGAAATCGATGGCGTAGCCTCACCGGCAGCCGTAGTCGATGGCATCATGGCTGCCAGGTCCCGGCGAATGACCCTTCCGCCAGGACCAGACCCACTTACTCCGGATAGGTCGATGCCCTGCGCTCGCGCAAGCCTCTTTGCCAACGGTGAAGCCTTGACACGCCCTGGAGGAGCCGCTTGAAGAGGAGCAGAGACTAGCATAGGGGCGTCTGACCGAGTCGGTGTCGCAGTGTGAACGGCCAAACCGGTACCAGGTGGAAGCAGTGTCGAAATATCCTCATCGCTCTCGGCAATCACCCCGATCACATGGCCGACCGGCGCTGACTCGCCCGCCCCAACGAAAATCTTTCGAAGGGTGCCAGATCCAAAGGCTTCCATCTCGATGTCGGCCTTGTCGGTCTGGATCTCGGCGATGATGTCACCCCCCTCTATCCGATCTCCTTCTTTCTTCAACCATCGAAGGATCTTCCCCTCCTCCATGGTATCGCTTAATCTGGGCATGACCACAGAAACGGCCATCGTACGCGTGTCTCCTTCTTGTAGTCTGTTTGGTCTGTTTGGTCTGTTTGGTCGAACTGGTCTGTTTGACGGAACGACCGAATAGACTGAACAGACTAAACGACCTAAATCGCGAGGACCTTCTTGACCGCCGCGACAACCCGTTCTTTGCTCGGAACCTTGGCGCGCTCGAGATTCTTCGCATACGGCGTCGGGGCGTTGGCGCCGGTCACCCGTTCCACTGGTGCGTCCAGGTAATCAAAGGCCTGTTCAGAAATGATTTCCCCGATCACCGTCCCAATCCCGCCGAACCCGGCGCCGGACTCCATCACCACAGCCCGATTGGTTTTCCTGACCGACCCGATGATGAGCCCGGTATCCAGCGGGCGGAGCGTACGCGGATCCACCACCTCTGCAGAGATCCCCTCCTGCTCCAACTCCTCCGCCGCCTGCAAGGCCAGCAGGAGCATCGTGGAGTAGGCCACAATGGTTACGTCGCGCCCTTCCCGCTTAATTTCGCCGACCCCAAGTGGGATGGTATAGTCGCCATCCGGCACCTCGCCCTTGGTCCCATACAGCAGCTCCGACTCGATGAAGATCACCGGGTCATCATCCCGGATCGCGCTCTTAAGGAGCCCCTTCGCATCCTTGGGTGTCCCAGGGCGCACAATCTTGAGACCAGGAACGTGATAGAAGTACGATTCCATGCTCTGGGAGTGCTGCGCCGCCAATTGATGCGCCGGGCCGCCAGGACCGCGAATGACCAGTGGAACATTGTACTGACCGCCGGACATGTACAGGATCTTGGCCGCTTGATTGACGATCTGATCAACGGCCACCAGTGCGAAGTTAAAGGTCATCATCTCGACAATCGGCCGCAATCCGACCATTGCCGCCCCGATACCAACGCCGGTGAACCCGGCCTCGCTGATCGGGGTGTCGATGACCCGCTTCGGACCGAACTCCTCAAGTAGACCTTGACTGACCTTATAGGCCCCCTGGTAGAGACCTACCTCCTCCCCCATAAGAAACACGCGAGAGTCCCGGCGCATCTCTTCACGCAGCGCTTGATTCAGGGCTTCTCGATAGGTGATGATCGCCATGTTCTCGTTTCCTCCCTCAGCGCTCTGAGACGTAGACGTCGGTGTGTAGCCACTCCACCGGCGGCTCAGGGGAGGCATCAGCGTAGCGAACCGCCTCCTCCACAGTGATTCGAACCTCTTTCTCCAGCGCCTTCCAATCCGATTCCTTTATCACCGTCTCGGTCATGAGGTGATCCCGGAAAAGTGAGAGCGGGTCTCGTTGTTTTTCCCGTTCAACCTCCTCTTTCGTCCGGTAGGTTCCCGGGTCCGCCATCGAATGCCCGCGGAATCGATACGTCTTGGCCTCAATGAGGGATGGAATACGCTCTCGTCGCGCCCGTTCAACAGCCGATCCCACACATTCCCGAACAGCCAGAACATCCATCCCGTCTACCGCTTCACCGGGTATCCCATACGTCTCCGCCCTCCGGTACAGCTCCTTGACCGGGGTCGCGCGCTCCACGGCCGTGCCCATACCGTAACGGTTGTTCTCGCAAATATAGACGATCGGCAAGTGCCACAGAGCCGCAAGATTGAGCGCCTCGTGAAATACCCCCTGGTTGACGGCAGCGTCCCCAAAAAAGCAGAGCGTTACCTGATCCTTCCCCTCGTACTGGCTCGCGAAGGCGGCGCCGGTCCCGATCGGGATCTGTCCGGCCACAATCGCATGGCCACCCAGGAAATTATGGGCCTTATCGAACAAGTGCATCGATCCACCCTTACCCTTGCAAAGGCCATCGGCCCGTCCGAACAGCTCCGCCATCATCTTCCGTGGATCGACGCCCTTAGCCAAGGCATGGCCGTGTTCCCGGTAGCTGGCAATGACATAGTCGTCTGGTCGCAGTACAGAAATGGCACCGGTCGCGACTGCCTCCTGGCCGATATACAAATGGAGGAAGCCGCCGATCTTCCCCGTGGCGTACATCTCCGCGCACTTCTCCTCAAACCGCCGCATCAGGAGCATCTGCCGAAGCAGATCCACCAGCTCCTTCCGCTCTAACTTCTGCATAGCTCAGTCCTCCCTGCCTGTGCCTATCCGCACGCAGACAGGCCGCTCTCACGCTTCCGGCCGACTTCCTCGGCTTGGCCGCGGGCATGATACGAACTCCGCACTAAGGGCCCGGATTCTACGTGCTTAAACCCCATTCCTTCTCCAATTGCCTTTAATTCCTTGAACTCCTCCGGGGTATAGTATTTCATAACCGGTAGGTGCGCACGGCTTGGCCGCAGGTATTGCCCCAGCGTCAGAATATCGCAATCTACCCCTCTGAGATCCGCCATCGTCCGGAGCAACTCCTGCCACTCTTCCCCGAATCCCATGATAATTCCCGACTTCGTCACCAACTCCGGCAACGTTCGTCTCGCCCCGGCCAGAAGCTCGAGTGACTGCTCATAGCGTGCTCCAGGACGGACCTCCCGGTACAACCGGGGAACCGTTTCTATGTTGTGATTGAGAATGGTCGGCGCCGCATCGACAACAGTTCTCAGTGCCGCCTCACTGCCGCGGAAATCAGGAACCAGCACTTCGATACCGCAGTTCGGCGACAGCTCTCGAATTCGACGAATCACCGTCGCAAAAATCCTCGCCCCACCATCGATCAGATCATCGCGATTCACGGAAGTGATGACCGCGTGGACCAACCCCAGTTCGTAAACCGCCTGGGCCACTCGCTCCGGTTCGGTCGGATCAAGTTCCGTCGGCCTACCGTGCGTAGCGGCACAAAAACTACAATTGCGGGTACAGACCTCGCCTAGGATGAGAAAGGTCGCAGTGAGCTGTTGCCAGCACTCACCAATATTAGGACAAAGAGCCTCTTCGCAAATGGTATGAAGCTGCCGCTCTTGGAGGAGTCGCTTCAACCGAAGATAATTAGGTGATCCTGGAGCTTTAACCTTCAGCCAAGGCGGCTTTGGTGAGCCAAAAATCTCGGGAAGCGAAATCAGCGGCGTTGCCTTAGCCGGTTGGAGCACACATGCCTCGTTTGAGCCAGCAAAAGTGATTGGTCAGCTCGCCGTTTGGGCAGGCGGATAATAGTTACGATGTACGTTTTTCTACCATGTCTTGATTCGTCTGTCAACATTCCAGGTCGACATAGGTCGACGTACAGCTATTTCCGATCACTGCTCTCCCAACGTTAATCGAGTGAACTACCCCGCGGCACGCTGCGGGGTATCGTCTTCTGTTCTGCCCGTCATTCCGCCTGTCTGCGTGCGGACACGCACAGGCAGGTGCGTAACCCGGCTGCCCAGGACTTTGATCCGGGGTCCGTCGGTATGACGCACTTGCGGCACGCCGCGGGAACTCAACCCTTTGGAGATTCACCGCTGGGGTAGTAGTGAGGCTATATATATTGTCTCCATAGCAAGCAAGACCACACATCCCTCTCTGATCCTGTCACGATAAGTCTATGGACTTTCAATAGCGTCTCCCGGTATTGCATCCGGCGGACATGATTGTGTATGATGGCAGCGGCTCCTCTATAAATTGAGCCTTCCCCACGGATAGGCTGGTACTCATAGGAGGCAGGATGATCGAAGCGGACAAGCTGACGAAATATTACGATAAGTTCACGGCGATTCGGGATGTATCCTTCAAGATTGAGAAAGGCGAGATCGTGGGGTTCCTCGGGCCGAACGGCGCCGGCAAGACCACGACGATGCGGATTCTCACCGGCTTCCTGCCGCCCAGCAGCGGGACGGCCCGCGTCGCCGGCTACGACGTCCTTACCGAGTCGCTTCAGATGCGGCGACGCATCGGCTACCTGCCGGAGAACGTGCCGCTCTACACCGACATGAAGGTGACTGACTACCTGGAATTCGTGGCAGAGGTCAAAGGCCTGGAGCGCGGGCGGAGGCGCCACAGGGTCGGCGAGATTATGGATAAGTGCGGGGTGGCTGGAGTACGGCGGACGCTGATCGGGGCGCTCTCACGCGGCTACAGGCAGCGGGTTGGGATCGCCCAGGCGCTGCTCAACGATCCCGAGGTGCTGATCCTGGACGAGCCGACCATCGGGCTCGACCCAAAGCAGATTATCGAGATCAGGCAGCTTATCAAGGAGCTGGCCGGCCAAAGTACGGTCATCCTATCGACTCACATCCTGCCAGAGGTCAGCATGATCTGCCATCGGGTCATTATCATTAACAATGGACAGGTCGTAGCGGTCGACACCCCGGAGAACCTTACAGCCGGGCTTCAGAGCTCCACCAAACTGCGCATCAGGGTCGATGGGCCAGTGGACCAGGTCGGCGTAGCCCTGACACAGCTTCCCGGCGTGCTGCGCGTTGTAGCGGAGGATGAGGCGCACCTGTCTGCGTGCGACGCACAGGCAGGCGAGACCGCCAAGAACTTCATCGTGGAGTCGGAGCGTAACTGTGACCTGCGCCGGGAAGTATCTCGCCTGATCGTCGAGCGCGGATGGGGGCTGCTGGAGCTCCGACCCGCAGACATGAGCTTGGAGGAGATCTTCGTCCGCCTGGTGACCAAAGAGTCGCAGGAGGTGCACCAATGAACGTCCTGGCGATCTTTAAGAGAGAATGGCGCGCCTACTTTGCCTCGCCGATCGCCTACGTGGTCCTGACTATCTTCGCGCTGATCTCAGGTTACTTTTTCTATAGCCTCTTCGCTTTTTTCTCGCTCAGTAGTCTGCAGGCCACTATGAACCCTACGTTCGGTCGGGGCCTGAACGCTTCCGAGTGGATCGTTCGCCCGTTATTTCGCGATATCGCCATTACGATGTTGCTCCTGATGCCGGCGGCCACGATGCGCCTGTTTTCAGAAGAAAAGAAGACGGGGACCATCGAGTTGCTCTTCTCATATCCGATCAAGGACTGGGAACTCCTGTTGGGTAAGTTCCTGGCGGCGCTCGCACTCTACTCGACGATGCTCGGGATCAGTTTGCTGGACATCGCGATACTGGGATCCTTCGCCACGCTGGAATGGGGGCTCATTCTGAGTGGCTACCTTGGTCTGCTGCTCCTCGGTATGGCCTTCCTGGGACTCGGGATTCTGGCCTCCTCTCTTACCGAAAATCAGGTCGTCGCCGCTGTCGGCGCCTTCGGCATCCTCTTGTTGCTGTGGGTCATCGGCTGGTCCACCGAGGCAGCCGGGCCAACGCTGGGCCCTATCCTGTCGCACCTCTCGATCATCAACCATTATGACAGCTTCGCCAAGGGAACCATTGAAAGCAGGGACGTGATCTTTTACCTTAACTTCACATTCCTCTGCCTTTTTCTGACACTTCGTTCCCTGGAATCGAAACGGTGGAGGGGGTAGCCCATGGAAAAACTCGCTCGCTTCGTCATACCGGCCGGCATCGTCCTCCTTGTCGCGGGCGGGATTGCGTATAACATCCGTCCAGATTTGAAGGCGTGGATGGGGAGCATCCTCCTGCTTGGGGCAATCTTCATCCTTCTCGGCGTGTACCGTTCTTTTGGCGGAATCATGGTCTGGCTGAGTCGGCGCTCCACGATCACCGGACTGAACGTCGCCCTGATGACGATGCTGGTACTGGCGATCATCGGCCTGGTAGAAGTCATCTCGGCCAAACATAACACGCGGTTCGACCTGACCGCAGGGAAGCGGTACAGCCTTGCCGATCAGACCAGGAAGGTGGTCAGAGGACTCACTGCGGATGTCCAGGTCACTGCCTTCTTCCGAGCCGACCAAGCGGAGCGCCGCCCCGCCGAAGACCTCCTGCGCCAGTACGCCGACCTCTCGCAGCGGTTTCACTTTGAGGTCGTCGATCCCGACAGGAATCCCGGCAGGGCCAAACGATACGGCATCACCACGTACGGCACTACGATCTTAGAGACAAAGGACAAGGAGGAGAAGATCTCTGAGGTGGATGAGGCGCATCTGACGAATGGGTTGGTCAAGCTACTCCGCGAGGGAAAGCGGACGATCTATTTCCTGAAGGGGCACGGGGAGAACGAACTGGAGGATGGGTCACGGAACGGCTATCGACAGGCCAAAGAGGCCATTGAGAAGGCCAACTATCAGGTCAAGGAGCTGTTACTGCTCCGCGAACGAGAGATTCCGCGGGACACCTCGATGCTGGTCATCAGCGGACCGAAGCGTGATCTGGCTGAATCGGAGCTGCAGGCGATGCAGGCGTTTGTCGAGCGCGGCGGAAAGCTGCTTATCCAGCTCGATCCGTATACGGCGCCGAGCCTCAAAACGTTTGTTGCGAGATACGGCATTGCGGTCGGAGACGATGTCGTTGTGGATCAGTACGCTCGCACCATGGGCGGCGATTATCTTATGCCAGTGGTCTCCAACTACTATCCGCATGCGATTACCCGGAATTTTACCCTCGCGTCTCTCTTTCCCTTCGCGCGCTCCGTGGACGTCGCGGAAAAGTCGCCGCAGGGTATCACCGCCCAGAGGCTTGGGGAGACGGGGCCTGGGAGCTGGGCGGAGTCCGACAAGGGAGAGTTAAATCGCGGCCAGCTCAGTTTTGAGAAAGGGCAGGATCGGGAGGGACCGGTCCCGGTGGGAGCCATCGCTACAGTGCAGATAAAGTTGTCAACGGCGCAAGGATCAGAGGCGGGAACGGCAGTTACAGAGCGGGGAGCCATCGAAGGGCAAGCGCACGAGCAACCGGGCATGGCCAGGCTGGTGGTGTACGGCAACTCCGCTTTCGCCAGCAATAACTTCCTGAACTTCTCGGGGAACCGCGATCTCTTCCTGAACAGCATCAGTTGGCTGGCCGAGGAGGAGGAGATGATCTCCATCCGACCGCGAGAGGCGAAGAACACCCCTTTTATTTTGAGCGCAACGCAAGGGCGGCTGACCTTCTGGCTGCTGATCGTCGTAGTGCCGGCACTGTTCCTGGTCTCCGGAACATCCGTCGTCCTTGGACGGAGGCGGTCGCGGTGAGGTGGCAATCGCTGGGCCTTCTCGCATTCATTCTGGCAGCTCTGGGTGCTGCCTACTACGCCCTGGAGACCAAGGGCACGCTATTCGGGTCTGACACCAACCGATTATTTCAAGCCGATGAGAAGGATGTCGAAAAGATTACCATCACACGGGGTGAAGCGCGGATCGTACTGAAGCGCGAAGGCAACCTGTCTGCCGACCAGGCAGGCGGGTGGCGACTGATTGAGCCTGTGCAGGCCACAGCCGATGCTTCAGAGACTACCTCGCTGCTCCGTACACTCCTGGAATCCACGGAAGAACGACGCATCGAGGAGGCGCCCTCTCGCCTCGCCGACTACGGGCTTGAGCGTCCCTCGCTGCAGCTCAGCGTGACGCTCAAGAACCAAAAAACGCTACCGGCTCTCCTGCTGGGCGATTTGAACCCGAACGGTCGCTCCGTCTATGCTAAACGACCCGATCAGCCCGCGGTCTTCCTGGCGACTGTCATCGTACGCGTCCGCGCAGACCGAACGCCGGACGATTTTCGTGACAAGACCTTACTCGCGCTGGAGCCGAACCAGGTTACCCAGGTCGAGCTGGCCGGTACGAGACAACCGATCAGCCTCAGCCAGACTGCAGGGAAGGGGTGGGAGATGAGTAAACCGATCAAGGCCAGGGCGGATGCGGCAGTGATCGGACGCTTGCTGTGGAAGATCAAGGACGCTCGCGTGACGGCATTTGTCGGTTCCGGCGCCGACGCCAAGCGCAAGTATGGCCTCGATCGTCCCGATCTGATCGTGGAGATAAAGGACGCGGGCAACGTGAAGCGTCTCCTGCTCAAGAAGGCCGCCGACCCACAGGTCGGGGTCTACGCCATGGCTGAGCCCGGAGAAGATGTGGTGACCCTCGATGCAGCCTTCCTGGACAGCCTACCGAACGGGCCGGACGCCTTCAAGCAGGCGACCCCATCCACGTCATCCTCGCTCTAGTTCAAAAGATCTTCACCTGCCCTCCACAGAAAGCGCCAATGTAGCCCAAACGAGAGGATCGTATAGTAGATTGGATACAGCAGTGACCAGACGACCAGCGAGGGCGAGGGATCGGGAAACTGCCAGAGGATGATCAGGAGCGTCGCGCCCCATAGGATGTTCAGCCCGATGGTGAGAGGGCGGAGAGTGCGGGTTCGGCCGGGATAGATATACCTGATCGGCACCAGCACCATCATCGCTGCGAAGAGGGTGAATGCCGCATTAAACCAGAGAGGACTCCTCCCGACATAATAGTAGAAGACCAGGATGTTCCAGTATGAAGGAAACCCTGTGAAAAAATGATCCGGCGTCTTGGCAGAGATGTGACAGAAGCGGTAGGCGCTCGTAAGCAGCGGGATAGGTAAAACCCAGTTCGAGATCGATGCCGGTAACAAGTTGGCTGCATGGATCAGCACGATAGGGACAACCACATAATTCAGATAATCAACGATATCGTCAAGCTTCGTTCCATCGAATTGGGGCAGGACCTCCTTGACCCTGGCGAGTCGCGCCAGCGGCCCATCCGCAGCATCGATCGCGACGGCCAACACCATCCCGAAAAACGCTCCCCGATAATCGCCCCTGTGTATGGCGATGAGGCACCAGACCCCGATGATCGCCCCCAAGGCGGTGAACAGGTGCACCGCCCACGCCATCACCTGCTGCCACGCGCGCTCTCCGCTCTTCACGCCGACCGTTCCGTCCTTACTCGACCATTGCGCCAGCGATTACAACGTTCACTTCGCAATGAACTACCCCACAGCTTACTGCGGGGTCTCGTCTTCTGTTCTGACCCGTCATTTCGCCTGCCTGTGCGTCTCCGCATGCAGACAGGTGCTTGACAAGAAATCCAGTCTGGCTCTCTGGATACCGGCGCCTGCCCCGGACCTTGATCCATGGTCCGCCGGTATGACGCACTTGCGGCACACCGCGGGGAATGAACCCTCAGGAGATTCAATCCTCCCGATTTCGATGGATCAACACTGCAGTCTAATGAAATTCTGACGGGGGTCAACTGCGTAAGGTACCGCAGCATCATGCGGGGTTGCAAGGCGTTAAGGACGGCGCTCGAAAATCTGGTCAAGGCGCAAGAGTCCGTCATATGCGGAGGCTGCGTGTGAGTCGGGAGACGCACAAAGAGGACGGACTCGTCGTATACGGGTGGGCGAATCCGAGGAGCCATTTTATGCGTTGCGCATGGTGATCAGGTCCTTGATCAGCGGCGTCAGGATCAACTGCATCGCGAAATCCATCTTGCCGCCCGGCACAACGATGGTATTGCGGCGCGACATGAATGAGTCCTTGATCATGGACAGTAGATACTGAAAGTCGGCCTTCTCCTGGTTGCTGAAGCGGATGACGACGAAGCTCTCGTCCAGCGTCGGGATGTCGCGCGCCACGAATGGATTGGAAGTATCTACCGTGGACACGCGCTGGAAATTGATGTCTGTATAGGAAAACTGTGGGCAGATATATTCCACGTAATCGGCCATACGTCGCAGTATGGTCTGCGTGACGGCCTCGGCCGAGTAGCCGCGCTTCGCGGTATCGCGATGAATTTTCTGGATCCATTCGAGGTTGACGATGGGAACAACGCCGATCATCAGATCGACATGCTTGGCAATATTGACCTTGTCCGTCACCACCCCACCGTGCAGTCCTTCGTAGAACAGAACATCGGAGTTCTCGGGAATGGGTTCCCACGGAGTAAATTCGCCCGGCTTCAGGCTGGAGCCCAGCTTAGCGTTAAATTCAGCCGCCTCAGCGTCGCTGTGGATGTAGAAGCGGCGCTGACACATGCCCTCCTCACCGTACCGGCGAAAGGTTTCCTCGATCTTGTCGAAATCGTTGCATTCCGGTCCGAAATGACTGGGAGGATGCTGCCTATTCTCCTCGGCCAGTCTGACGGCGGCGGCGAATTGGGCGCGTGTCACATTGTGAAAGCTATCGCCCTCCAGTATCGCCGCTGTGATGTTTTCTCGACGGAAGATCTGCTCGAAAGAACGCTTTACAGTCGTTGTGCCCGCACCGGAGGAACCGGTGACTACAATCACGGGATGCTTCTTGGACATGACTCTCCCCCTTTCATGGTACGGCCAGAGGCCTCTCGTCCGGCTGACGTTCGCACAGCTCTATTAGCAAAGTATCCACTTGACGCAAGCAAGCACTTTCCAGCCCCTCCATCAGGCCTCACTTGGAAGTCGATTCTACCGGGATCATTCTTGATGACAGCAATCGGCCGGCGCGAGGCCAGCGAAGCGCCCCCAGACCTTCTTGAAACCAATCAACAACCCTGTGCGCCCAATGAGTCACTTGCGTCAAACGGATATCCCCCTTCGTAGATCCGCCGTAACTCTAAACAATCACGCAATTTATGACAAGAAATAATGCGCATTGTTATCGCGCTGCCCACAAAATGTCTGCAGGTCCAATTTGCACTGTGACTGCCGAGTATCCGCTGGCGACTGTTGCGCGCGCAGAGAATCGATATCGCTGAAGCGTCCGGATAATACGGTAGGCAATAATTCTACTTTTTCTCAGACTCACCGCCTTTATTCCGTACGGAACGACCGGAGTTACCCATCTCTGCTATCCATCCTTTGACCCGCTTGGCATCGTCGGAGTCCGGCGGTACCAGGGCGAGAAACCGTCGGAACGCCTCAGTAGCCTCCTTCGTATCCCCCTTCTCTTTTAAAGCCTGTCCCTTATCGAACAGAGCATGGGCGTACTGGGGGTTCAGGCTCAACGCTCGATCGTACAGCTTGATGGCCTCATCCGGCTGATTGCTCTGCGTCAAGATCACTCCGAGGTGCGTCAGCGCCTCAATATGATTCCTATCAGTGAGCAGGATCTGATGATATTTCTCCCAGGCGGCTTGGAGGTCGCCGGCATCGAGTGAGGCGTGCGCCGCCTTTAAGGCCGAATCAATCTCGGAGGGTGAAAGCTTAGGACCAGGAGCGGCAGACGGCGACACGGCTGGCGATTGTGTCCGCGGGACGAGCGGAACGAAGGCTGAAGCCAGGTACCCAAGAAGAAATCCTACGGCCAACGTGCTGCCCAGCATTATGATAAGGCGTATCTTACCGGATGATCGTTGTTCTTCCATTGTCCTCTCTGGGTTGACTCTGTTTGATATCGCTCGATTCGAAATCTGACGTAGGTGCTTACCGATTCAAGAGGCGCATGGCGCCCTCGGTCGACTTCTTGACCTTCACCAAAATCGCCTTCGCAAGCTCTGGATTGTGAATTCCCCCAGCCTTGACGACTAGATCGAGATCCCGTTTCGCCGCCTGAAGGAGAAGGCGCGCCTCAGATGCCTTTGGGTCTTGAGGAGCATGGCGCAGGCCGGACTCCCCTTTCCTCAGGAGGCGCATGGCCTCTTCCAGGCCTTGACCGATATCTTTCCGCCACTGCGTGAACACCTTGACGGACGTCATGTCATGGCAGCCCAGGCACTGCGCTGCCACCGCTTGCCTGGAATGCTGCTTCTGAACATTGTGGCATCCCACACAGTCCGTCAGCTCTGCGTGGCCGCTAGGGGTCGGCTCAACCGCCTCAACCGTAATCGTACCAGAAAAGAAGGCGTTCTGGAGCGTGTGACAGGCGATGCACCGCTCGTTATCATTCCCCGCGCTGTGATGACAGCTCAAGCAAGTCGCCTTTGTGACGGTCACCGCCTTGTGTCGCTCGGCCGAGTGACATGCCGTGCATGTGACGCCGAACTCAGTCACGTGGCGGACATGCGGGATTGTCTCAGCCCCAAATTTTACCTCCTCCGGTGCCTTCACTCCCAGTTGATTGTGACACAGCACCGCGCAATAGCCTCCACGAACGAGGGTCTCTTCCGTGGTTCTTAGAGGCGACTGTCCAAGGATCGCCATCGACTGATCCAAGTACCCGTCCGCGACCTTCAGAAGATCGGCGGCGAAGAAGACGTTGTGAACGCCCTTCCCATTCGTGACGAATTCCACATTGTGTCGCGCATTAGTGACCAACTTCCAGGACTTCGCAAACTGCGGGTGAGTCCGAACGGTCGTGTGCAATGTCTGCTCTGTTGACAGGAGCTTTGCATTGACCGCCGTGAGCATGGTCGTGATGGTCTGCCTCCAGCGTTCCAGCATTCCCTGATACCGTGTGTCGTGGCAGCCCAGACAGGCGCGTTCGGATGGTCTGAATGTTTGCCCACCGAATGTCGCCAGGGCCTTGTCCTTCCCGGGCTCCACATGACAGGCTACGCACTCTACCCTGACCTGAAACATGTGGCCGGGGATCATCGGCGTCCCCTTCCCTCCCATACCGACGTACATCTCGAGGACTCCCTGGTGAGTAGCCTGATGGCAGGCTTTGCAATCGAGCCCTCGATCCCGAGTCGCAGGGTGCGCCTCCGGCATCTTCACCGCCGGCGACTGAAAGAGGCGCTTCGGCGGGAGTTGGGCATTGCTCTCGGCAGCCTCGGCACTCGAGGGTTCTGATAACCATTGCAATAACCCGCTCAGGGATAAGCCGATGGGGGGCGGGAGTTTGTGTCTGATCTCGCTGTGGCAACGGGTACACTCGATATGATGACCGGCCACGTGGAATTCGTGCATGAATGGTGTGTCGGCGTACTTCTGAAGCTTCTCTGGCTGGTTGTGACAGGTATAGCAGCGCTCTTTCGGCGCCTGACCGCTGCCCTCAACCACGTTGAGGTGGCATTTCTCGCATCCGACATTTCGTTTTACCATCACCTCGTGGTTGAAGGCGATGGTCCCCATCTTGATGTCCCCCTTTGGCGCTGTGTGGCAGACCGTACACCCGCCAAGAGGGTGAAATTCCCGCGATGTCTTCATCCCCTTAAAGTGACAGAGGTAACAGGTGGTCGTGGTCACCTCGATGTGCGTCCCCACTACGATCTGAGAGTGACAGCTTGTGCATCGAAGCTGCCGCCCCCGGCGTTCCTCTTTCAGGTGCGGGCCGTGGTCAAAGATGATCCCCCGCTTGAAGGTGACCGTACCTTCCAGCAGCCGACTCGTATGACACCCTGAGCGAAGACAACTTGCATCCTCAACCTCGGCGAACGGCTTCGAGCTGTAGGTCTGCGTCGCCCACTTCGCCACCTGGGAAAGCGCCTGGTACTTGACCCATATGGTGCCTCGAAGCTCGGGAGGATAATGGCAATCGATGCACGTGACGTTGCTATGCTTAGAGCTCCTCCAGGCCTCAACATACGGTTTCATAATATGGCAGGAATTACATAAGGCCGGGCTCGAACTGAGGCGATAGAGTCCACCCAGCGCGAGACCTCCAACGACTATGCCGGTCGCCAGGGCAATCAGGAGGATGCGCAAGCCACGGCGCCGAATAGGCGGTTGTTCAGCCATCGGTTCTTCTCACCTTAGCCGGCCTGCGGCGGTATCATGTCATCGCCCGGCAATGAATGTGACGCGGCTTCTGCTGCAAGCATCTCATCCAACTCGGCTGGATGATCCCTGGCCATCTGTTCCCCCGTCATCGTCCCCGTCAGCCAGACCAGACTCATCGGGTAGATATCGGGCCGGAAGATGACGCTGTAGAAGTGCCAGACGACAATAGCCAGCGTGGCAAGCCAGGCCTCGTAATAATGGACGACGGTTGCCAGGTCAATGACGAGAAGGGACCAGCGCGTCAGCACCCCGGTCTGAAACCACATCATAAACCCGGTACCGGTCATCACGGCAGTGCCCCATATGACCGCCCAGTACTCCAGCTTCTCCACGTACGTAAAACGATCGAAGCGGGGCCGGTGCGGTCGCAGGCCCAGGTTAAAGGCCACCATTCCCCACGCCTCATGCAAGTCCCGTCGCCCGGGTTTCATGCATCGAAACTGAGTTCGGCCGCGTTGTGTGCTGAACAGATACGCCAGATGGTAGATGGCCGCCAGCGTCATGAGCACACCGGAGATTCGATGGAGCCACGCTCTGACGGTATACCCTCTTTCGATCCAGACTAGCGGCCGCGCCCACCACGCATCGGGAAACTTCAGGGCAAAGCCTGTGATAACTAAGATCATAAAGGTTGTCAACAGCATGACATGCTGAATTCGCTCATTGACTGTCCAACGTTCAAAGAGGCGGCGCGCCACCTCGGGAGTCACAGGGGGTCTGGCCGCCTGTTGCCCATCCGCCCGCCAACGCTCTCGCAGATGCGCCAGGAAGTCAAGCCCGTTGTGCAGGCCCATCCCGCCGACAACGACAACGATGATCACAAGATAGATCCGTCGGATCAAGGTCACCCACGGATGTTCGCCGAATCCTGGGGCCACATGAATCCTGGTGCCGGCCAATTGCATGCCGGCGCCTCGGTGACACTGCCCACACGTGCGCGAAAGGTTCATCGGGCTGATGGTGGAGCGAGGATCGGAGGACGGTCGGATATTGTGAGTTCCGTGGCAGCTTGCACAGTTGGCCACAACGGGCGACCCGCCCCTCACCGCCAGACCGTGGAAGCTCTCGAAGAACGTTCCGGCTCGACGCGGCGCGAGGCCGAACTCCTCAACCACCGGCGTTGCCTCGTGGCAGGCAGCGCAGGTCTTGGAAACCGTCAGCGGCGCGACCCGTGATCCTGGAGCACGAGTGGCGGTAATTCCATGCTCTCCGTGACAATCGGTACATGTCGGCGCCGCCGAAATTCCGCGTGAGACGGCCCCGCCGTGCACGCTATCCCGGAACTGCGCCGCCTCGTTACCGTGACAACGGCTGCAGGTCGCAGCCACGTGTCCTTTGAAGATGGCCGAGGCAGGATCGACGCCTCGTCGGATCTCATGCGCACCATGACAATCGGTGCAGGTTGCGGCCGCGAGATTACCTTTCTGCAGGATGGCCTGTCCGTGGATACTCTGCTCGAACAGCGCCACAACCCGCGGCCTCGCGATCCGTTCCTGAGCGATGATTTTCGGATCAGCATGGCAGCGGGCGCAGGTTTCGTGAATCTGTGAACGGTGGATAGGCGACAGGGGGTCGCGTCGAGACTTGACGGCGTGAGCCGTGTGGCACGTCACGCAGGTAGGCAGGTTACGGGTTGTCTCCACCCGGCCGGCAGCATGAATGCCGACCGCCATCTGCGTGGCCTGGCCGCCATGACATGACGCGCAGATGCCGTTGGCATCCGCGGCTGTCTTTCGAATGTGGTGGCTGCCATGACAGGCGATGCAATTGGCGCTTGGACGGCCGCCGCCCAGTGCCGCATGAGCGTTCTCCGAAACCGTCTCATGAAGCTTGCGATGGCATGAGGTGCATCGGACCGGCTGGGGCGTTTCGGTGTGGGGCGATTCCGAGATGTCACTATGACACTCGGCGCAGGCGAGCCCTTTGTGCGCAGATTGAACGAGGTCGGTAGGATCGTTATGGCAGACCGAGCACTCGTGAGGAGCAGCAGGCGACTCCGCGGCAGCCGCAAAGGCATTCGGAACTATCGTAAAGAAAAGCCAGGCAAGGAAAAGGCCTCCGACCACCTTTCCGCAGCTCACGCTCCTGATTCTCAGACGTGAAATAGTATCGCTACCCACATTGCCAAACAGGGCGCGCGATAGTGCCGATTGCGGATCGACAGACTCTCAAGTCAGCCACCCGCCCCAACCAAGTTACTGTGTCTCGGTGCCGTTCGACTGTGGAGCCGCACCAACCTTATGGCACTTCAGACAGTTAGCCATCTCCTTTGTGGAGAATGCAACCTTCCCGTTATGGCATGTGCCACACGCTTTGCCTTCATTGTAGGCCTTCATGGTAAGGTCGGGCGAGGTTCCAGCCTTGGTCTTGAAAGGCTTACCCTTGCCGTGGCAGTTGAGGCACTTCTGGCCTTTTTCAATATGCGTTTTATGATCGAACGTCACCTTCCCTGGGCTCGGATTCCCTGCCTCATCCTTAGTCTTCTGCTCGAACGCGAAGGCAGGGGGGATCTTCGGCTTTGCCTGGGCGAAACTTCGAGTCGGTGTAAAGTTTACGATGAGGAGGCACGCCAGAGCGAGCGTCGCGCTCCTTCCGATCAGTGATTTCATGCTTCCTCCTTTTCGTGGGCAATCTTCTCGAATCGTAAGAGTCTGACGGAGCGTCACGGCTGTATTCCGCAGAGGTAGGGCACACATGCACCCTGCTCCTCTTATCTCCGAACTATAATCACTCGGCTCAGTCATGTCAATGCCCGTCGTATTATCCGCCAGGTCCTCTCCGTCGATCGACCTCTCTGATCTTCAAGAAGAGGCCGACCAGGACCGCGACAATGACCAGCATGGAGACCGCCAACCCCTTGCGACGGAACTGTAGCTCAGCCAGGAGGCCTTGGCCGCTCTCGAGGCTCTTCTGCGCGACGATCAACCCTGAGTCGGTGGCGGTCTTTATCTTTTCTATCTGCAGTGAATGAGTTTCCGCTCTGGCCTTAATCAAGGACTCTTTAGCCGCAAGCAGCTCGAATCGTGGAGAGCCGATCTCCATGCCCGCGTGCTCGGCCCTGGTAAGGATTGTCGCCGCCTGATCGAGTCGGCTCGAAAGACCCTCGATCATGGTTCGCAATTCGGCGGCCTTCTTCAGGGGCGCAGAGTCGGCTTCATGACAAGTGGCGCAAGGCGTATCTTCTCCACCGGCCAGCATTGCGTCTGACGGTTTCGTGATATCGTGATTACTATGACATGTCACGCACGCCGGCATCCCCAGCTCGGCGAATGCCGATTTATGCGCGCTCTTCGCGAAGAGCTCAGCCGTCGCGACATGACAGTGACTGCAGACATTCGCTACTGAATCGATACCTGGAGGGGCGGCGCCGTGACTACCGTGACAACTGTTACATGTCGGAGAGGCAAGGTCCGCCCTTTTGGTCAACATCTCGTAATGAATGCTCTGCTTGTACTTGTCGAGCTGATCGGTGGGAATCTTGTACGCTTTCATGTAGTCAGCGTTTCCGTGGCATCGACCACACGTCTCAGCAACCTTAGTGGGATAGGTCCAGGCCATCTGGTCTTTCACGGCGCGAATGGCATGCACGTCATGGCAACTGATGCACACGGCAACCTTCTGATCCCCCTCGCGAAATCTTTTCCCGTGGACACTGGTATAGTATTCCTTGACCTGATCTGTCCGAATTGACGGATTAAACTTCCGCATGTAGTTCGGGTCACTGTGGCACTTCCCACAGGTTTCAGGGATCTCGTGACGCTTCGGTTTGCCCAGGAACCCCTTCGCCGGGCTGTGGCTCTGCGCCTTGTTGTCGAATGCGGTCTGGTCGCCGCCGTGGCAGCTCTGACAACCCAGCCCCCGCGCCAGGTGGTAATCATCTTTAATCTTGACGGCCGGACGGTTGAAGCGCTCCTCTCGTAATCCGATATGGCAGTCAATGCAGGCATCCGCCGCTTCCGCGAAGGAGATGCGGATCAGGCCGGCCACAGTGAGGAGGAGACCCAGACATGCAATGCGCAGTGCGATCTTCACGATTGCCTCATTTAACGGCAGGCGCGACATATCCAAGTACGGTAAGTATCACGATGTACGCAATGATGGCGATCCCGATCGATCGGAAGCGCGGGCTGGGCTCTCCCAGGGCTGACCGTTTGTCCAAAAACGGGACCAGCAAGAGGAACAGCCCGCCCAGCGTGAAACCCAGCACCCCTAACACCTCACCGTCAAACGGACCGACCTTCGCCGGAATATACTTTAGGCTCTGAAACATGAAGACGAAGTACCATTCCGGTCGGATGCCGGCAGGCGCCGGGGCAAAGGGATCGGCCTTTTGCCCTAATTCCCACGGGGACAACGCGGCCAGGGCAGCCAAGAGCCCAAGGGTGACAAACCAGCCGAAGAGATCTCGGAGCAGAAAATTCGGAGCAAACGGCATGGTCGGAAGCGGCCGCCCCGCCCGGGCTCGTTCCACGGTCGGGGGAACGCTCATCCCTTGCTTCTGGACCAGGAACAGATGAAGACCGAGAATCAGGGTCGTGAGCGCTGGTAGGATCGCAATATGGATCCCGTAAAAACGGGAAACCGTCGCACCGGTTACCTCGTCACCACCGCGGAGGAGCCTCATCAGTATATGACCCACAAACGGGAATTGCCCGGCGATCTCGGTCCCGACCTTGGTGGCAAAATACGATAGGACATTCCAGGGCAGCAGATACCCGCTGAAACCGAAGAACAGCACCACACCGAACAGCATCATTCCGGTCACCCATGTCAGTTCTCGCGGCTTTCGGTAGCCCTGGGTGAGGTAGACACTGAACAGGTGGACCATCATCGTCAACACCATCAGGTTCGCCGACCAGCTATGAATCGACCGAACGAGCCAGCCGAATTGAACGTCGGTCATGATGAATTGCACGCTCTCATACGCCTCTTCGCCGCTGGGCCGGTAGTAGAGGGTCAGCAAAATCCCTGTGGCCACTTGAATCCCGAAGAGAAAGAGCGTCATCCCGCCGAAATAATACCAGACGGTATGGCGATGGACGGGGATGACCTTCTTCTGGATGAGATGCTTAAGCGGCCAGAGGTCGATTCGTTCTTCCAGCCAGGATGTGATTCGATCCGCGGTCACCTGACTTATCCTTTCATAACAATGACCTGATCTCCCCGGACGTTCAGCTTCAAAGCTTCCAGGGGCCGGGGCGGCGGACCGCTGACGTTTTTCCCATTCAGGTCGTACACGCCATTGTGGCATGCGCACCAGATATCCTGCCGCTCTTCCCGATATTGTACCGTGCATTCCAGGTGAGTACAGACCGCAGAAAAAGCCCGCAACTCGCCTGCCGCCGTCTTCACCAAGATACCAGGCCGACTCCTGAAGCGAAAGATTTGTCCGGAGTTCGCCTTCAATTCCGCGAGCTTCCAGGGAAGGGTTACGCTGAACGTGGTCGGTTCGGCAAGCTTTGGGGGAATCAGGTATTTCGCAATCGGGTACAGCATGGATACGAAGAGCACGCCCAGGGAACTCCCCAAAAGCCAATTCACCGCACGTCGCCCGCGGTCGACCTGTTCATCTTGCTGTGACACGACCAATCCCTCCTTCAGACGTGAACGTGAAAAGCCAGCCTGTCAGGCTGGCTTCCGTACTTCTTTCGTACACAACGTACTCACACCGGCAAGCCGCCGGAAACCGAGGCCTCACTCAGAACTGATAACGAAGCGTAAATGCTGCAATGTGGGCTTCGTAATTCTGGAGAAACTGAGCGCCCAAGAAGGTATCGGTCGTCGCCGGTAAGTTCGTGAGGCCTGATTGCCCGATCGTATCGGTCGACCAATCTTTCTCTTTAAACCGCTCAAATCGGTATTCACCCTTAAGACTCCAGTTTGTGGTCACGTTATAGCGAAGGGCGGCGATCAGGGTATGAAGGTTCGTGTTCGCCACCGGATAGCGGACGGCTTTCGCGCTCGCTTGCTGGGCTCCGGTGCCACTAGTCGGCGTCACCGGGTTAAATGAATTGATGATCGTGTCGGCATCCGAAAAGGTGTAGGTCAGCCGAAAATTGAGGCGCTTGGGGATCAGGGCGACGTCGGTGCCCACCCCATAAGTATCAACCTTGTCTCTGTTCAGGCTCCTCCAATTAAAATCAGAAAAATCGCAGACGACGTTACTGACGGCAGCCGTGGGATTCGTGAACGCACACCCTGCCGCCGGTGTGGTCGCCGTAGATACATTGCTGACGACCGGCCTGGACCGAGAGAGCTGATCGTATTTGAACTCCTCCCTCATGTAGTTCACAAAAAACGACAGCCACGAGAAAGGACTGTAGGCCAAATCACCACCCAGGCTCCACCCCCATGATTCCTGCAGTCCGAGCCCGGACTTGTCAAAGTCATCCCGAATCAGGCTATAGGTGGTCGTAAAGTTCAACGTCTCGAAGGGGGTAACTGATGCTAAGAGTTCCACTCGGTCCCGGGTCCGATCGGCTTCGTCGAACTTCCGAAGCAGAATCGATTGACCCTGGAGATTCGGCACCCCTGGCCCCAGATCCTCCCCTTCGATGTCGGAAACGACATGCGCCTCATGGGCCTGGGTCACATATTCGTCGATATTGCGCCAGCTCCGGCGATAGGCACCTCGGAAGAGCAGCCAGTCGACTGGTGTAAAATCAACGCTGGTCTTCAGGAAGTGCTCATCACTGGTCGGTGTCTCGCGGTATTGCGAATCGCGGTCCCATCGCTCCCACTCGTAGCCCAGTTTGAAATGAAGGTCGCTGAGAAGAGAATAACCCGCGTCCAGGTGGGCATTATGCTTGGTGTAGGAAGACGGCGCAGTGACCCGCGTCTCGGCCGTAAGCGACGTATCCCGGACCGTATGCGTAGGAAACACAATCTCAGGCGTTCGATTATTGAAGTCATAAAAGCGGTAGCCCCCGTACAGCGTCAGCGGCAAAGCGGCAAGCGGACGGCTTGTCCCGTTGAGCGTCACGAGGGTCGTCCTGATCTCCCCATCCAAGCTGTTTCTTGGGAGCGCCAATTGCGGATCGGCTGCCAGAGCCGGGTTGATGGTGTGGGAGACAAACGATTCATCCTGGAGCCGCCACCCATAAGAGACCTTTCCCGTGATCCTGGTCCGGTACGGAAGCGAAAGACCACCCGATAGAAATACGTTATGCGCCTGATTGCTCGGATCCATCGTCGCTCGTCCCAGCGCGGATGCGGTCGCGCTGCTCGCCGCCGACAGCGGATTGTCGAACGTGATATTGTCGACGCTCTGGTCGAAAATCGAGGCGGTGTAGCCGAGGCCGACATTCCAACCTGGTCGAGCGTACTGCGTCTTGACCTCAATCTGGTGAGTCCGGTTAAAGAGTGGGGCCGGAAGCTCGACGATATTACCCCCTGGGCTGCTGAAGCCCGCGCCGAAAGGGATCGTCCCGTCCTTCTGTGTGAAGGTATAGCGGACACCGAAATCCAACGAATCTGTCAGGTTGTACTTTAACCCGAATCCCGCTTTGGAGGTCAGGAAGCTGAGATCCACCGGCGTGGCATTGGCCAGGAAGCCTGCCAGCACGGAGGCTCTTGTGGCCGGAGTAGCGGCCTGAACTGTCGAGGCAACACCGGACGGCAAAGTCAGATTTGGGTTGTTGTTATCGTACGTGGTAGTAAACAGGGTCCGTCCCGTCGTACTCAACTGGTGCGGGACCTGATCCCAGAAGATCTCCAGATCATAGTCACCGTACTTCCCGACCCGGAACAGGTAGCTCTGATCTTGCTTAAAGGAATCAATTGCGGAGAACTCGACGTATTGTTTCTTATCTTTGGTTTCAAGAGAGAGTCGGACATGGTCCAGAAAAGGACTTTCCTCGAGTACCCGATACTCCTGGAACTTGGCCGAACTCCGATTGCCATCGATATCGCGATACCCTCCCTCGATATCTATCCCCGTGATGCCAAGGTTAAAGGGTAGCCGATTATTGAGCCAGCTCACCCATAAAGGGGGTGCCTCCTGCTGTTGAAGCGAGGCCTCTTCAGCATAACCCGATGCCACGACAGTCAGCAGCAGGGCTATGGCGAGCGGCAGCGCTTTGCCAATCTGTTTCGTCCAGTCGATTGCCTCCATAGCCCGTTCCTCCGCGTAATGCAGATCCCCGCCTCAGTTCACGAAGGCGAATCCTGATGGATGGTTCGATCCATGGATCTTCTGGTGGCAGTTGACGCAGCCTCTGTTGATGACAAACCTCGAGCCGGTCGTCGGATCGTATGGGTTGGTTGGGTGCCTGGTCTCGATGTGGCACTGCTGACAGAGGCGGGGAACTCTGACCTTTAGGAGCCTTGCGTTCGTAGAACCGTGCGGCTCATGGCAGTTGGAACAGCTTTCCGTGACAGGCGCATGTTCCCAGAGAAACGGTCCCCGCTTCTCGGCATGGCACTTGAAGCAGTTCTCATTGACCGAATCTTCCCGGAGCATCGCCTGCGTAACGGTTCCATGGGGGTTGTGGCAGTCGGAGCAACTGATTTTCCCCTCGCGTAGCGGCATGTGAGAGCTACGCTGGAGCTGGGCCCGCCTGGTCTGGTGACATTGGGAGCAGACCTCGATGGCGGTCGGCTTCGCCAGGTTGTATCGATCGGACACCGACTCCATCACCTTGTGACAGGTGACACAGGCAACGCCACGCATCTCGTGGGTGCTCCCCTTCCAGAAGGTGTGCTCACCCTTCTCGTGACAGCCGTTCACACATGTGGCATTCTGCGCCTCGACCGGCTCTGCCCCCTTCTTGAAGGTCATCATTGTCTCTTTTGCGCCCCCCTCCGTCTCTACGTGCGGGCCTCCAGGGCCGTGGCAGGACTCACAGCCACGCTGCTCTTGAGGGGTACGGGGATTCACAGACATGATGCGCCCCATCTTCGTCTTGTGGAAGCGCTGGGTCGACTCCTCGTGACACGTCAGACAGGACTCGCTCCCCACGTACTTGGCGTGTGGCGGGGAACCGGTCCACTGAGGACGAGGCGCGGCAGTGCTCGCGGTAGATGCCTCTTGGGCATGAAGAGCTTCAGAGCCGGGGGGCGGCGAACTCAATCGACTGCAGGCCCATCCAACGAGGAGAGCAACAGCCAGCAGGGGCAACAGGGCAACGACAGCGTCACGTTTCTTCATCTCTTTCGAACCCTTCTTGTATGGAACGTGAACGGAAACGCGACTCTGAATTCGAGTGGCGGATGGACTATATGATTGCCTGCACGGAATGTCAAGTGTTTACCTGTCCCGTGTTCCACCATGATCTACGCCCTCTATAGGGCAGGGCTACCGGATTGTTTATTCAGATGGCATACAGGGCTCTCGCCACTCTGACACGGTCGAGAGAGGAACCACAATGTGTAGGCATCAAGAAATATCGAGTCCGCCGCGAACCTCTGATTCACCCAGTTGATTACCATACATCTTTAGAACAATCTCATAGTGGCCCGGCGGGAATTGACCGCCGGTTCCAATTGGAACTGTGTCGACAGGGCCAATAATAAGGGCTACCGGTTCATCAGCGGCCCACGTGGCCTCAACGACACCGCCCGCGACAGCATGATCACCTGCAGCATACGTCGTCCATTGGACGACGAACCTGATTGAGCGGCCCGGAGGTTCATGAGACTTCAGCCGCGCTTCCCAGTACAGCCACTGTCGCTGTCCGCTCGGGAAACGGCTGCCGTATACACGTCGTTCGTCAGGTGCAATCTCGGACAGTGCGCTGCGAGGCGTCAACGTGGTTCGGTCTAGATTCGGGTTGGAACGAGACGGGTCAGACGGCCTCATCTCCGGATGCCATGCGAATACTCTCACTTCGGATTCGCTGATTTGGGCTATCAAGCAAAACATATTCATGCGGTGCTCATAACACAGATGATCCCTGACCGTCGGTACGATCGCAAGCGCTGCCCCTACTGCAATCAGGGAAACGACCACGGCAATACAGGCCACCGTCAATCGGTACCGGCGCTTCTGTGCGGAGTGAGAAGATTCAGGATCCACTGCCGCTATCCTTGATACAGCCACTGAGAAGTCTCACTATGGCTCTGCTGGTCTGTAGCATACCAGCTCAAAGTCTCCGGAACTGAACCATATTGTCCATTCTTTCCCGATACTTATCAACGACTCTTCAACGAACACATTAGAAACACAGGCGGCTCTTAAGATTCGCATAACGCTGATCCGCGTGATGTCCTCATCGCCATAGCGGAACGTCACCGCAAACGGATTCAATTTCCGCAGTTCCTCCATTAGAAGCGGCAACGGAATATCCTGAGCTGTCAGTAGGCGGGCGAGTTCCTCCAGGTCATGTGTTCGCCCAAATACGACGCCATGCGAAACCAGTACGGCCTTAAGTCACTTTTCCACCGCCTGCTGTGCGTGAAAACAGATGCTGGAAAGCGGCGCCTCCGCAATATCTCGAAGCAACTTGAACGTCTTGTAGTCGCGGGCCGCCATCCTGAGTAGTGTTTTGGCCTCCACAGTGGCCGGCTTGCGCTCATCCGGCTTCATAGAGGATCCTTCCTCCCGCAGGGCCCAGTAGATGGGACTGCTGCACCAGGCTTTTCTCGCCTCCACCTCAGCTTCGGAGTATACAAGCAGGTCCACTCCAGCACCGATAGATCCCACTACACCGCGCAGGCGAACCATCTCTGTGTATTTGTCGGACACCTCCGGCTCAATGACCACCAGGTCCACATCAGAACACTCGTCCGCTTCATCCCGCGCGCGAGACCCAAATGGAATGACCTTCCTAGGGCGAGATGCGGCCGTGATGCGGCGAACGGCTTCTTGTAGAGTCTTTTCAGCGATGACACTTCTGACCCAATCACATGCGGACTTTTAACTTATCGGAATGCAGGATTTTCACATGTCTAGTGCCATCTGCGCCTTTAAGTCAGCCAAAACCTACCCCCCGATCCAAGGGAATGTCAAGTTGAAACTGGCGCCGTGGCGCTGACCACGTTCCGATCTTTCTACGCAATCCATCTACACTTGCAACAGAGCTTTACGCATGAAATATCGCTTGTCGCATGGAACGGGTTCGCCTATGATGAGAACACGATTGTCAACGTAGAACGGTCAACCGGCGCAGGAACATACGTAAGGTGAAGACTCACACAATCCTGGGAAACCTGAATCCCAGACAGGAAGAGGCGGTCCTGCATACCGAGGGGCCGCTTCTGGTATTGGCGGGGGCCGGGTCGGGAAAGACCCGGGTCATCACCAGGCGGATCGCCTACCTGATCGGCCACTGTGGGGTCGCACCCTGGAATATTTTGGCCGTCACGTTTACCAATAAGGCGGCCGCAGAAATGAAGCGACGGGTAACAGACCTGCTGGATCAACAATCGTCAGTCGGCAGCAGCACCCCGGACCTCGCGCCCCGGACCTCGCACCCCGCACCACTTGTCGGGACGTTTCATGCCATCTGCGTTCGAATCCTGCGCAAGCACGCCCCGGCATTGGGCCTGAAGAGCTCTTTCGTCATCTATGATGAGGGCGATCAATTGAGCCTGATGCGGGATTGCCTGCGAGGATTAGGCTTATCCGAGCGCACGCTTAGCCCCCGCGCGGTCCTTTCCCGCATCAGCCGCGCGAAGAACGAACTCCTCTCCCCCGAAGAGTACGCATTGCAGGCCAATGACCATATGGAGGAGCGGACCGCCAAGCTGTACATCAGGTATCAGGAGCGGTTGGAAGAGCTCCAGGCCCTCGACTTCGACGATCTACTCATGTCGACAGTGCGCCTCTTTGAGGAGCACCACGAAGTACTGGCCGCCTATCAGGACCTCTGGCGTTACATCCTGGTGGACGAGTACCAGGACACCAACCATGTCCAGTACCGGATGATCCAGATGCTGGCCGGCAAGCACGGGCATCTTTGCGTGGTAGGCGATGACGACCAGTCGATCTATCGGTGGCGTGGCGCCGACCTGAACAACATTCTGGACTTCGAGCGGGACCATCCGGGTTGCGTGGTCATCCGGCTGGAACAGAACTATCGATCGACGCAGCGGATCTTGGAGTGCGCGGGGGCGGTGGTCGCCCATAACTTCGGTCGCAAGGGAAAGACCTTGTGGACCGAAAACGATATCGGGGACACGATCATGCTCTACCGGGCCCTTGATGAAACCGATGAGGCCCGCTTCGCCGCCAGGACGATCCACAGTCAGGCGGCCGGTGAGGGGACGCGATACGATGACTACGCGATCTTCTACCGGACCAATGCGCAGTCTCGTGTCTTGGAAGAGGCATTGCAGCAGGCCCTGATCCCCTACGTCATTGTGGGGGGACTCCGCTTCTATGAACGGAAGGAGATTAAGGACCTCCTGGCCTATTTACGCTGGGTGGTTAATCCCGCCGACAGCATCAGTTTTAAGCGACTTGTAAATGCGCCGACCCGCGGGATCGGACCGGCCACGGTCGCCAAGCTTGAACTGTCGGCAATGCACGAGAAAACTACGATCTGGGAGGCATGCCAACGCGCGGTGCGGGAGAAGCTGCTCAATGTAAAGCAACAGGCAGCTATGGAGGGATTACTCCACCTTATTGAAGAGGCCAGGGCACAATCCGCCTTCACCCCGATTCCAGATCTGATCGCTGAACTGATCACCGCGTCCGGGTACGCTGAGGAGCTTCAGCGCGAGGGGACGCCGGAGGCTCAGAGCCGCCTGGAAAACCTGAAGGAGCTGGTGACTGCCTCCCAGGAGTTTATGGAGCGCAATGCGGAAGCGGGGCTGTCGGCGTTCCTCGACTCGGTCGCCCTGATCAGTGACCTCGACGAGTACACCGAAGGTCGAGGTGCGGTGACGCTCATGACGCTCCATATGGCCAAGGGGCTGGAGTTTGAAACGGTCTTCATGGTCGGACTGGAGGAAGGGATCTTCCCTCACGCCTATGCCATCTCTGATGAGCGGGAGCTGGAGGAGGAACGCCGACTCTGTTATGTCGGCATGACCAGGGCAAGGCGACGGCTCTATCTGGCATCAGCAAGGCAGCGGCGGCTGTACGGCAACCGTAGCTTCAACCTGCCGTCACGGTTCCTGGATGAAATTCCGCCCGACGTTCTACAGGTCCAAGATCCGTTGGAATCCAGGGGGGCATCGCTTTCTGCCTTTTCTGCGCGTCAAGAGCATCAGGACGATGAGCCCTTCGTCGATCGCCTGCATCCTGGAACCCGCATCCGGCATCCCGACTTCGGCGTTGGGGTAATCCGTGAGCGGAGCGGCAGCGGGGACGATCTGAAGGTTGTCGTCAGATTTAATGGCGCCGGTGAAAAGAAGCTCATGGTCAGATATGCCCAATTGGAGCAGGCCTGAGGGAGAACCATGAAGATCACGATGCAAGAGGTCGAGCATGTGGCCAGGCTGGCCCGTTTGGAGCTCACCGCGGAGGAGAAGGAGCGGATGCAGGCACAGCTCGACTCGATCCTGAGCTACATCGACAAATTGAGTGAGCTGGACACGACTGCCGTCGAGCCGACCTCTCACATCCTGCCGATGATCAACGTCTTCCGCGAGGACGAGGTCGTACCGTCGCTTTCTCAGGAGGAGGCCCTGGCGAATGCGCCGGACCGCCATGATCTCTTCTTTCGAGTCCCGAGGATTCTGGAGGAGTAATACTGTGGACCTCTCTCAACTTACCATCCACGAGATGCAGGCAATGCTCGCTACGCGTCGAGCGAGCGCCACTGAGCTTGCCCGCTCGGTGCTGGATCGGATCATGCGTCTCGATGGACAGGTCATGGCGTACACGACCCTGACTGAGGACAAAGCCCTTGAGCAGGCCGGGGTCGTCGATCGGCTGCTCGCCGCCAATACACCGCTCCCCCCGCTGGCCGGCATCCCGCTGGCGATTAAAGATGTCATCTGCACAAAAGGTGTGCGGACCACCTGCGCCTCGAAGATACTGGAACCCTACGAACCGCCGTATGATGCGACGGTCATCCAGCGTCTCAAAGCGCAGGAAGCGGTCCTGCTGGGGAAGACCAACATGGATGAATTCGCCATGGGTTCCTCGACGGAGAACTCGGCCTTCTTCCGGACGCGGAATCCCTGGGCGCTCGACTACGTCCCAGGCGGCTCCTCTGGCGGCTCTGCCGCCGCCGTGGCGGCCGATTTGTGCGCCGCTGCGTTCGGCAGCGACACGGGAGGCTCGATCCGGCAGCCGGCAAGTTTTTGTGGCGTTGCAGGTCTCAAACCAACCTATGGCCGGGTCTCCAGATACGGCCTGGTAGCCTTTGCCTCATCACTCGATCAGATCGGACCATTCGCGAAAGATACTCGCGATTGCGCCATGCTGCTGCATGCAATTGCCGGACACGATCCCTGCGATTCAACCTCGGCAGACCTGCCCGTTCCCGATTACAGCGCTGCCCTGATCGGCGACATTCGGGGGGTCCGCATCGGTATTCCCCACGATTATTTTATCGAGGGCATGGACCCGGAGGTTGAAGCGGCTGTCTGGGCGGCGGTTCGGACACTGGAGGAACTGGGCGGAAGGCAGGACAAGGTCTCACTACCCCACACCCCGTATGCCATCGCAACCTACTATCTCGTAGCGACGGCCGAAGCCAGCAGTAATCTGGCCCGCTATGATGCGGTCAGATACGGGTGCCGAACCATGCGTCCGGCTGACTTGCTGGAAATGTACCAGAAGAGCCGGCAGGAGGGGTTTGGGCCGGAGGTCAAGCGTCGGATTATGCTCGGGACCTATGCGCTGTCGGCCGGCTACTACGATGCCTACTACCTGAAGGCCCAGAAGGTCAGGACGCTGATCCGCCGGGATTTTGAGCAGGCCTTTGAGCAGTGTGACGTGATTCTGACCCCTACGTCGCCGACGCCGCCGTTTAGGTTCGGCGAGAAGACCGAGGATCCCCTTCAGATGTACCTCTCGGATATCTTTACGATCTCGGTCAACCTGGCAGGTCTGCCCGGCATCTCGATCCCATGCGGATTCACCAAGGCCGGACTGCCGATCGGACTTCAACTGATCGGTAAGCCGTTCGACGAGGCGACGATCCTAAAGGTAGCGCACGCCTATGAGCAGGCAACCGACTGGCATCGCCGCAAACCCCCATTGTAAGGTGGCGACCGCAGCAGTGAGACGACTCGCTCTGGCGCTGGCCTTGGCGGTGAGCGTACTGCCGGGTTTGACCTCGGCCGCAAATAACGACCTGGTCATCCTGAACTCGGAGCGCCTGTTCTTTGGCCAAACACCGAGCCATACCAGACCGCAAAAAAGTACGTCGGTCCCACGGCGGGAGTTGGGCCGGCAGACGGTGAAGGTCGTGGCGCTCGATTCCGGCCAGGAGGCGCCCTTCGAGGTCGAGATCGCCGAGAGGCACCGTATGGCAACCTCATTCACGTTCGAGCCTCACGCGATCTGGCAAACGGGGGTTCGAACTCGTTCCGGAAGACGTTAGCCGAATGCTCTACTTCGCCTACGGCTCGAATATGGAACGGGTCCTGCTGAAGCGGCTTTGCCCGAAGGGGAAGTTTGTGGCCGCAGCGGTACTTTCCGACTATGCACTCACCTTCTGCGGCAACTCCCCGATCTGGGGTGGCGGGACGGCAAACATTCTTGAGCGGCCAGGGCGTCAGGTTGAGGGTGTGGTGTGGGAGATCGGCGAAGCGGAACGAAAGGCGTTAGATGAGTATGAAGGATTCCCCGATCTCTATCTCCGTCAGGAGGTTCAGGTTCGAACTCACTCAGGTAAGATCATTGCGGCATTTGCATATATCATGGGAAATCCGGGGCGCGAGACGCCTCCCTCAAAACGATATAAGCAGCTACTGATCAACGGCGCCGAGGAACACGGGCTGTCCGATGAGTATATTGACGTTCTCGAATCAATCCGGCCTCTGACATAGCAAGGAATTGGAACATGAAACCCGAAATCCGAAATATGAAACCCGAAACTTTGTACGAAGCAGTCATCGGGCTGGAGGTGCATGCCCAGCTCCTGACCAGATCGAAGATCTTCTGCGGCTGCAGCGCCGCCTTTGGCGCCCCGCCGAACAGTCAGACCTGCCCAGTCTGCCTGGGAATGCCTGGCGCGTTGCCGGTCCTGAACAGACGAGTGGTGGAGTTCGCCATCAAGACGGCGCTCGCCTTAGGGTGCGACGTCACTCCAGTCTGCCGCTTTCACCGGAAGAATTACTTCTACCCCGACATGCCGAAGAACTATCAAATCTCGCAGTACGAGCTTCCACTCGCATGGCGAGGGTCCCTGGAATTCACTGTCGACGGAACAGCCAGGCGCATCCGCATCCATCGCCTCCATCTCGAAGAGGATGTCGGCAAGCTGCTGCATGCCGGCACGCTCCAGGCCGCCGACTATAGCCTGGTGGACTTTAACCGCAGCGGCGTACCGCTGATGGAAATCGTCAGCGAACCCGACATCCGTAGTCCGGAGGAGGCCGCAGAATATCTCCGGCAGCTCCGAGCGATCCTTGTGTACCTGGGAGTCTGCGACGGTAACATGGAGGAAGGCAGCCTCCGTTGTGATGCCAACGTCTCCCTGCGACTGGCCGGCAGCGAGGAATTGGGGGTGAAGGCTGAGGTCAAGAACATGAACTCCTTTAAGAATGTTCAGAAGGCCTTGGCCTATGAGATCCAGCGACAGGCCCAGATCCTCGAGGGCGGGGGACGGATTGTCCAGGAAACACGGCTGTGGGACGCCGGTCAAGAGCTGACCTTGTCGATGCGAAGCAAAGAGCACGCCCACGACTACCGTTATTTTCTCGAACCGGACCTGGTCCCACTAGCCGTCTCGCCGCAGTGGATCGACGAGATCCGCGCGACCTTGCCCGAGCTGCCGCAGCAGCGCCGCGTTCGATTTGTCCGAGAGTACGGGATCCCGGACTACGATGCCGCTGTACTGACGGCATCGAAGTCGCTGGCCGACTACTACGAGAAGGTCGCGCAGGCCTCCCGCGATTCGAAGGTCGCCAGCAACTGGGTGATGGTGGAGCTTTTGGGCCATTTGAATAAAGACGGTCGGGACATTACCGACAGCCCGATCTCGCCGACGGAACTGGCTGCCCTGCTCGCGCTGCTGCATGGTGGAACCATCAGCGGCAAGATTGCCAAAACAGTCTTCGAACAGATGTATCAGACTGGGAAATCGGCTGAGCTGATCGTCAAAGAGCAAGGACTGACTCAAATCTCCGACCAGGATGAGCTGCGCCGGATCGTTGAGGAGGTGCTTGCCGCACACCCCGGGCCGGTCGCCGACTACCGGAAAGGGAAGGTGCAAAGCCTGACCTTCCTGGTTGGCATGGTGATGAAGTTAAGTCGCGGCAAGGCCAACCCACCGGTGGCGCGCGAGTTGCTGCTGATGCGACTCAATAGTGAAGAGCCCGGAGGGGACGGGTGACAAGACGCGGGCAGCGTCGGCTCATCGGGTTACTCCTGGTCTTAGGTGGGATCGTCGCAGTCCTCCTCGCCGGTCCGCTTCTGCTGGACCAGGAGCGGTATCGAGGCATCCTCATCAGCCGAGTCAGCCAACTCTTGAACCGCAAAGTCACTGCGGCCAGCCTGCGAGTACATCTCCTGCCGTCGCCCGAGGTGACCATCCGGGACGTGGTGATTGCCGATCGCGCCCCGTGGTCCGAACCGTTCGTAGACGCGGAGCAACTGCATGTTTCGCTCAAGCTGCTTCCGCTCCTCAAGGGCGACATTCAGATTGGGAATATCCGCATCGACAGGCCACGCATCAGGTTGGCCAGGGGACCGGACGGGTGGAACCTTGATGACTTGATTCGGCCGACTGCGCGAGGCGCAACGGCCGAGCCACACCGCACCGAAGGGACGAGAACGGCCAGAGGACAGCCTGGTCTGCCGGTCTTGTTGGCAGGAACCTTGGCTATCCGCCATGGGGCTCTCGTCGTCGACAATCCTCTCCATCCGTATGGACCGGTCACCCTGGAGTTTCAGGATATCAACCTGGACATCCCGGCCCCGCTTCCCCATCATCCTCTTCGCTTCCAGGCCGACGGACACTTACCTGGCGAGACAACCGGCTCGTTTGAACTTACCGGGAGCGTACAACGTGCCGAAGGGGATCATATACCGATTGAGGTAGAGCTTCGCGTGCGCGGCCTCGAGGCCGCGCAACTGGCATCGGCCATGGGGAGATCAGGCGGCGCTGCCGCAGCGTTTACCGGCACCCTCGATATCGAGGGGAAGGCGGCCGGAGAATGGCCGCGCCTTGACCTTGAAGCCGACGTCGACCTACAACGCCTCGGTGTAATGCTCGCAAAGGAGACGGGTAAGGCGCCAGGTGGCAAAGCACGGCTGCGGGCAAAGGGACGATGGGAGGGCGGTCAGCTCGACCTTTCTGATATGAATCTGCTCTGGAGGGGTCAAACAATTGCGGGACGTCTCCACCTTGCAACTCAGCAGTCGCCTCGCCTCCAGTTTTGGCTGAATACGCCGGATCTGTCTCTCGAACCGATTATAGCATTCGTGGCCGCGGCAGGTACCGAGGCGAACCCCTC
>NSJM01000112.1 GCA_002634395.1 Candidatus Methylomirabilis sp.
AAGGAGTGTGGATGGAGCAGTTCCATCGAATCAGTCGGCTGCCCCCGTACGTCTTCAATATCGTGACTGAGTTGAAGGTCGAGGCGCGGGCTCGCGGCGAGGATATTATCGACTTCGGGATGGGTAACCCCGATCTGCCGACCCCTCCGCACATTGTAGAGAAGCTCTGTGAGGCGGCCAGGAATCCTCGCAACCATCGGTATTCCGCCTCGCGCGGGATCACAAAACTCCGATCTGCTATTGCTGATTGGTATCGACGGCGATATGGGGTTGAGATCGATCCCGGGCGGGAGGCGATTGCGACCATCGGCGCCAAGGAGGGGCTTTCGCATCTGGCCTTGGCGGTTGTGGAACCAGGGGATGTCGCCTTGGTGCCAAGTCCAACCTATCCGATCCATCCGTACTCCGTGATCATTGCCGGAGGAGATGTCCGCAGCGTACGGCTTGAAGAGGGGGTCGACTTTTACGAGGCGTTGATGGCCGCTCACCGGGAGAGCTGGCCGCCGCCCAAGCTGCTGATCCTGAGCTTTCCCCATAACCCGACTACCGCCACCGTGGACCTCGCCTTTTTTGAGAAGGTGGTAGCGTTCGCTCAAGAGCACCACCTGATCCTGATTCATGATCTAGCCTACGCGGATCTGACCTTTGATGGCTATCAGGCGCCAAGCCTTCTGCAGGTGCCTGGAGCAAAGGAGATCGGGGTGGAGTTCTTTACGCTCTCCAAGAGCTATAATATGCCGGGCTGGCGAGTTGGTTTCTGCGTTGGCAATCCGCGGATCATCGCGGCCCTGACACGGCTCAAGAGCTACCTGGATTATGGGATGTTCCAGCCGATCCAGATCGCGGCAATCATCGCGCTGAACGGCCCGCAGGAATGCGTAGGGCAGACGGTTGAGACCTACCGGATGCGGCGCGATGTGCTGGTGGACGGGCTGAACCGGATCGGGTGGAATCTGTCGAAGCCAAAAGGCACGATGTTCGTCTGGGCCAAGATCCCTGAGGCGTACCTGGGCATGGGGTCCCTGGAATTTTCGAAGTTCCTCCTCGACAAGGCGAAGGTTGCCGTATCTCCGGGGATCGGGTTCGGACAATACGGGGACGAGCATGTGCGATTCGCCCTGGTAGAAAATGAACACCGGACCCGCCAGGCCATTCAGGGGCTCAAGCGAGTGCTGTGAAGGCCGAAGCTGTGTAACCTTTAGCAGCAGTGAAAGGAGGTAACGCAGAGTGAAAACCATCTTTTCGATCATTGCAATCACAATGCTGCTCGCGACCAGTTCTTGGGCTGCCACTACCGTCAAGGGTAGTAAAAGCAACAGCGATAATAAGAGGAGAGCGTTCTCAGTGACTTCGACAACGAGCCTCTCCGGCCCAAGCGACACGCAGACGGTGTATACGACACCGGCTAGGAGTGACTTCATCCTGACAGGACTCTGCGTGACTCCGACGGTGAGTGGAGGCGTTCGGCTGGACGTTGCTGGATTCGGAGGTATCGCCCATCTGGGTACTCTCGGGGATAATGGCTGTTATACGTTCTCGGAGGGTGTACTTTTGCCTCGCGATTCAGCGATTACCTGCTCTACCTCGGCTGGTGCGAGTCCCGGTAGCTATTTCTGCACCATTTCCGGCTTCGAGTAAGGTGGGCGAGGAGCATACTCACTCCGGTAGGGTACTGGTGGATATGAAAATCTTAACCTATGCCATGTTTGGCAATGGCGCTCGCTACCGCGGTTGAGGTGATCGGATAACGACCATGGTTGAGCTACGAGCAGACAAGTTTCGAGAAGAGTGCGGGGTGGTGGGGATCTATGGCCATCCCGAGGCCGCTAACCTCGCCTATCTGGCGTTGTATGCGCTTCAGCACAGAGGGCAGGAAAGCGCCGGCATTGCGTGCTCGGACGGGAGGTCGCTGCACCTGGAGAAGGGTATGGGGCTGGTTGCCGACGTCTTCTCCGAGACCAGGCTTCGCCGCCTCAGGGGCGCTCTCGCCGTTGGCCATGTTCGCTACTCGACGACCGGGACTTCGCAGCTTAAGAATGCCCAGCCGCTGGTGGCCGACTACTTGCGAGGCCAGATTGCCCTTGCGCACAACGGGAATCTGACAAATGCCGAGAAGATCCGCCATGATTTAGAAGCACAGGGCTCTATATTCAGCTCGACGAGCGACAGCGAAGTGATCGTTCACCTGATCGCCCGCTCGCGGGAGCCGAACCTGCTGGAGGCATCGGTCGACGCACTCAGTCAGATTCGGGGCGCCTATTCTCTGGTCATCATGAACGACACTGAGCTGATTGGCGTCCGCGATCCTTACGGATTTCGTCCGCTGTCGCTAGGCAAACTTGGTGACGCGTGGATTCTGGCGTCGGAGAGTTGTGCCTTTGATCTGATTGAGGCAACATTTGTCCGCGATATCGAGCCAGGCGAGTTCATTCAGATTAATGAAAACGGCGTTCACACATTTTCTCCGTTTCCACCCGCACCGAAGTCCCAGTGCATTTTTGAGTATGTCTACTTCTCCAGACCGGATAGCTTTTTATTTGGTCGATCTGTCGCGGGGATTCGAAAAGATCTTGGCAGGCAATTGGCGCGTGAGTACCCGGTCGATGCCGATGTGGTGATTCCTGTCCCCGATTCCGGGGTTCCTGCTGCCCTGGGTTTTGCCGAGGAGGCCCACCTGCCGTTTGAACATGGCCTGATTCGTAACCACTATGTTGGGCGGACCTTTATCGAGCCCAAGCAGGCCATCCGACATTTCGGGGTGAAGATCAAACTCAATGCCATTCGCGAGGTGCTTGAGGGAAAACGCGTGGTCGTCGTAGACGATTCAATTGTCCGCGGAACGACGAGTCGAAAGATCGTATCGATGATCCGCGGGGCCGGGGCATCGGAAGTCCATGTGCGGATTAGCTCCCCCCCTACGATCGCTCCCTGTTACTACGGAATTGATACTCCAACGCGTAAGGAACTGATTGCCTCCACGCACGACGCAGAGGAGATTCGGCGGTATCTTCGCGCCGATACGCTCGGTTATCTGAGCCTGAAAGGATTACAGCAGGCTGCCGGGAAGGAGAATCAGGGTACGACAGGCTTCTGTCATGCGTGTTTTACCGGTTGTTACCCGGTTCCCTTTATCGAGGAGGATCAGGAGCAACTCCGCCTCTTTGGGGACTGATACGAACGACAGACGTATGGTAACCTTTTTACCCAATTACACGCTTGTCCTCGTATTTGGTACGCGGGGGTTGAGAGACATCTTGCTCGAGGGCAGGGGGCTGATCCTTTCCGGGATCTCCTGACCCCTTGCCTAGGTATGACCGCGGTTCGGCGCGCCAACCTCACGAGTAAACCCTTTGGACTCTTGAGCAGGAAGATCGCTATTCGAATGCCCGCAAGCGGCATGTGCTAGATTACTGACCATGAATCCCGCGAATAGGAGACACGTTGCATGAGTGAAGCCAGCATTGTACTGCCAACCTTTGGCCCGCAGGAATGGAAGATCCTCTGGTTTGTCCTGGTTTCGGCTTTCATCGCCCTCGGATACGGCGCCTTCCTGGCGAAGAAGACCATCCAGGAAGACCCTGGCAGTCAGGCCATGCAGGATGTGGCCAAGGCGATTGAAGAGGGGGCACTGGCCTACCTTGCGCGACAGGTTAAGACGATGCTCTGGTTTGTCATCGCCATCACGATCGGTCTCTTCTTCATGTATCGCGGGCTCTATGAGGGGATGCTCCTGCCGCTCGGCGTGGCGCTTGCCTTCTTCATGGGGGTTGCAGCCTCCTACGGGGCCGGGTACGTCGGGATGTTACTGGCCGTGAAGGGCAATGTGCGAACCGCCGCCGCCGCGCTCCACAGCTTCAAGTATTCGCTGGAGATCGCCTTCAGGGCCGGGACCGTCTCGGGGATGTTCACCGTCGGTCTTGGGCTGCTGGGTGCCACCATCATCTTCCTGCTGTTCAAAGAGAATGCGATGAAGATCCTGGTCGGCTTTGGCTTTGGCGGTTCGCTCGCCGCCCTGTTCATGCGTATGGGGGGCGGCATTTTCACCAAGGCGGCTGACGTGGGCGCCGATCTGGTCGGTAAGGTTGAGAAGGGGATTCCTGAAGATGATCCGCGCAATGCCGCCACGATTGCCGACAATGTGGGCGACAATGTGGGCGACTGCGCCGGGATGGCGGCTGACGTCTTCGAGTCGTATGAGGTGACATTGGTGGCGGCCATTATCCTGGGCGCCGGGGCGATGCTGGACAACGACTTTGTCGAGTCGTTCGGCGGGGCCGCCAACGCCTCCAAGGTCGTCCTGGCCATGATCATCTACCCCCTCTTGATCCGCGCCGTGGGTGTGTTCGGCTCAATCCTCGGTACCTGGTGCGTTCGGGGCAAGGATGATCCCGGCATGAACCCGATGAAGCCGATCAATTTCGGCTTCTGGGTCGCTGCGCTCAGCTCGGTTGTCGGCTTTTGGATTGTGAGCTACTTTTACCTTGGCGACATCGTGAGCCCGAAGTATGGCGCCCTCTGGTGGCGCGTCTTCCTGGCCAATGTCATGGGGATTGCCCTGGCGTTGCTGATTCAGTGGCTGACGGAGTATTTTACCGCAACCGAAAAGAAACCGGTGACCGAGATTGCCTATTCCAGCCGAACCGGACCGGCGACGCTGATCCTCTCTGGGTTTGCCGCAGGTCTCGAGTCGAGCGTCTGGGCCACGCTGGCCATTGCCGCGACCATCTTTGGCTCCTACAGCATCTTCGGCGGAAGCTTTTCGTTGTCGGCGTATGGGATCGCCCTGGCCGGTCTTGGTTTGCTGGCGACCACCGGCTTCGTGCTGGCCGAAGATACCTTTGGTCCCATCTCCGATAACGCCAACGGCATCTTCGAGATGTCGGGGGCGTTGAAGAACAACCCCAAGACGCCCTCTGGGATCGAGGCTCATCGGATTGTTGCCAAGCTTGACGCGGTCGGCAATACGACCAAGGCCCTGACGAAAGGGCTGGCCATCGCTACTGCGGTTATTGCGGCCGTCTCCCTCTTTCGCTCCTTCATCGACGAGGCGCATCTCTTTGAGCAGGGGATCCAGGTGAACCTGCCGGAGGTCTTCATCGGCTTCCTGATCGGGGGTGCCGTCCCGTTCCTCTTCTCCTCCTTTGCGATCCAGGCGGTGAGTCGGGCGGCCTTCCTCCTAGTGGAGGAGGTGAGGCGGCAGTTCCGGGAGAAGCCGGGGATCATGGAATTCAAGGAAAAGCCGGACTACGGTCGGTGTGTGGAGATCGTGACCGCCGCGGCACAGAAGGAGCTGCTGGGACCGGGCGTCCTCTCGATTGTCAGCCCGATCCTAGTTGCGTTCGCCTTCGGCGCGCCGGCGCTGGGCGGCTTCCTTGCCGGAGCGATCCTGACCGGCCAACTTATGGCGGTGTTCCTGTCGAATACCGGCGGTGCCTGGGACAATGCCAAGAAGAAGATCGAAGAGGGTCTGTTTGGCGGCAAAGGGACCGACTGTCATAAAGCCGCGGTTATCGGCGACACGGTCGGCGATCCGTTCAAGGACACCGCCGGACCGGCCATCAACCCGATGATCAAGGTCATGAATCTGGTGGCGATTCTGATCGCACCCTTGGCCATCCGCGAAATTGGGTGGGGCACCCGGGCAATGATCGTTTTGGCTTGCGTGACCGTCCTGGGGCTGTCGGTGGTCTTTAGCAAACGAGGCTCGATTGTGGAGGAGGAGCCCGCGGCTGCAACGGAGGCGGAGGCCAGCCGCGCCCACTAGGCCACCAACGTGTGCTAATGGCAATACTGTTCACTTAGGTTCTTCGAACCGTTCGCCCTGAGCTTGTCGAAGGGTAATAGTGATTCGACAGGCTCACCACGAGCGGCCAACGTGAACAGTATTGGTGCTTATGGTGAAGGCCCCGGTCACTGAGCACCGCATCTCCTTGCGCTAAAAGGTCTCCTGCCGGCAGCGACTCTGCCGCTGGGCACTGACGCCAAGTCGCTTTCTTCCTTCCTCACCGTCAACACCGAAAAAATGGCCGATCATGCCGAGTTACCTGTTGAAACCGGAAGTCGTGGCGATCCTCAACAATGGGGATCTCCGTGCCCTCCGCGAAGCAGTGGCGGAGTGGGAGCCCTCGGAAATCGCCGCGTTCATCGACCACCTGCCGGACCGCGACGACGCCGTCCTCTTTCGCGTACTTCCGCGCGAGCAGGCCGCCGCCGTCTTTGAATATCTTCCCCACGAGAAGCAGGAGGCCCTGATTGAGAGGCTGGCCAACGAGCGGGAGCGGCTGGCTGACTTGCTCAATACGCTCGCTCCAGACGACCGGACAGCGTTTTTGGAGGAGCTCCCTGGCGAGGTCACGCAGCGGCTCCTGAACCTCCTCAATCCGAAGGAGCGCGAGGCCGCCGTCCGGCTCCTTGGCTACCCAGAGGAGAGCGTTGGGCGGCTCATGACGACGGACTACGTGGCTGTCCGTCCCGACTGGACCATCGAGCAGGCGCTTCGGCACATTCGCCGCTTCGGGAAGGACTCCGAGACGATCAACGTGATCTACGTGGTCGAGCGGGGGTTCCGTCTCGTGGACGACCTCCGCATCCGGGAGATCATCCTGGCCGCGCCCGACGCGCAGGTGCGCTCCCTCATGGGCGAGACGTTCGTGGCGCTCCGAGCCACCGATGATCGGGAGACGGCGGTCAGGGTCTTCCGCGAGCATGACCGCATGGCGCTCCCCGTGACGGACTCCGACGGCGTGCTGCTCGGCATTGTCACCATTGACGACGTGCTGGCTGTGGCGGAGGCAGAGGCCACCGAGGACATCCAGAAGCTGGGCGGGCTCGAGGCGCTCGACGAACCGTACGTCCGCACCCCGTTCTGGACCCTCATCAAGAAGCGGGCGCGGTGGCTCATCGTGCTCTTCGTCGGGGAGATGCTGACGGCGACAGCGATGGGGTACTTCGAAGATGAAATTGCGCGGGCGGTCGTGCTGGCGCTCTTCGTCCCCCTCATTATCTCGTCAGGGGGAAACTCGGGCAGCCAAGCGGCCTCGCTTATCATCCGGGCGCTCGCCGTGGGCGAGGTGACGCTGCGGGACTGGTGGCGGGTCATGCAGCGAGAGGTATTGTCCGGTCTCGCGCTCGGCGGTATCCTCGGCTCGGTGGGGCTCCTCCGGGTGTCTATCTGGGGAGCGTTTTTCGGCGCCTACGGCGAGCACTGGCTGCTTGTCGGCCTCACCGT
>NSJM01000113.1 GCA_002634395.1 Candidatus Methylomirabilis sp.
CCACACCACCCCAAGTAGATAGCCCCGCCCTTTCGCCCTGGAGGGTTGTCAAACTCCGATATGCCCTTATGGCCGACCGCCTCGTCGAGATCGGATTGTCTGCCCTGGTCGTCCTGACGCCCCTGGCCTTCGGAACCGTCGAGCCCTGGTCGATCGCCATCGCCGAGGCAGGGATCTACGCGATCGCCCTTGTATGGGGACTCGCTATGGTGAGCGCCGGTGAAATTCGCATCGAGCGAACAGTCTTGAGCCTCTGCTGGCTTCTGGTCCTGCTCGTTGGGATCGTGCAAGTGATTCCGCTTCCACTTCAGATAATCCACATGATCTCACCAAAGGCCGCTGCCCTCTATCAGCAAATAGAGTTTGACAGCCATCTTGCGACCTCATGGCACACGCTCTCGCTTGTGCCGTACGCGACTCGACAGGCGCTTGTGCGGCTGCTGGCCCTGGCGCTCCTCTTCTGGGTCGCCATGAACTCTTTGCAAACCCGCGCACAGATTGATCGAATCGTTCGCGTCATGATGACTACGGGATTTGGGCTTGCCCTCTTTGGAATCATTCAGCATTTTACCGGGAATGGGAAGCTGTACTGGGTCCGGGAACTCACCCAGGGCGGCAGCCTCTTTGGGCCGTACGTGAACCGGAATCACTTTGCCGGCTACATGGAGATGGTCATCCCGCTGACGATCGGCTATATCGTGGCGAATAGACGACCGATGTCGGATGGTCGGGTACCCGCACCGAACGGGGGGGTGGGCTGGCGAAGCCGATTACTTCATTGGGGCACCCCCCAGGCAAGCCGGTCGCTACTGGCCTTTTTTGGAGGGCTCATCATGTCTGTGGCCCTGCTGCTGACGGGATCACGGGCAGGTCTGTTCAGCTTCTTCTGTTCTATGCTCTTCATGGCCTTCCTGCTCTCCGCCAGACGGTTGCGCAGCAAGCGGCTATGGGGAATGTTGGTCTCGTTTGTGGTGCTGGGTCTGACGTACGCCCTCTGGCTGAACCCGAACAGGGTCCTGCAAACCTTTGCGATTCTGTGGCGTGGGACCGACGATCCCTCCTTCCACGGTCGTATCCTCGTCTGGCAGGACACGTTGCGCCTGGGCCATGACTTCCAATGGAGCGGTACCGGCCTTGACACCTACATCTGGGCCTTTCCGCTCTACAAGCAGCCCCTCATCGGGCAGGACGTGTACGACTATGCCCACAACGACTACCTGCAGGCCTTCGCCGAAGGCGGGTTGCCCTTGATGGCGATCTTCGCGCTGGCATTGCTGTGGGGTGGGACGCAGTTGCTGAACAGATGGTCCCAGCATGAGGGGTCGCACGCGCGGGGAATCGGACTTGGTCTGCTGGCCGGGCTGGTAGCCATGCTGGTCCATAGCGCCTATGACTTTAATCTCCACATCCTCGCGAACGCTATCCTCTTCGTCCTCCTGCTGGCGCTGGCGTCCAGGGTCCTTCTCCTCAGACGTCCGCGGGTCTCTCAGAAAATGGTGTTCAGCAGTCAGCGGTCAGCGACCGGCCTCGAAGAAATCCCCCGTGCCCCCTTGACAAAAGGGGCACGGGGGATTTCTTACGGGGAGCATTAACCAGATTGCACCCTTGCACAACATCTCCAGCAACTTCCCCCTTGAAAAAGGGGGACTGAGGGGGTTTTCCCGATCGTTCAAATCCCCCCTTACCCCTCTTTGCTAAAGGGGGAGGCAAGCTATGTTATGCTCCGAGTAATAAGGAGACGCGGAACATGAAGCGAGCGTTAGTGTGTGGTGCCGGCGGGTTCATCGGTGGGCACCTGGTGAAAAAGCTGAAGCGGGAAGGCTACTGGGTGCGCGGTGTGGACATCAAGCCCCACGAGTTCGTCCCCACCCAGGCCGATGGATTCAGGCTGCTGGACTTGCGCGATCCCCAGAGCTGCCGGACGGCCCTGACTCTGTCAGACGGCGGGAGCTTCGAGGAAGTCTATCAGCTCGCCGCCGACATGGGCGGGATGGGATTTATCTCCCGGGCGGAGTGCGAGGTGTTACACAACAACGCCTTGATCAATATCCACATGGCTCACACTGCGGCCGAGATGGGCATTCCTCGCTACTTCTTCTCCTCATCCGTGTGCATCTACCGGGACATGCAGCCGGATGAGGCGTCCGTCACCGAGGACGACGCCGTCCCGGCCAACCCGGACAACGAATACGGCTGGGAGAAACTCTACGCCGAGCGGGTAGCCATGGCCTACGGGCGCCGCTACCCCATGCAGGTGCGCGTCGCTCGTTTCGAGAACTGCTACGGTCCGGAAGGGACCTGGACCGGTGGCCGCGAAAAAGCGCCGGCGGCCCTCTGTCGGAAGGTCGCCGAGGCGGAGGATAGCGGGACTATCGAGGTCTGGGGTGATGGGACGGCCATTCGGGTATTCACCTATGTGGATGATCTGGTGGACGGGATCTTTGCGCTGATGCACTCAGATCTGGACGGCCCCGTGAACCTGGGAAGCGAGGAGCGGGCGACGGTGGGCGATCTGGTGCGGACGGTGATCGAGGCATCCGGTAAGCGCCTCACCGTCAAGTATGTACCAGGCCCTGTGGGAGTGCATGCCCGCAATTTCAGCAAGGCGCGCATCGCGTCGCTGGGATGGAAGTCCAAGGTATCGCTTCGAGAGGGGATCGCTCGCACCTATCCGTGGATCCAGGCGCAGGTGAAGGTAGCGCGAAACTCAGCCGCCCACACCTGAGCCTCAAGTAAATCACGCAATCCACGCCGTACGCGCCACGCAATAAACGCCACACATACAATCATATTGACTGCCGTGATTGAATTATGATAAAAAAACAAGCGATTTGTAAGACTTTGTCTCACCCCAACTCGGTAAGGGAGCCAGCAACATGGATGTCTGCCGTGGCCGCTTCAGAATCGGCGTAAGCCCGTCGCCACGCCGACCCTGTAAGTGGCACGACGAAGCCCCATCCGCCCCGCACGCAATAAACGCCATCGTCTCGCTCGTCCCGCGTTTCCCGCTGCACGCCATCAACGCGGTACGCCGCACGCCATCAACGCGATGAACACAACTTGTGTCGCCGTCATCGGATTGGGGTACGTGGGCCTCCCGCTGGCGACGGCATTCGCCCAGCACCTGCCTACCATCGGCTTCGATCTGAACGTGAAGCGGATCCAGGCCTTGCGACAGGGCGCTGACTGGAATGGCGAGCTGAGTGCCGACGCGCTCACTGCCCCGCATCTGCTGCTGACGGATGATCCCTCGCGCCTGCGGGAGGCCACCTTCCTCATCGTGGCCGTGCCGACCCCCATCGATCGGGCCAGGCGCCCGGACCTTGGCCCCCTCATCGAGGCAAGCCGCCTGATCGGCACCCACCTGCCTGCCTGTGCGTCGCACGCAGACAGGCGTCCCGGGGCCATCGTCGTCTACGAGTCCACTGTCTATCCCGGCTGTATCGAAGAGATCTGTCTGCCGGTCTTAGAGCAGGCCTCGGGGCTTAAGGCCGGCCGCGACTTTACCGTCGGCTACTCCCCAGAGCGGATCAACCCCGGCGATGCTGTCCACACCCTGGACCGGGTCGTGAAGATTGTGGCGTCCCAGGATGCGGCCACCACCGCCATGATGGCTCGGGTCTATGGCCTCGTGGTCAAAGCCGGGATCTACCAAGCGCCCGATATCAGGACCGCTGAGGCGGCCAAAGTCATCGAGAACATCCAGCGAGACCTGAACATCGCCCTGATGAACGAGCTGGCCCTCCTGTTTCACCGCCTGGGGTTGCGCACCCATGAGGTACTCAAGGCTGCGGGCACCAAATGGAACTTCCTCCCCTTCGAGCCCGGCCTCGTCGGGGGTCACTGCATCCCGGTCGATCCCTACTACCTCACCCATAAAGCGGAAGAAGTGGGCTACCACCCGGATGTCATTCTAGCCGGTCGGCGGATCAACGATGCGATCGGGCGGTATGTGGCGCGGGAAACGGTCCGGCTCCTGATCCAGGCAGGCAAGGTGATCAAGGGGGCCCGCGTCCTGGTCCTCGGCCTCGCCTTCAAGGCGAACGTGCGGGATGCCCGTAACACGCGGGTCCTCGAGTTGATCGACGAGCTGATCCAGCATGGGCTGGACGTGGCCGTCACCGATCCCGTCGTCGGCTCAACCGCCATTCACCGACTTGGCCTCCAAGAGGCCCCAGATCCATTCAGGGCTACGTCACGAAAGACACATCTGCGCCCCTCGCACCAGACAAACCAAACAAACCAGACAGATCAGCTCGACGGAATAGACAAGATAGACGAAATAGACCAAATGGACCAGACAGACCAGATCGACCAATATGATGCCCTCATCCTGGCCGTCCCCCATCAGGTCTTCCTGGACCAGCCAGTGGACGCCTATCTCCGGCTGCTCAAGGACGACGACAGCCCCGGGGTCATGGTCGATGTCAAGGGCGTGTTGCGGGACGCCCTCCGCGAGGCCAACCTCCTGTACTGGAGCCTTTGACATCGTTCGGCCAGAGAGCACCGATTCATAGGTCAGCCACTCCTTCTGGACCAGGCCCAAACAGACCAAACTGACCAAACAGACCTGATAGACCAGACAGACCAGCTAAACGCCGCCTTTTTTATCACAGAAAATCCACGGCGTACGGAGGTAGACCTTGTGGATGTCGGGTTGCATACTCGGTCAAAGCATCAGCGATCAAAGAGAACCGATCACCAGGCAGGCTGTAGGGGACAATAAGGACTCCATGATGCGGACGTTGGTCATGGAACATCTGGACCGTAAGACGGATAAAATCATCGCGGTTTCTGGTCACCAGGCAGCGTCCCTCGTGGGCAGCCCGGTCGAGTTGGTCAGCATCCGAACGTCCGTCGGCACCCACCTCGTGGGCACTGATCGCATCAAGGCTCCGCGCGCGAAGCAGCTCAGCGACCGTCTGGCTGAGGTCCTCGTCGAGGTAGTATGTCAAGATCGTTCAGCCGCCAGGGAGGGATACCGTTCGGCGAGCCGGTCTTGTGTCCACACTGCATTCCGGGCGACCTGCCGATCGATCTCCTCGGGATAGGCAGCGTAGTAACCGAGGGCGGCGCGCAGTTGAGCCTCGGAAAGCCAATGATAGGCGCGGTGAAGACGCTCCACATCGCGCTCGATGCCTTGATAGGTGGCGATCACCTCCCAGACATCGAGGCCGGTGCCGGTGATGCGGGCCCTTCGACCGGACGGGCCATCGGCAAAAAGGATCCCGGGACAGCGCCGCATCTTCACGGCCTCAGCAATCAACTCGTTGGCCACGGTCGAGAAGTCCCGGCCAGAGGTCTCGGCAGCTTCTTCAATGGCTTTGGCGATCTCGTCTGGAATCCGCAGGCTCTTTTGTACAGTTGGCATTGCTCCCTCCACAGCTCCGTAGCGTCCGACAGTAGAATACAATGGGTGACATCATCCCGTCAACGCAATTGAATCTCTTGACTCTGCGGCAATCGACTCAATAAACGCCATCAACGCCATCGTCTTGCTCGTCTCGCCTTTCCCGCTCCTCTCGCTGAACGCGGTACGCCGCACGCAATAAACGCCGCACGCCGAGCTTAACTATCCGGTCGACTCCACTGGGGGGTTCATTCCCCGCGGCTGGCCCCGTGTTCGTCATACCGGCGGACCCCGGATCGGAGTCCGTGGCAGGCGCCGGTATCCAGAGGGAAGGATCATTACTTGATTATAATGGACTTGTCGTATGCCATAGTGAGGTTTTAAGTTATATAGTATTGATATGAAAATAATAGTATGAAAAACACATTAGTATTGACATACGTAATGCAAACGTGATAGAAATGAATCAACCGTGCAACACGTGTTTCAACATTGGATGCGAATCAGCAAGTTGGATGGCTGCCATTGCCGCTTCAGGACTGGCGTAAGCTCATCATTAAGCTGGCGCTGTAAGTGACACGGCGAAGCTGCATCCGGCCCACATGCCATAAACGCCGCCCGCCGCACGCAACGAACGCCATGAACGCAATCGACGCTATAAACGCAATCAACGCGCTGACGCTATAGACGCAACGACGCAACGACGTCATCAACCAGACAGACCAAACAGACCAAACAGACCAGCCAGACCATGAAACCCTCCCGCTTCGAAGACCCGGACCCTTTTAGGACGGCCGTGGATGGTAAGACGCGACGGTTCCTGCCATACTGCGGATGGCGGTCGGAGACCATTGGGTCTCATGGAGGAAAGATCGCCGCGCACATATAGCGGAGCGGCTTCAGGGCGTTCCTAGTGGTGAAGGAGGGTGATTCAATGATCTCTGCGTATATCGACGCAGCACTATCGCGTGCTCACTATGAGTTGATGCAAGATGAGGATCCCTACTATGGTGAGGTCACCGAGCTGCCGGGCGTCTGGGCGAGCGGCAAGACGCTGGAGGAGTGCCGACGCAATTTAACTGACGTGGTGGAAGAGTGGGTCATCATCCGCATTGCCCACAGCCTGCCGATTCCTCCGCTTGGAGACACCCGACTGAATCTGCCACGTGAGCTCTCTGTTGCCTAGACTCGCTCCGGTCTCCTGGGTGCAGCTTGTTCGGGGCTTACGTCGATTGGGCTTCGAGGGGCCTCAAGAGGGCGGGAAACATCCGTACATGGTACGGGGTGACGAGTTGTGACGCTGCCCAACCCGCATCGACAGGAGATCGGGGTAGACCTGCTCCAACGAATTCTTCGACGGGCCGGCCTCACCAGGGAGGAGTGGCTCGGAGAATAAGGCGTTCGTTTATTTCGTCCATCTGATCCCCGACCAGACAGTAGTCTCGCTTTTCCCGCTCGTCTCGCATGTCATGCCGCACGCAACCGCCGCAATCGACGCGATGACGCAATCGACGCAATGAACGCAATCGACGCAATGAACGCAATCGACGCGGTACGCCGCCCGCGGCACGCAATCGACCCTATCGATCAAACAGACTCTTTACTTCGTGCCCTGAATCGGCCATGATCATCAAGCTGAAAACAAGTCGGTTTGATGTAAAATAAAGGGGTTGAAGAGATTCGAGATGGGAAGGTGAACTGAGGAGGGGGCGACATGTTGTTGCGGTACATTGAGACCGCGCTCGAATGCGCACATTATGAAATCATCAAAGATGAAGAACCGTTCTACGGCGAGGTGCCACCGCTCGCCGGGGTCTGGGCGACGGGTAAGACCTTGGAAGAATGTCGTCGC
>NSJM01000014.1 GCA_002634395.1 Candidatus Methylomirabilis sp.
CGGACCCCTCTGACCGATCACCACCATCGGACCGGCGAAGATCTCCTCGAACTCCTCCTCGTGAATGTCACCATGCCGCACCTGATAATGCGGCTTCTTTGTTTTTTTGTCATAGGCAAACGTCATGTTCATATTGTATTGACTTGTCGATACATACTAATAATAGCTCAAAAGGTCGGTTCACGTCAATTTGACTCTTTTTCCGTCTCCCCGCGACTCCCTAGGCAGAGAGTACGAAATCGGGGGCGTCGTAAGTCATTCTGGAGCTGAGGGTTGCGGAATGCAGCATGGTGTCCCCGTAACTCAGATGGAACTCTATCTCGAACAGCGAAGCCGCTCACGCGCGGCTCTCAACACTTGGTCGGCGGACTTGGTGACTGGCGCCCCTGCTCGGATTTCTTGATCCGGCCGGGAGATCTCTACAAGCCAAGCTGATTTGATCGCCTCATCATCCTGCCCTCAAGGCTTTGGACTAGGAGCGCCGCCAGCTCAGCACAATCCTTGGTCGGGAGTGCCATCACCTTGGCTGTTAGCTCGTTGAGTTCACTCATATCTGTCCTCCGTATAACGTATTGCAGGTCACTTGCGCAGGCAGCCACCCTGCGCCGATTGAGGGGGGGGACGACCGGTGATAAACAACACCTTCAGCTCCTCAAAACGTTTCGCAGCATTCCGATTATCTCGCCACGAGAATTCCTCGACCAGCTTCGCTGAGGCTGCACTGTAGAATTCGGCATCAGGTTCGGCAGTACTAAGGAGTGCTCCGGCCGGCCAATCCCCCGCCCCTCCACCACGATCGCACCCAACTTTGTAAGCTCGTCATCATTTGCAGCCCGTGAAGTGCGGGTGCATTGTGACCGTGTCGCTACTGGCGATCGAAGGATGCGTGGCAATCCGACGCGCAGTATGGCTGCGAGCCGCAGGCGACACAATCTCTTCAGGTGAGATTCCAGGCGATTCTGATTCTGACGAATCCGGCGGAGGAAGCGCAAGCTCGGCATATCGCCGTTTTGGACTCAGATATAGCGAATCCTAAGCCCGTCGTCATACCAATTTCTCCCATCTCGATAGCCTTGCTATCGTCTGTTCCGGTCATGATCATCCAGCTTCCGCTTTCCCGCTGAGGAAACACGCAGCTTCCCTAGAAAACAGCGTTCAGCCATCAGCTTCAGACAAACCCCCCTAACCCCCCTTTCGTAAAGGGGGGGATATTCCTGATACCCCTCCGTACCTCCTCATTTCTTAAGGGGGGGGCATTACTGATACGCCTCCTTGCCTCCCCCTTTCGCAAAGGGGGATTGGGGGTTTTCATTCGCCGGAGTGCGGCGGCGGTCGCATCGGATACTACTCCACAAATTCACTTGTATTTCTGTCAATACGCATCATAATGTCACTGTAGTATAATATCAGTGACAATGGAGAGTTAATGGAACTGCATAACTTCAACCCCTGGTGGCAGGATGGCAAGGTCCCTACAGAGTTCATCGGAGAACGAAGGAAGATCTTCGATGAAGTGACTCAATATCTGGATCAACGCCAAATCCTTCTCTTTACGGGCCTTCGAAGGGTCGGCAAAACAACGCTGATGCACCAGATCATTGACACACTCCTCAGAAAGGGTGTCCACCCCTATCACATCTTCTACTTCTCCTTCGATGAGGCCAGATTCAACCTTGAAGAGCTGATCGAGCAATATGAAATTGAGATCTTGAAAGAGGATCTTTCCAAAGAGAAGGTGTTCCTGTTCCTCGATGAAATTCAGAAGATGAGGGATTGGCCGTCGAAGGTGAAAATTCTTTACGATCTCAATCCGAAATTAAAAATAGTCCTGACCGGTTCAGCTCAGATCGCTATGTGGAAAGGAACACGGGAAAGTCTGGCGGGAAGGTATTTCGACTTCGTGATTCAGCCCTTAAATTTTGAGGAGTACCTTGGCTTCAGAAAAGTCGAGATTGATACAAGCAGGGAGAAGATTTTTGAAAAGGAATTGAAGCGCCACATGGCGGGCTTCCTGAGAACAGGAGGGTTTATTGAGGCGCTCGATATGGATGAGCGCATGCTTCACAAATATATCAAGGAGAGCCTGCTCGAACGAGTTGTATTTGTGGACATCCCCCAGACCTTTCCGCTCGATATGCCGGCGCTCCTTCTCAGGCTCTTGACGATCACCGCGTCAAGGCCCGGCTTTTATCTGGATTATAGAAACCTCAGCAACGATCTGAAGATCGATCAGAGGACGATCGCCAATTATATATCGTATCTGGAATACGCGCTGTTTTTACAGAAACTCTACAACTACTCCCGAAACCTGCTCACCAGCGAGAAGAAGGTGAAAAAGCTCTACCTCTCCAACACCGCTTTCACGTTGGCGCTGAATCCTCAGGCGCCATTGTCGATTGTCCTGGAGCAGTTTTTCGTTAATGCCCTTGGCGCGAGATTCTTTTTGAAAACGCCGCAGAAGGAAGAGATTGATATCATCCATGACCGTGATGCTCAGCGCCTTCCGGTTGAGATCAAGATAAAAGAACAGATAGGCAAAGAGGATACGAAGACACTTTTTAAATTCATGGAAAGACAGCAACTTCACAGGGCATTACTTATCACCCTTCACACGGACACGACAATCCGAAAAGAGCAATACGCCATAGAGGCAATTCCCTATTGGAGGTACTGGAGCATCATGCAGCGAGTATCGGCGCCGCCGGGTCGTTCCTGTTGACGGTAAGCCATCGAGACCTTGTCCTTAGCGGGCCGGTGGCTGTGAAATCGGGGGGCATCTTACGTCATTCGTGGGCTGGGGGTTGCGGAACTGTCAGAGGGTCTTGTATTTTCATGTATTGTGAATTGGGTTAAGATAGCAGCCAACAGTTTACATGACAATAGGAGAGTCAAGGAGGAGGAGATTCACCGCCTTGCGAAGAGAAAGCACAGCGGGATTCAAGAACGGTATCATCCGAATAACAGTCGTGAGACAACATCATGGACAATGAACGGTATACCTGCATTGCGCTAAGGAATGCGCAGAACACGCTGGCTGAAGATGTCCGGCAGGGGCTTACCGCGCCTAGAAAGTGGCTTCCGTGCAAATACTTCTACGATCCTGAAGGAAACGCGCTGTTCGGGCAGATTAGCGAGCTACCCGAGTATTATCTGACGCGGGTGGAGACCGCTATTCTTAACACCCATGCCGCTCGAATCATCGAACGCTGTCCTTCGGATCTTGCATTGGTCGAATTGGGCAGCGGCAACTCGACGAAGAGCCGATACCTGATCGAGCCTTGTCTGGTTCGGCAGGAGGAACTCACCTACTATGCCGTTGATATCTCACCCACCGGATTGGAGGACGGGACTCGACAGCTTTTACATGACTATCCTCATCTGCGGGTTGTGGGGGTGGCGGCCGAATTTGAGGATGGGCTGCGCTACCTGGCAGGGGGAGGGGATAGTGGGCCTCGGCTGGTCGTATTTCTTGGCTCTACCATCGGCAACTTCACGGAAGAAGAGATCGCCGGTTTTTTTGCGATGCTTCGTAGTTATCTACACCCAACGGACCGGCTCTTGCTCGGCGTTGACCTGATCAAAGACCCTGCTGTGCTTAAGGCAGCCTATGATGATGCCCAAGGCGTTACCGCGAAGTTCAATCTTAACATTCTGACACGGCTCAACCAGGAGTTATCGGCCAATTTCGATTTGACGGCATTTCGGCATCGAGCGGTGTGGAATTACGAGCGCAGCCGGATAGAGATGCACTTAGTCAGTCTGCGAGACCAGCATGTCGGGATCGCCAATCTGGACCTCGATATCGAGTTTCGTCAGGATGAGACTATTCACACGGAAAACTGCTATAAGTACTCCCAGGGCCATATCGAATCGCTACTCGCCGACCATGGATTTCAGGTCCTTGGTGCCTTTAGCGATCCTCAGGAGTACTTTTGCCTTTTCCTGGCCTCCTGATCATCCCGATTGGGACTCTGACCTGGAAGTGTGGCGTAGAAGTCGGCCAGCATGAGAGGCCGCGCACGCAGAAGGCCACCCATCCGACCTCATGACAGCTACAGCTTGGAATAATTCACCCGAAGCGAAAAACCACCTAGCAGAGTCCAACACTTATCGTTATCTTTAATCAGGCCTTTTTCTTCCGTAGAGCCAGCGAATACGAAGCCATAATTCGGCTTTGCCCCAGTCGTCCACGCTTTTACCGCATCGGTCACATCGATCCTGATGATAGAACCAACAGGCTTCTCAGGGAGACCGTCCTTGTAGAGGTCACCAGGAATGGTATCCGGCGCCTTCGTAATATCCGTCTCTGGTGCGCCGAGCCAACCCTCTGTTGCGAGTAAGAGCTTCGTCGCACATGATTCCGGGGATCCTTTGCTTGATGATTGCGCACCATTCTGAACCGTATAGCTCAAGATAGCTTTGGTGACCGTCTTTGCGGGAGGCGCGACGAGCGGATCTACATCGAATCTTACGGCGCCTCGGTAGATGCGATTATATATTTGATCCTTCGAATCGTTACCCGCTTGAAAAGAGTGTTCCCAGCCCACCAGAACACCAATCGTTCCCTCTTTATAAAGGGCCATAGTAGCATCTCCCACCAATTTGTCTTTCCCTTCGTCTTGGAATTCAAGATGACTGGAGCTTCCAACTTTTTTCGGCCCGAAAACATAGGAGCTGCAACCGCCGAGGAGTGGCAAAAGAACTAGCGCCAACAATATCCGTCGCCGGAATAGTCCGCTTTGCATAGTGAATCTCCTTGATGTACAAGTGGTGGGGGTCGATCGTCTCGCCGCATTGAGGTAACCCAAACGGAAATCGATGCTGAGTCAGGGCGTTGCAATGCCCCCGATAACGCGTATGGCTAGTGCCCCGCGACGGTCATGCGGCGGATCTTGAAGGTGGGGGCGACGACGCTCTGGCGGAAGCTGAGATCGTTACCCACCATCTCGATTCCCAACAGCATTTCCTTGAGATTGCCGGCGATGGTGATCTCCTCCACCGGGTAGGTCAGCTCACCCTTTTCGATCCAGAATCCCACCGCGCCCTGCGAATAGTCGCCGGTCACGAGGTTTACGCCAAAGCCGATCAGTTCGGTGACGTAGAGCCCGGCATCCACCGAGCGAATGATCTCGGCTGGTTCGTGCGGCCCGGACTGGAGGTAAAAGTTCGTCGGCCAGGCGGTCGGTGAATCGCCGGCGCCTCGACTCGCATTGCCGGTCGGCTTCATGCCGAGCTTGCGGGCGGAATAGCTGTCGAGAAGGTAGCTGCGCAGGACGCCGTTTTCCACGATGGTATTCCGGCGGGTCGGGAGTCCTTCGCCATCGAACGGTTTTGAGCCGAGATAGCCCGGCAATGTGCCATCATCGTAAACTGAAACGGTTTCGGCGGCGATCTGCTCACCCAGCTTGCCGACCAGGAACGACGCCCCACGATAGAGGGCCGGACCGCAGAGCGCGCCACAGATGATGCGCAAGAGGTTTGTAGCAGTCTCCGGGTCGAAGATCACCGGGACCTCCTGGGTTGTGATCTTGCGTGCGCCCAGACGTCCGAGAGCGCGCTCAGCCGCGCGCTTGCCGATCGCTTCAGGCGACTCCATAGCGCCCAGGTGCCGGGTACGAGAGTACCAATGATCGCGTTGCATGCCGTCCTCCGACGAGGCGATGGGCGACACCGCCAGGCTGAAGGTCGAACCTCGATACTCACCCAGAAAGCCCTGACTGCTACCGTAGATGACTCGAAAGAGGTTGCTCGTGAACTCCGCCCCTTCGGAGTTGGTAATTCTGCTATCGGAGGACAGGGCCGCATCCTCGGCCGCCTTGGCTCGGTCAAGCTGGTCCTTGACAGTGAGAGCTTCGCCGTCCGGATCGTACAGATGAAGATCCGGGATATCCTTGGCGCATTCCTCAGCCAAGGGAAGCCCCGAGTACTCATCATGGGCGATTGCCTTTGCCAGGACGGCAGTATCCTCCACCAATCGCGCGAGCGATTCCTTGGAGAGGTCCGAGGTCGAGCTGGTAGCCGACCGTTTATCGAAAAACAGGCGTAACCCAAGTCGGACCTCTCTGGCGCTTCGGAGCATTTCGGTCTCCCGTAACCTGACCTGGGCTGTGACCAGCTCATTCTCGACCAGAACCAGGTCGGTCGCTGTAGCGCCTTTTCGCTTTGCCTCCTGCAATACGTCCTCGACGATCTGTCGGCTGATCATTGAGCGCTCCCCCCTTTTGGCATACCGAGGGTCCCACCCACGGTCAGCCCTTCTATCTTGATGGTCGGCAACCCAACGCCCACGGGCACACTTTGACCGTCCTTTCCGCACGTTCCGACCCCCTCATCCAACTTCAGGTCATTTCCGACCATGGTCACCCGAGTCAGGACCTCCGGACCGTGGCCGATCAGCGTGGCGCCCTTGACCGGCTTTGTGATCTTGCCGTCTTCGATGAGGTACGCCTCACTGGCCGAAAAGACGAACTTGCCGCTGGTAATGTCCACCTGGCCGCCGCCGAAGGTCACCGCGTACAGCCCGTGCTTGACGGATCCGACGATTTCATCCGGAGTCGAGTCGCCGGGTAGCATGAAGGTATTGGTCATGCGTGGAAGCGGTTGATGGGCGTAACTTTCGCGTCGACCGTTGCCTGTCGGTTCCACGCCCATCAGGCGCGCATTCAATCGATCCTGCAGATACCCGCGCAGGATCCCGCGCTCGATCAGGACGGTGCGGCTGGTCGGCGTTCCCTCGTCGTCGACATTCAGCGATCCGCGACGGCCGGGGATCGTACCGTCGTCCACCACCGTGACAAGCTCGGAGGCTACCCGCTGTCCGATTCGGTCGGTGAAGGCCGAGGTCTTCTTTCGGTTAAAATCGCCTTCGAGACCGTGGCCGATCGCCTCGTGTAACAAGATGCCTGGCCATCCGGGACCGAGGACGACGTCCATCGTCCCGGCAGGAGCATCGGCGGCACTGAGGTTCATGATGGCCAAGCGAACGGCCTCCTGGGCATAGCGCTCGAAACGGTTCCCTTCCAAAAAGAACTCAAAGTCGGCCCGACCGCCCCCACCCCAGGATCCTATCTGTCGATTTGCGCCCTCTTGGGCGATGCAGGTGACGCTCAGGCGTGAGAGCGGCTGGATATCGCCGACCATGACGCCGGCAGAGGTTGCGATCAGGACGATCTTGGACTCGCAGGCAAATGATGCCATCACCTGAACGATCCGGGAGTCCGCTTTTCTGGCGATGGTATCGATCTGTTGGAGCAGATCGATCTTCTTTTCCAGCGGAATCTCTATCGGTTGGAGGTGAACCGGGTACAAATTATGGGGAGGTGCGCCGCCGACCTTGACCGGTGGAGGAGTCCCGACGCCCGCCCGCTCAGCGATCCCTTTGGCCCGTGAGCCGGCAAGTTCCAGGTTCTCTACGCTGATCTCGTCGGAAAAGGCGTATCCGGTCTTCTCGTGAGCGAGGGCCCTGACGCCGACCCCCTGGTTGATGTTCTTCGTTGCCTGCTTGATCATCCCCTCCTCAAGCAGCAAGGACTCGCTGATCCTGTACTCGAAGTACAGGTCGGCGTCATCGATCTGCGCGCCGAGGGCGGCTCCCAATCCCCGCTCAAGATGCCGCTCCGTCAATCCGAACTTCTCCAGGAAAAATCGCTCCGGTTTCATCGGGTGTATCGTCATCTATGTACTTGCCCCCTTTTCTCCTGCAAAGGTACTCTGCGAAATACCACTACTTCGAAAGCCTCCCTCGCCTGCGTCATTGCGAGGGAGCGTAGCGACCGAGGCTATCTTCTGGCGCAACTACGGTGAGATTGCCGCGCTCCCTTTGGTCGCCCGCAATGACGAAATCATCTCAGACGCGAAATAGAATCGATTCTCAGTTGAAATCAACCGTGCAACTTCTTATACTACCGCCGATGCCCCCCGTCAACCATCACTTGCCGGACTCCGCCATCAGGCGAAAATTTCAACAGCGACTACTGCGCTGGTATGCTCGCCATCAGCGCGATCTGCCTTGGCGGAAGACCTCTGACCCGTACAAGATCCTGGTCTCGGAGGTGATGTTGCAGCAGACTCAGGTTGATCGAGTCATTCCGAAGTACAAGGAGTTTCTCCGCAAATATCCCACGCTTGAAGGGCTGGCCAACGCCTCCGTGAACGACGTTGAAGCCATCTGGCGGCCGCTCGGCTACAACATCCGGCCGGTCCGCCTGCACACCATCGCTCGAGAGGCGGTGGATCGCCATAGCGGCAAGGTCCCAGACTCATTGGAGGAGCTCCAGGCGTTTAAGGGGATCGGTCGCTACACCGCCGGTGCGGTGATGAGCTTCGCTTTCCGCAAGGACGTTCCGATCCTCGATACCAACGTGAAAAGGTTGCTGCAGCGGATTTTCCTCGGTCCGATGAACAGGAATGGCTCCAAGCCCGTGAAACATCTCTGGGACCTCTCGGCCGCTTTGATCCCCAAGGGCAAGGGGTACGACTTCAATCAGGCCATGATGGACTTCGGCGCGATCATCTGTACCGCCCGGAAGCCCAACTGCCGGATTTGCCCCATGCGGCCACTCTGTATCTCCTACCCGCGGGATAAGGAAACCAAGCCATGTCCGAAGCCACGCCGACCGTCGAGGTAGCGGCCGGCCTCATCGTCAGGGACGGAAGGATTCTCATCGCCCAGCGTTTGAACAACGCCCATCTGGGTGGGCTGTGGGAGTTTCCCGGCGGCAAGCGGCAAGCCAACGAGAGCTTCGAGACCTGCTTGAAAAGAGAGGTCATGGAAGAGCTGGGGCTGACCATCGCGGTCCACGAGCAGGTCTCCTCCGCCGAGCACCACGACGCTGAACTCCAGATCCAACTTCGTTTCTATCGATGTACCGTTCTGGCCGGAGAGCCCCACCCTCTTGGGTGTGAAGCTTTTCGCTGGGTTACTCCGACCGAGATTAGTGCCTACTCGTTCCCTCCGGCCGACTTACCGCTGGTTCAACAAATCGCCTTGGGCCAGCGCCTCATCGCCTAGCGGCTCCAATAGCGGCTGTACTCGGAAAGGTAGGACAGGGTCTCAAGACTCGACATCCGGTCGATAAAAATCTTGCCCAACAGGTGGTCACGTTCGTGTTGCAGTACCCGCGCATGGAACCCGCCGGCGATAAATTCAAGCGGCCGACCTTCCCGATCGAGCGCCTTCGCCCGTACCTGTTGGTACCGCGGTGTCTGTCCACGGAAATCAATCAGACTGAGGCACCCCTCCCAGTCGTTCTCCAGGTCTGGGGCAAGCGGCGTGACCTCCAGATTGATCAGGACCGTGAGTGGAATCTCCGGCGCGTCAGGATAGCGTCGGTTACCCGCGGCCTCAATGACGGCGATCTGCTTGGAGACATGGACCTGCGGTGCAGCAAGTCCGACACCTTCGTACTCCCGCATCGTCTCGATCATATCATCAATGAGGCGCTGAATCTCGGCCTCTCGAATCGTCTCCGGTCTGACGGGCGGCGCGACCTGCCGTAAGACCGGATGCCCCAGACGCGCAACCTTCAGAATCGGCAATCTACGCCTCCGTTTCTACCATGGAATCTCTTCGATCCCCGCCTCACGATTGACCGCTCTGGCCAACGTGAAGAGGAGGTCGGAGAGCCGATTGATATAGGCAATGAGAACAGGCGCGAGCGGCTCATACTGGGATAGCGCGACCATGCGCCGCTCTGCCCGGCGGCAGACAGTCCTGGCCAAGTGGAGCAGTGCGCCGCCCTCTGAGCCGCCCGGCAGGATAAAAGCGCGCAGCGGAGCCAGTCTGGCGTCGTACCGGTCGATGATCCCTTCCAGCTCTCGAACCCTTACTTCGTGGAGGCCTGCCTTCTCGGCCTTCTCCACATGGCCGGTCGGATCAGCAAGTTGCGCGCCGACAGCAAACAGGTCGCGCTGGATCTGCAACAGGTCTTGCCTGATCGTCTCGTCCGCCAACTTGGTTCCAGTCCAACCCAGGACGGCGTTCAGTTCGTCCACCTCACCGCACGCCTCGACTCGAAGGGCGGATTTTAACACCCTCTTCCCCCCGACCAGCCCGGTCTCGCCTGTATCACCCTTTCGCGTATAGATCTTCATGGCGCCTGTGCAGCTATCAGCCCGCAGCACTCAGCCGTAGGTCGGGTTAGCGTAGCGTAACCCGGCAACTCGGCGAAACCTGTCGTCCTCTTGACGCAGGGGGGTCGGAGGGTTTCCATATGCCGTAGTGCGGACGTGCCGCATCAGGTATTCCTCTTGAGAAGCCATTCTTCCACAATGTCAGCGCTATTATAGTCTATGCCGCGAATGGGACAAAACGGTTCTTATGCGGTGTCCTATACTGTTCTGAGGGAAAACACGGATAGGCAAGATGGGAATGTGGGCGCGTGAATGCCCGGACAGGAAAGAAATTGGGACTTAGGCAGCTCTGCTGGGTCGCGCCTTGGTTGCTCGCACGACGAGATCGACGTCGCAGTCCAGGACATGAAGGAGGGAGAGTAGTTGGTCTATCGTCTTTCGATAGTTGGTTTGATCCAGGAGGCGGTACAACTGCGTGGCAGACGTTCCCAACCGGCGGATAATCTCCCGTTTCGAAAGGGGGCTGGCCTGAACCCGCTGTTGGGCTTCGATGGTGAGCTTGTACAGGAGTACATCCCGCAAGTAGCCAGGGTCCTGGTTGTATTCCAGAACCTGCTCCAGGTGCACTGTGCCCTCCCGCCCAGACGTAAGAATATACGTGAACCCTTCCCGATTCAGTTCCGGGTCTACGAAGACCCGCTCAAGGGTGTCCTGGACAGTAGGCTGGGGGTCGAGTTTGGCGTAGGGGAAGACCAACGTCCTGGTCGAGGTTGTGACCTCAAATACTTTCTTACGGTTGTTGCCGGCGACCGCTCGGATCTTCATAGCCATCCCTCAGACTCCAGTTCTCCAATGAGCTCGATAACCGTGCGGGGCGCCTTACCTTTCATCGATTGCTGGTTCTCAAGGTCCCACGTTACGATGAACTTCCCGTCGCGATAGACATGCACGTGCCGAGGCGTGTGGTCCCCTTTCCACGTCACGAACACGTAGCCACCTCGCCGGACCTTTCCCATTTGATATTGTTACCACACACGGTAACACTTGTCAAGCGCATCCGGCATGAAGCCTTGCGCATCTAATGTCCGCGATGACGCACACGAGTAAGCGTGCGAAGTGGCACTTACGAAGTGTTGCCATCGATCCTGCGGTTAGGCAGTGTGTGGCGGCTCACGGGGCTGATGCTAGCTCGCTGATGCTTACGCCGAACGCATCCTCGACAAATCGCAGAGTGCGCGGCTGCCTGGACAGAGCTGCCACGACAAGTTGTGTGGTGAAGAGACCAGCCCTGCGACGGAATTGTGCTTCGGCGGCGGGGACCGCTCGAATCCACTCAATGGGTACGACGTATTCCGAGCGCGCAGCATCCGCGGCATGGCGTAGCAACCCTGGCTGAGTGAGCATACTGGCCAAGAGTGCGCACCCTTTGTAGCGGAAATCTGAGACGGGCATCACAGCACTTTCTACCCTACCAACACCAACGTACCCTCGTTTCTTCACGTAGCGTACGACGATCTCGCCGACGGGCAGGCGGCTCAACTGGTCGCTCCACTTGCGCCCTCCGCCAGCGGCGAGGAAGCTGTACTTTCGACAGTCTTCCCAACTGCGCGTGGGTCCCTCGCCGACGTTGACAAAGTGGGCCGCAGTCTCAGTATCGAAGCCCGGCAGATCTTGGTGGAGGCTTTCTGGGGGGCGGACACACTCGCTCATCGAGCCACTGATCTCGTTCGTAAGCTGTGGCTGGAGAACCCAAATTAGTGCAGCTTCGACGATAAGTGCTTCCCGCTCGGTCAGACCAGTGGCGATAACTTTGACCAACGGCTTGAGGCCAGCTTTGCGAATGGCTGCGATCATTCGCTTCTTCTGGCCCGTACCCGACTTGAGGTGGGAGTATTTCCGCGGCCCCCGGCCCTTTCCGACATAGAAGAGGCGATAGCTGCGAGGATCGTAGTAACCGTAAACGTAATATTTGGCGTCGGTTGTCACGTGTACCATGCTGTCTAACGTTAATCTCAGCCGTCGCTATCGGCGATCGGTCTGAACCGAATGGGTAGACACCTTTCACGTTGAAATGAACGTGTTCAGTGAAACAGCGGTGTCAGGAAACTCCGCCAGTATCTGGGCGTCCGATGTCACAAGCGGGATGTTCAGATGCTCGGCCAATGCGATGAATTCGCAGTCGTACGCGGAACATCGAGAACACGATACCAGGCTCAATACTTGCCCGGATTCCACGTGGTACTCTTCTCCTTGAAAAAGCAGTTCGGCTTCTGTCATTAACTGGAGTGCGTCGGTGAGCACGAGTGTCCCCTGCCGGATGTAGTAGGCGAGTACGTTTCGGAACTCACTCCGCCATAGAATAGGGGCTACCCATACCGGATCTTTCTGAAGTACCGCGCGCGCCTGGGGTGTTTTCTCTCCTCCAAGCAGCAGGTAGGCGATCACGTTGGTGCCGACGACAATCACGGACGCCCCGCAGATTTCGCGGACCGAAGGATCTTCTCGGTCAGCGGAGGCAGGGCCATTTTCTCCCTCAGAGCGTCCACCTGCGCGAGGAAGGCACCCGGCTCGATGCGCCTGCTCAGCAAGGATCGCTCAAGGCATACGATCACTTCTCGATTCATGCTGCGACGATGCTCGGACGCACTTTGCTTCAATCGCTGGTAGAGTTTGTCCGGAATGCCCTTGATGGTGAGATTAGGCATTGTAACTCCCCCGATTTCGCTTCCAATATGCTACCGTTACGGAACCATCACACTTGGTAGTCATCCACACGTCAAGTGCCTAGTGCAGTGCGGCCAGCGCTTCTTTGCATTGATTCCGAGATCGTCATTTCCGCGAAGCTTATCCACGCATGTTTTAGGCGGGGAGCGGGAATCCATCGCTGCAAGACTGGATTCCGGGTCAAGCCCGGAATGACAATCAATGTAAAGGGACTAATGGCGCGTTGCATGGGGATTATCTGAGGGGAGACAGGAATGATAAATTAAGAGGCCTTCACGGTGGCTATGACCGGGGTGCGCCGTTGCCACTGATCGAGCTCAGCGTGGGGCCGGTCCGGCTGAAGGCTGGGATTACTCCTGGAGGGTGTGCAACTGTTCGAGGGACGCGTTGTCTTCGCCGTCGAGATTCAGGGCCGCCATGAATTCCCCGATGGCCAAGTCGCGAATTCCCGACCGCTTGTAGGCAAGTCCAAGGTGAAAGTGAGAGGAGGCATCGTCCGGATTCTCGGACACCACCTGTGAGAATTCCCGGATCGCGTCGTGCCACATCCGTTTCCGCTCATAGATGATGCCAAGGTGGTAATGTACGATCATATGGGTGGGGTCCGCGTCCAGCACCTTCCCGAAGCTCTGTATGGCCAGGTCCAGCTTACCCAGATGGAAGTAGCACCTCGCTATCCGATAGTGGGCCCAAGGATTAGTGGAATCCAGGGCTAAGACTTTTTTGGCGGCGTCAATAGCGGCGTGGAACATGCACCGCCCGTAATACCAGAGGCTGAGTTGAAAGTGGGCATCGAGGCGCTTGGGATCCAGAATGATCACCCGTTGCATCTCACCAATCGCTTCCTTCACCCGCCTTGCCTGATGATATTCCAGCGCAAGCTGATACCGGGCCTCGAGGTTCTCAGGATCCTGCTCGATGGCTTTGCGATATGCCTCAAGGACTGTTGGGACTATTTCGTCTTGCATATCAGTCTTCCTTCTCGTCAGTACAGCCACACAGCTATTTTACGTCCGGTCTTCACGGCGGTCAAGGTGTCTCAAAGAAGTTTGTCAGTAGTCAGCCTGTCAGCCGATAGCCGGCAGTTCATAACTGCTCTTTTGGAGGGAGGCTCTCGATTCGTGTCAGGTGCACCTGTGTAGGATAGGGGACCTCGATCCCTTCCTTCTCAAAGGTCGCTTTAACCCGCCCTCTAAACTCCCGCGCTACCTCCCATTGTCTCTGAGGCAGGGTCTTCACTAGTACCTTGATAATAACCTGGGACTCGCCGAATGACTCAATGCCGAGGACTTCCGGCGGTTCCAGGATCAGCGGACCTATCCGCTCATTCTCAGCCAGCTCCTGCCCGATCCGCTGCAGCACCCCGATCACCCGATCGATGTCCTCGTGGTAGGCCACACCGATGTCCAGGGCCACCCGCGACCACTCCTTTGTCAGGTTCGAGACGACCTTAAGCTCGCTGTTCGGGATGAAGTGCACCGCACCACTGTTGAAATCCCGCAAGCTCGTCACGCGCAGGTCGAGGCGCTCTACGTGGCCACTGATGTCGCCCGCCTTGATTACGTCGCCCACCGCAAACTGTCCTTCAAGGATGATGAAAAATCCGGCGATGACATCCTTGATCAGGCTCTGAGCGCCGAAGCCGACGGCCAGCCCCACCACGCCCGCGCCGGCGATGATGGGCGTGATGTCCAGCCCGATCTCCTGAAGTCCCATCATCGTGGCGATCATCACGACCACCGTTGTCCCGACGGTCTTGACGATACCGGCCAGCGTCAGGGCGCGCTTTTCCCGCTCACTGACCTGGCCAGCCCCTTCCACCGCTACGGCTCGGGCAACCCGATCCGAGGCCAGCCTGAGGAGGCGAACCAGCGCCAAGCTCCCCGCTACAATAATCGCCAGGCGTACTCCACCGGTCCGCAGCCATTGGAGGAGCTCTTCAAGCACCCTTGCGTTCATTCTGACAGCGTCACCACCACCTTCCCTTCCCACTCCTGCCCGGGATCGAGATGGAGGTCCCAGGTCGGCATAGCCGCTACCCCCTGTACGGTTCGTTCGTACCCATCCTCCGATTGTGATACGGTTGCTACCAGGTGGCTGTACAGGATAGCGGGATGATCGAGTTCAATGCGAAGCTGTGGATCCGATCCTTGGATGGATACGGTGAAGCGTTCGACCTCGGCAGCGGAAGTCGGGGAGTCAAACAAGACGCACTGATCACCGACAGTGATGAGGGATTGGCCCAAAGCGAGACCAGGCAGGAAGAAGTTCAACTCCACTCCGAAGCGAATATCCAGACGATCACTTCCCGGATTCTGTACGCGGTAGAGAACAGCGAGACCCCGATTATCCGTGAAGGCATATTCCTTTCGTAGGAGGAGTGGATGGTTCAGCTCGTGGTCGGTTCGAACCTGTCCCAATCGTTCAAGGACCACGCCACTGGATGTCGGCCTGAAGCCCCAGAGGGTCTCGATGAAATCGCCCCGCTCGTCCAGACGGCCTGAGGCCCAGGCGGAGAGAGGATGGGGCTCAGCAAAAAAGTGATCAAGGAATGCTGCGCGTTCCCATTGATCATAGCAGAGCGCGTTCACAAAATCGGTCGGCGTCGCCCGCTGCAGGTCATGAATCCCGGGGATGCCCTCTTGCGTCTGCTGTGTGGGTTGTGCTGCTGCGCGCCTGATCGCATCATGATAGACTTCCGGGCGGCGGGTGAGGGTATTAAGGAGGTTGACCTCTCCGGCGAAGTCTGTCCACTCTACCAGTCGACCGCCGCGATGCGGCTGAATTTGGGCCGAGGAGCGGCTGTTCGAGACCCAGACCTCTGGCGACCCATCGCAATCGAGATCGATCGCTTCCACCTTGAGTGCCTGGCGGCAGCGGATGTAGGCCTCAGCGCGCGCCAGATGTCGCCAAATTTCATGTCGCAAATGGGGCAGGTAGAGGCCGCCGAATACCCCGTGCCAGTAGCTATCGTTACACTGGGCTGCGAGAATCTCAAGCCCGGCCTGTTTGGCCTCATGCCCATCCGGAATCAGTCGGCCAAGCGCCAGACCCTTCTTGTGGGCCCGGTTCGCTTCGGGATACCGGACCAGGAAATGCTTCCAATGTCCTCCGCGCAGATGCGGCATGTACCGATCGGCATCAGGGCCAAGGTGATTCTTCAGCTCTTCAAGCCGATGTCCCCCGCCTGGGCCGAGGGACCATTCTTCCATTTCGACATAGGAACAGGTAGGCAGGTAACAGAGTCCGGCGGGGCGAATGCCATCCAGCGCCTCGCTCACCGTCTGTAATTCGAGCCAATCGCCTGTACCTTCAAGCAGGTCCAGGAATCCCTTCAGCCATCCGTCATTGTAAACCCACTTCGCCGTTCCAGGCCAGCCGCCGAACTTCTCGCCGTCGTCGGCAGCAATGGCCAGCCGCCCGCCCAACCGTGCGATCCAGCGCAGGTGCGCCTCGATCTCGGTGGGTGGGCGAAATGGGATCAGGTATCGAAGCCTCTTATCAATCGGAAAGACAGCCAGCGACTTACCCTCTGCTTCGGTAAGGTAGTAGTCATGCAGTCGCTCGGCCTCAAATCCTGACGTGAGAAAGGCTCGGTCATCCATTAAGACATAGGCGATTCCCGCATCTACCAGAGACGGAATAATCGCGCTGTCCCAGATCCGCTCAGTCAGCCACAGGCCGCGCGGCCGAACACCGAAACGGGACCGAAGACGCTCGCTCATCAGCGTGATCTGGGCAATTCGGTCCTCGTGTGGGATGGCCGCCAGTATCGGCTCATATAACCCTCCTGACAGGAGCTCCAGTTGACCGCGCTGGACCAATTCGCCGATAAGATCGAGGTAATCCGGATCTCGTTGCTCCAGCCACAGCAGAAGCGGACCGCTCATGTGCAGCGTAAACTTGAGCGCCGGTCTGGCGTGGATGGCCTCAAGGAGGGGTCGGTAGGCCCTGTCCGTCAGCGCCTGGATCACTTCATCAAAATTGCCTAGAGGCTGATGGTTGTGCAGGACAAACAGAAAACGGAGCTTATCCTGACCGGAGCCTGCCCTGAGCCGAGTCGAAGGGGACTGCCCAGCGGGTCGGTCTGTCATAGCGCAACACCTGTGGCGGGCTTGAGGATCAACCCGGCTAATGGAGGAAGGGTGAGGAGCAGTGAGAACGGCCGTCCATGCTCGGGGATCGGTTCTGCCTCAACGCCGCCACCATTCCCGAGATTGCTGCCACCGTAGATTGTGGCGTCTGAGTTCAGTAACTCCACATAGTGGCCCCCGGTCGGCACACCGATGCGATAGCCGTGTCGGGGCACGGGGGTAAAGTTGCAGACCACGATCATGAAGTCGTCCAGGTCCTTCGCCCGGCGCAAAAAAGAGACGATGCTCTCCTGCCAGTCATGGCAGTCGATCCACTCGAATCCGTGCGAATCGAAATCGACCTCGTGCAGAGCGGGCCGGCATCGGTAAAGCTGGTTCAGGTCCCGCACCAACCCCTGCAATCCTTTGTGGTAAGGCCCTTCTGCGAGCAGGTGCCAGTCCAGGCTCCGATCGTGATCCCACTCGCGCCACTGGCCGAACTCTCCTCCCATGAACAGCAGCTTCTTCCCCGGATGCCCATACATGAAGACATAGAAGCAGCGAAGGTTCGCGAACTTCTGCCATTCATCGCCCGACATCTTTCCGAGCAGTGAGCCTTTCCCATGCACCATCTCATCGTGCGAAAGGGGCAGGACGAAGTTTTCGCTGAAGGCATAGAGCAGACCGAAGGTCAGGTTGTTATGCTGGTAGCTTCGATGAATTGGATCGAGCGCCAGGTACCCGAGCATGTCATGCATCCACCCCATGTTCCACTTCAACCCGAAGCCAAGCCCGCCCACGTAGGTTGGGCGCGAGACCTGGGGCCAGGCCGTGGACTCTTCGGCAATGGTCATCACGCCGGGGTGGTGCTCGTAGACCAGCTCATTAAAGCGCCTGAGGAAGGCGACCACCTCCAGATTCTCGTTGCCGCCATAGATGTTAGGGATCCACTCTCCGGATTTCCGGGAATAGTCCAGGTAGAGCATCGAGGCGACCGCGTCCACCCGCAGCCCATCCAGGTGATACCGTTCAAGCCAGAAGAGCGCATTGCCCAGCAGGAAGTTGTCCACTTCCTTTCGGCCGTAATTGAAGGTGAGCGTACCCCACTCGCGATGTTCGCCCTTGCGGGGATCTTCATGCTCATAAAGGTAGGTCCCATCGAAGTAGGCTAACCCGTGCGGATCGCGGGGGAAATGGGATGGGACCCAGTCCAGGATCACGCCGATCCCGCGCTGGTGCAGGCAATCAACGAAGTACATAAAGTCTGTCGGTGTTCCATACCGGCAGGTGGGCGCGAAGTAGCCGATTGTCTGGTAGCCCCACGAGCCGTAAAACGGGTGCTCTGTGATCGGGAGCAGTTCGACGTGAGTGTACCCCATCTCAGTCACGTAATCGGCAAGCTGGTGAGCCAGCTCCCGGTACGTCAGAAAACGACTCCCTTCCTCAGGCGGCCGCATCCACGAGCCCAGATGCACCTCGTAGATCGCGACCGGTCGCTCAAGCCAGTTCTGGCGCGCTCGCGCGTCCATCCACGACGCATCCTCCCACTGGTAGGCATCAATGCTGAACACACGCGAGGCGGTTCGGGGTGGCGGCTCGAAGGCAAAGGCGAACGGGTCGGCTTTGAGGGCGAGCGGCTCGCCGGATTGTGACTTAATCTCGAATTTATACAGCGCATTCTCTGAGAGCCCAGGGATAAAGAGGTCCCATATGCCGTTGCCGGGATGGTTTCGCATCGGATGACACCGGCCATCCCAGCGATTGAAATCCCCGACGACGCTGACTCTTTTGGCGTTGGGGGCCCAGACCGCAAAGCAGACCCCTGGTACGCCGCCGAGGGTCATCAGGTGGGCTCCCAACTTTTCATAGTTTCTGAGATGGCTGCCCTCGCCCATCAGGTACAGGTCATAGTCACTCAAGGTTGAGGGAAAGCGGTACGGGTCTTCGATTTCATATCCCTGTCCCTGCTGATCTACGATGCGCAGTCGATAGGGAAAGAAGCCGTTCCGCGTCGGAATAACGGCCTCGAAAAGGCCGTCCGGGTGTACCAACTCCATGGGCCGGTCCTTGATCTCGCCATCGGCATGGACGACCGTCGCCTCCCGGGCATCCGGGAGGAAGGCGCGCACGACGACGCATGGCTCTGCGGCGACGTACGCCTCATGCGGGCCCAGCACAGCGAACGGATCGCCATGCTTACCCTGGACGATCGCCTCGATCGCCTCAGCAGCAAGCGTGGAAGGCATTTATGTAATCTCCTGTCATTTTGCGTAACCTGGTCCTAAAGATAACATCATCCTTGCCTTCATTTCAATCGCTGATCTTTTAGTGTGATAGGCAACCATCCAAAGAGAAAAGGCGGCTCGCGTAAAATGCGAGTCGCCTTTTTCCCGCCTGTTCGGGTCCGCTCAGCCCTTTGTGGCGGACTGGGCGGTAAGCTTCCCGTCGGCCTCGTAACTGACCACTACCTTGGTGGCTGACTGAAGGTCAGCTAGGACCATTGCAGCATCCTCTACCACGCTGAAAGTCACCTCCCGCCCCTGAGCATCTATAATCAGGATCCTCGTGGAGGGGTGTGCCATGATCACCTCGCCGGTGATCAAGTGCATCGCAAAGGCCATTCCGGCCAAGGAGAAAACTACCATAATGGCGACAAGGGCGACAGTCGCTTTTCTCCGCATGGAAGAATCGTCGCCTTCTATCATCGGATAATGTCAGGCTGACCTTTTGATTTGATAGTCAACCATCACAAAGAAAAAAGGCGACTCTGTCGGCGAGAGCCGCCCTTTTCCGACCATTTGCGTCGGCTCAGTTGCTGCCGCGAAGCTTTGCGACGGAGTAAGCAGTAGCCTCCCAGTCGGCAGACTCTCTGTTGTAAGTGGAGAAATCAGCTGTGAAACTGTCCGTCTCTATTGTCACCATGTCGCCTGGATTTACAGCATGCAGAGCCATTGCTACCCGGTCCTTAGCAGTAAAGGTAACTGGAAACCCCTCAACATTTATCGTTAGCTCGTTCCAGGAGGGGCTGACCGCGATCACCTCGCCAGTAAGCATATGGCTCGCAAAGGCCACTCCAGCACAGGAGAGGCCCACCAAGATTGCACCAATGGTGACGACCGCTTTGCGCCGCATGACTGATTCACCTCCTTCCACATTGACAACTTTATGTTGCAAATAAGGTCGCGTCAAGAGAAGCGCAAAGAAAGGATGCGTATGCTGCCTAGATTGGATCAGTTGGATTATCTTGTTGTTAGGCAGTACCCGAGTCTTCGGAGTGACTCCGCCCCGTGGCCTTTGCCGTCACATCCTGGGCCTTCGGACCCCTGGGGGCTTGACACGGGAGACAGTATTCAGTATATTCAGGATATGCTGATGATTAAGAAAGTACTGATACGGAATGACGATCCCAGGAGGTGAATGCAATGGCGCGGAAGAGAACAGCAACGGAAGGTTCTGGCGGCAACTGCTGTCGAGTCGAGTCCCTCGTGAGTGTAGACGGGCGCGGTCAGATGGTGCTGCCGAAGGATATTCGCGAGAGGGCGGGGATCCGTCCGGGCGACAAACTTGCGCTTGCGACCTGGCAGGGGGAGGGAGGCGTCTGCTGCATCTTCCTCATGAAGACAGAGATGCTGAGCGGGATGCTCCGCAGCGTGCTTGGGCCGGCCATGAAGGCACTGAGCGACGCCTGAGGCGACCCCTGTGGCGTTGGATGGGGGGTGATTATGTACACTACGCTAATTACGATACAGGGATATACATGCTTGCGCCTCGACCTGATTCTGCTCAACGAGGCACTCCAGGGAACGCCGGCAAACGATAACGGTGGGATCAGCTCTCCATGGCCAGCACGCGGAGCATTTCGTCATGGAGCAAGCCGTTGCTGGCCACAATCTGGGGGTTAGACAGGTGATGCGGCCCACCGCGAAGGTCGGTGACTCGGCCGCCTGCCTCGCTGACCATCAGCGAGCCGGCCGCCATGTCCCACGGGTACAGCTTCAGCTCCCAGAAGCCATCGAACCGACCAGCGGCCACATAGCACAGGTCGAGCGCAGCAGAGCCGGGGCGGCGAACGCCCTGGGCGCGCTTCATGAACCTCACGAAATAATCCAGATTGTTCTGCGTGGCACCTGCGACGTCATTCGGAAAGCCGGTGGCCAGCAGGGCATCCGGCATCGTACCGATGGCCGAGACCTGTAATCGCTTGCCGTTCAGAAACGCCCCTCCACCTCGCTCCGCGATGAACAGCTCCTCCAGGTTCGGATCATAGACTAATCCGAAGACCAGTTCGCCGTCTTTCTCCACACCGATCGATACCGAGAAGCAGGGGTAGCCGTGGGCATAATTCGTGGTGCCATCCAGCGGATCCACGAGCCAGCGGTATCCGGAGTTACCATCAAGCCTGGTCCCCTCCTCACACACGACGCCGTGATGAGGCAATTTGCGCCGAACCAAGTCGGCAATCGCCTCCTCTGAGCGGCGATCGATATTAGTAACGAGGTTCTTCACGCCCTTAAATTCGATGGTTGGCCTCTGTTCCAGTCCTTGGCGAAGAATCGCGCCGGCCTCCTTCGCGGCCCGTAGTGCCACCTCGCGTATTGCGTCGATTTCCATCTGGCCTCCTTGTGAAAATTAGTGTTAGTTTACCACATTCGACGAGCAGTGTCGAAGCCTTCACGCCCCCGCCATCTCGCGTTGCTCCAGGCAAAGGGTAATGATAATATGTGGGCGGCCTCTGGCATTCGGTATCACACGCGGCAGACGTATTCGCGGAGACCACGGTCATGGCCATCGTCTGGAAGTGCCTCATCTGCGGCTACCACCAGCAGGGTGACCAGCCGCCAGACCACTGCCCGAGCTGTGGCGCGCCCAGGGAAGAGTTCGTCCTCGTAGAGGAAGACTGATCAGTGTTGAAGCCCTCTAAGAATCAGGTAAGGAGGAACGGCACCTTATGAGCCTGCCGTCGCTGGCTCTCATCTTGTTGGTGGTAATCGGAGTCGGGTATCGGCTCTATGGCCGATTTGTGGCTAGGCAATACGGCCTGGACGACACACAGCTCACGCCGGCATGTGAGATCAATGACGGCGTTGATTATGCGCCTGCCAAACCCTTCTACCTGCTGGGCCAGCACTTGAGCGCCATCGCTGCTGCCGGTCCTATCGCCGGCCCGATTATGGCCGCCCAGATGTTCGGATGGCTCCCGTGCCTGCTTTGGATCGGCCTCGGGGCCGTTTTCATCGGGGCAGTCCATGACTTCTCCAGTTTAGTAGCATCGGTCAGGCACCGCGCCAGGTCGATTGCCGAGATCGTCCGTATCTACCTGGGTCAGCGGGGCTGGCTTGCTATTATGCTTTTCATCTGGCTGGCCTTGATCTACGTCATCGTGGCTTTCACCAACATTACGGCGAGCACCTTCGTGGGCCAGACGGAAGAGCTTGAAGGGGAGGTCTTCGCATTCAACCCCGGTGGGGCGGTAGCCGCCGCCAGCACAATGTACCTTCTCCTGGCCGTACTGATGGCATTGGTCCAGAGGCGGTTCAACCCGCCCCTGTGGCTCCAAACAATCATCTTCGTACCGGCAACCTTGGGCGTCGTATGGTTTGGCACGGAGGTCTCGACGCTCCTTATCCTGGATGTCAAAAGTTGGGGGGTCTTGATCCTGATTTACTGTTTTGCGGCTTCCCTCATGCCGATGTGGCTTCTCCTCCAACCAAGAGGATATCTTGGCGGATTTATCCTCTATTTGACCCTTTTCGTCGGCCTTATCGGAATCTTTTTCGGTGGATTTCAGGTCCAGCAAGAAACGTTCAAGACCTGGCAAGCGCCGGGAACAACCGGGGCCCTGTTCCCATTTCTCTTCGTAACTATTGCCTGCGGGGCCTGCTCCGGCTTCCACGGCTTGGTCTGCTCGGGAACGACGTCAAAGCAGATCGCGAAGGAGACTCACTGCCGGTCGGTGGGGTACGGCGCCATGTTGTTGGAAGGGTTCGTAGCCTTTATCGCGCTGGCGACCGTCATGATCGTTGCTCCAACTCAACTCCAGGGCGTGGCGCCTGGGAAGATCTATGGAGACGGCATCGGTCGGTTCCTCGCCATTCTCATCGGACAGGAGCACCTTCAGTTCGCGATAACCTTTGGGGCCATGGCCTTTTCCACCTTTGTCTTCGATACGCTGGATGTGGCCACCCGCCTTGGTCGCTACATCATTCAAGAGCTGTTTAACTGGTCCGGGAAGAAAGGCGCGGTGCTCGCGGCTGCGATCACCGTCGCGCTCCCATTTTTCCTCATCGTGACATCCGGCGAAGGGGCTTATAGAGTCTTTTGGATCCTCTTCGGAACGGCCAATCAACTTCTGGCGGCCCTGACCCTTCTGGGGATTACTGTCTGGTTAAAAAGGTTGGCTCGGCCGATCTGGTTCACCCTGCTCCCGATGCTCTTCGTCATGAGCATGACGGTCTGGTCGCTTGTGATCCAGACACGCGAGGCCTATGAAGTCGTCTTGCAAGAGGGTTTCGCCCTGCATCCGGCGATCTTGAATGGGGTCGTCAGCATAAGTCTCCTACTCCTCGCGGCTATTCTGATCATTGAGGCGTTGCGGAGCCTTCTCCAACCCGTGATGCCTGCCGTCAAGGCGCCCACAACGTAAGCGCAGGAAAAGCAAATGATCGAAAAAGACCAACTCCAGCAGCTCCTGGATTTCGCGGTCGAGGCAGCCCGGGAGGCTGGAGAGATCGTTATGGAATATTTCCAGACCGCTCTTACACCGGAGCGGAAACCGGACCGTACCCTCGTGACAGCGGCCGACCGCAAAGCTGAGGAGAGGCTCCGGGCGCTGATCCGAGAGGCCTACCCGGACCACGGCATCCTTGGAGAGGAGTTCGGCGAGCAGCAGAGCGGCTCTGGCCGAACCTGGATCATCGACCCGCTTGACGGGACCGCCTCTTTCGTCCACGGTGTTCCGTTGTTCGGTGTCTTACTTGGGTTAGAGGTCGATGGAGAGATCGTCCTTGGGGTGGCGAATCTTCCCGCGCTGAACGAGTTGGTTTCTGCAGGCAGGGGACTGGGCTGCTTCTGGAACGGACGTCGCGCCACCGTCTCCGGTGTGGACGATCTGAAGGAGGCCCTGCTCCTGTACACGGACGGCGCCAACTTCGAGCCTCATGGGCGGGACGCGGCCTTCCGTCATCTGATCGCCGCCACCCGGATGCACCGAAGCTGGGGTGACTGTTATGGGCACATTCTGGTCGCAACGGGACGAGCGGAGGTGATGCTCGATCCGGCAATGAATATCTGGGACTGCGCGGCACTGCTGCCGATCCTGCTGGAGGCGGGTGGGACCTTTACGGATTGGCAGGGACGGCCAACCGTCCGCGGGGGGAACGCCATCTCGACTAACACGCGGCTGTTCGACCAGGTGATGCAGGCGGTCAAGACGGCGAATTCAGGGCACGCGCCTGACCGTGTGTCCTAGCTCATAAAGCAAAACGGGCGCCCCCCGAGCCAGGAACGCCCGTTACGATACCCCAACGGGCTATCTCATCTCTCCTGTATCTTACCTCGCTCTCTCTCCATCGCCTCTTTTCCGGCCTGGTAAGCGGCGGTAAGAATCGTCTTTTTCTCTTCGAAGATCTCTTTGCCTACTCCAAACACATCCTCGACTCGATCTTTGACGTCATCAACCAGATCGGTGCTTCGATCCTTGACGTCTGTCGCGAGACCTCTGAGCCGGGTGCGGGTCTGCCGGCCCCCCTCCGGAGCAAATAGCAGCGCCAAGCTCGCCCCAAGCGCACCCCCGACGAGAAATGCAAGGGCAACCGATGCGGGGGAACATCCCCGTTCTCCACTCATGTCCGTCACCTCCTTCCCGCGAGTCGCACGATGAGAGTCTTCAGGCCAACCCGAAGACCGGTCATAAAGGCAGCGCCAGTGATCAGCCTTGGAAAGACGATGTGCTGCGCCAGTTGATTCACGTCTCGCACTGTCTGCCCCACCTCAGCAATCGCCTCAAGCGTCCCGTCCATTTTTTTCAATCCACCAGCAACGTGGTCGGAGACACGATTGAGGCTCCCAACAACCTCCTTCAGCTCGATCAACGTAGGTCGTAGTTCAAGCTCAACCAGTCTGAGAAAATCCTCCGCTTGCTTGGCGGTCCGCCGAATTTGCACGAACGTGGGGATCATGGCGCACACCAAGACCAAGAATAGGACCACAATGGCCCATAAAGCGTACTCTGTCGTAAGCATCGCATCTCCCCCAGCAACAATCTAAAGGAATCTTTATAACATTACCAAAGCCACCAGATAAGGTCAAGGCATAAGATTCCCGTCGAGATATACTGCGACAGATTATGCCTCCGTGATGATTTTTCGATCCAACGGCGTGACGATCGCGTGAGAGCGAAGGCAACACGGAAGGCTTGATGATGCATGGGCTTTCGCGCGTCGCGACTGCTTAGCGCCCTTTCATTGAACCTACCACTGGCGCGCAAGAATCGTCCTGCCCACAGTAGGGCGGGTGCGTCGATCTTGGCGCCCGGTCCGTCGCAGTCCTAAGAGAATTCTGCCGACCGGTAGTTGTCGACCACGGCGGGGTCCGGTGAACCTTGACAAGTTCTCGAAAACCCGAGAGAATCGCCGCCATCGTGGGAAAGGGGAGAACCGGGATATACTAACTGGCATACCGAATGGAAAAGTTACTGAATGAATATGAAAAACCCACCCGGTCACACTATCAGATTCTTCTGATGAGTTGGGCGGGATGGGTGTTTGACTTTTATGATCTCATTCTTTACACGTTCTTACTTATTCCCATCGGCCAGGAACTCAACTTTTCCAGTATCGAACTTTCCTATGTTTTGGGCGGGTCGCTGGCAGCCACGGCGATTGGAGGCATTGCGTTTGGAATTTTATCTGATCGTTTTGGCAGAAGAAGCGTACTTCAGTGGACAATTCTTACCTATAGCATCGGAACGTTTCTATCCGGATTTGCCTCGAATTTTTCTCTTTTACTTTTTTTCCGCATCATTACCGGATTGGGAGTAGGGGGTGAGTGGGCAACGGGACAAACCTACATAAGCGAAACCTTTCCAGCCAAGATGCGGGGACGGTATGGCGCATTTATGCAAACCGGTGCGCCAATTGGTACCGCTTTGGCAGCTGTGATCGGCGGGTTTGTCGCTCCGGTAATTGGCTGGAGGGCCTGTTTTTTTATTTCTGTTCTACCCGCACTTCTTGTGGTGGTAATTCGAAAGGCGCTTCCTGAGTCGGATCTGTGGGCAGAAAGAAAAAGATTAATTGCAGAAGGCAGATACCAAGCTGGAACATTGGAAAGCGAAAAGAGTTATCAGAACTTTTTGAGGTTATTTTCAGCATCCTATCGCAAATTATTTATTCTCTCTCTGGTGTTGGCAATTTTTGATATGTCCGCGTATTGGTTTACCTATTCATGGTTGCCTGGTTATCTTCATCAGCAACGGCAATTTTCTATGGCTAAATCAGCGACCTGGATGTTGGTAACTCAAGTAGGCGGATTCTTAGGGTATTTCACGTTTGGTTTTGTTGCTGATAAGTTGGGAAGACGTCCTGCTTATTCGATTTATTCTTTTATTATGGCTCTTGGGCTTATCATGATTACTATTATGTGGGAAGTGATTATTGTTTACCCACCGGTGATTTTAGGTTTTATGTTTCTAGTGGGATGTGGAACGGGCATGTTTGGTGGCTATGGACCTCTTTTCGCGGAACTGTTTCCCACGGGTATTCGCAATACCGCTATGGGGTCCGCGTTTAATTTGGCCAGAGGCGTCCAGTTTTTCACTCCTGTCATTATCGCTATGATGGCCCAAAAGTACGGTCTGGGTGGAGGCATTTTTCTGGCTGCGTTTTTTGCTTTACTTACAGGAGCCTGGATCTGGACTTTTCCTGAAACCAAAGGGAAAACACTTTCTACATTAGAGGCGGATGGATAATTTCCACAACAACCCAACGGGAAGGGAGCTTCCAGTGTTCATTGACGCCCTTGTATCTCGTGGGCGACAGGAAGCCAGTCCGATATGAACATGGCTGAGGAAAAGTTCTCGACATGAGGCTGGTGCGCCTGTTGCCGTTCGCTGCCGTGGTGGTCGGCTGGCTTTTGCCCACTACGTCGGCTTTGGCCTCCAGTCCGATTGAGATGGGCGCGATCGAGACCCGGCGCGAGAAAGAGGTGCCGGCTCATCTGTAAAGCCTCGTTGCCCGGCAAAGGTATCAGGGCATCCGGCAATCCCTGGAAGCATTGCGCGCGCTACCCCAATCAGGTAGTACACCCGGCTGGGCGCACAGATCAATCTCTTCGATGTAGGCAATAGCCCGGAATCGACTTGAGATAAGGTATACTGCCCCCCTTGAGGAGTAGACAGCGACTATGGCACGCTGGGGCGACTCAACAAGGAGGTGCCGAATGGCAGAGTCGACCCTGGCACGGAATTGTTGGACCATCACCCGCAAGGCGACCGTAGTGCGGGAACGGCTGCGGGGCGGTGAGACCGCGGAAGTAGCCCCGGGGGCATCGGCTCAGCCAAGCCCAACTGTTTACCTGGCGAGTTTTGTCGGTCTGTTCCTTGAGATCCTTCTACTCCGAGGGAACTCCTCTGATCTCTGCATCTTCGCCGACCTGACCAACTTCGTCCTGATCGCCTGTTTCCTTGGATTCGGCTTTGGCGCCTACCTGTTACGCCGCCGCGTTCGGCAGCAACCTCCTCAGCGCGGTTCTTGGTAGATTCTTAGAAGCGGTCTCCTTCATGGTCGGGATGCGCTTCCTGCTTCTGCTCGCGGCTGCCATCTACCTCCTCTCCGTCACTGCCCCCCTGCGCGCGCGGCGCGCGGCGCGACTGCTTGACACCTCTCTTCCCCTCAGCTAAGGTCAGATGAGAGGGGAGACAATGACTGAGTCCCATGAAGGCGATAAAGAGGCGCTGCGGCGGCACACCAATAGGCTGATTCACGAGACCAGCCCCTACCTCCTGCAGCATGCCCATAACCCGGTGGACTGGTACCCCTGGGGAGAGGAGGCGCTCCGCCGGGCCCGGGAAGAGAATCGTCCGATCCTGCTGAGCATCGGCTACTCCACCTGCCATTGGTGCCATGTGATGGCGCATGAGTCGTTCGAGAGCGAGCGGATCGCCGATCTGATGAACCAGCACTTCGTCTGCATCAAGGTCGATCGCGAGGAGCGGCCCGACCTCGACCAGATCTACATGACGGCCACGCTGGCCCTGAATCAAGGGCAGGGCGGATGGCCGATGACCGTGTTTCTGACCCCTGACCTGCAGCCGTTCTTCGCGGGGACCTACTTCCCGCCCAGGGATGGGTTGGGCCGCCCGGGATTTCCGACGATCCTGAAGCGGGTTGCGGAGGTCTGGCGCGAGCAACCCGACGCTCTTCGGATGCAATCGGACGAGATTACCGAACGCTTGCGCGAGGCGCATCGCCCGCCCGCGTCGCTGCCGGTCGGGAAGAGCGAAGTCGCTGCCGCCGTTGCCCACTTCGCGGCGACCTTCGATCCGACCTTCGGCGGATTCGGCGCCGCCCCCAAGTTCCCCGCGGCAACAGCATTGTCGCTCCTGCTGCGCCACCACCAACACACCGGCGATGCCCACGCCCTGCATATGGTGCGGACAACGCTCGACGCCATGGCGCGAGGGGGGATCTACGATCAGATCGGCAGCGGCTTTGCCCGGTACTCGACCGACGAGCGCTGGCTGGTCCCTCACTTTGAGAAGATGCTGTACGACAATGCGCTGCTGGCCAGGACCTATCTGGAGGCCTTTCAGGTGACCGGCGACCCGTCCTATCGGCGAATTGCAACTGAGATTCTCGACTACATCTTGCGAGAGATGACCGCGCCGGAGGGAGGGTTTTACTCCGCCACCGATGCCGACTCGGAAGGGGTCGAGGGGAAGTTCTATGTCTGGACGCCGGCCGAGATCGAGACGATTCTGGGGCAGGAGGAGGCGCGCCGGTTCTGCGCCTATTATGACATCACGCCCACCGGCAACTGGGAGGGCAGGTCTATCCCAAACATCCGGCGCACGGCTGCGCAGGTGGCCACAAAGCTCGGGATCAGCGTCGAGGAGCTTGCCGACTCCGTCGATCGGGCGCGACCCAAGGTCTATGAGGCGCGTCGAGAGCGGGTGCCACCCGGCCTGGATGACAAGATCCTCACCGCCTGGAACGGGATGATGATCAGCGCGATGGCCGAAGGGTACCGCGTCCTGGGCGAGCAGCGTTACCTTGACGCCGCCGTCCGTGCAGCCGACTTCCTGCTCTCCACGCTTCTCCAACCGGACGGTCGGCTGCTCCGGACCTACCGGACCGGCAAGGCGCACCTGCACGCCTATCTTGAGGATTACGCCTATCTCTGCGAGGGACTGATCGACCTGTATGAGGCGGGGGGCGCGGACCGATATCTCTCTGAAGCCGCGAGAATGGCCGAGCGCCTCTTGGCCGATTTCACCGATGAGGAGAGCGGCGCCTTCTACACCACGTCGCGTGACCACGAAATGCTGATCCTGCGTCATCGGGAGGGGACGGATGGCGCCACCCCCAGCGGCAATGCCGTGGCGGCTTCGGCGCTGGCCCGCCTCTCATTCCACTTGGACCGGGAGGAGTGGCGAAGGGCGGCCGAGCGGGCGATCAGCGCGTATGGGCAGCAGATCGCCGACTATCCGCACGCCTTCGCCAAGAGCCTTGCCGTCGTGGACCTCCTCCTGGAGGGGTCGGTGGAGCTGGCCTTGATCGGCGCGCCGAGAGAAGCGGAATATGAGGCCCTACGCCGGGAGGTTGGCCGTCACTACCTCCCGAACCGGATCATTGCGCATCACAATCCGACCGAAGGCGACCCACCAGACTTTCCTCTGCTGAGGGGGAAAAGATTGGTCGATGGGCGCGCGGCACTCTATGTCTGTCGGAATTTCGCCTGCCAGGCCCCGATCACCGACCCCGCGCAAGCAGCCGAACTCCTTGACGGTGCCGCGCGGCGTGGCCCAGGTGGTAAACGGTCAGCCGTCGGCAGCTTCCTGCATGGTAGCGCGACGGAGGCCGGCACTACTGCCTATGCAAAACGCTTCGCCCCATTGAACTACGGGCCGCTCGGGGCAACCGGCCTAACCACCAGCAAGCTGGGCTTCGGTGGCTACCGGATCGACGATGAGACGCCCGAACACACCGAAGCCCTCGAGCAGGCGCTGCGCCATGGCTGTAACCTGATCGACACCTCCACCAACTACATGGATGGCGGCAGCGAGCGGTGCGTCGGCGCTGTTCTCGGCAAGCTGACGCGCGCCGGAACGCTCAGACGCGAGGAGGTCATTGTCGTCTCGAAGATCGGCTACGTCCAGGGACAGAACCTGGAGCTGGCCCAGAAGCGAGAGGCGGAGGACAGGCCGTTTCCAGAGATGGTCAAATACATGGACGGCTGCTGGCACTGCATCCATCCGGAGTTCCTGCGCGAGCAGCTCGAACTGTCGCTCACCCGGCTGCAAATCGAGACCCTCGATGTCTGCCTGCTGCACAATCCTGAGTACTTCCTCTCCGACGCCAAGGCGCGCAGGCGCGGCGACCCGGAGTCTGCTCGTGACGAGTTCTACCGGCGGCTGCGAGTGGCGTTTACCTTCTTCGAAAACCAGGTGACAGTCGGCACGATCCGATGGTATGGCGTCTCGTCAAACACCGCCGTGTCGCCTGCGGCTGATCCGGAGGCGACGTCGCTGACCCGAATGCTTGCCGCCGCGCGAGAGGCTGGTGGGCCGGCCCACCACTTCCGAATCCTGCAACTCCCGATGAATCTGTTCGAGGCGGGCGCGCTTCTCACGCGGAACACCGGGCCGGACAATCGGCAGACAGCGCTGGAGACCGCATCCGGCGCGGCAATCGGTGTCCTGGTCAACCGGCCGCTCAATGCCATCGTCGGCAACAGGATGGTCCGGCTGGCGGCGAGCCAGCACCGGCGCGTTCATGGCGCGATCTCAGCGGCCATCGACCCGTTCCTCCCAGAGGAACGACGAAGCGAGAGCTTGTCCCGGAAGGCGCTCTGGGCCCTGGCCAGCACCCCGGGCGTCAGTTGCGTCCTGAACGGCATGCGGACCCGCGACTATGTTCATGACTCGCTCGGCATCTTGCCGTGGCCTCCGCTCGCTGACATCATCCCGATCTATCAGGCCGTGCAGGACCTCAAGCTTCACGGGGTCTAGAGTGCGGCGAGCGCTTGACTTGAGCCGGGTAAGCGGGTAGCCTGTGAAGCTTGAGTGGCAAAGGGGACTTCACGATGGTGCCTGAGATGCTGACAAAATACGTACATGCGCTGCCGGGGTATCTCCCGCCCCATAAACGGGATAAGCGACGAGCCGATAGCTACCTGAAGACGCTCGAAACTCGCGCAAGGGAAAAGGCTGCGCTCGAAGCCCAACTGGAGGCGAACCGGCTGAAGCGGGCGGAGTTCTGGAAGCAGAACGGCTACGGGTGGCTATTTCGGCTTGACCGTTACCCAACCTGGAAGGAGAAACACTCGGCCTATCAGGCGCTCGCGGACGAGCGCGTGCAAATTGTTGAGAAGCTTCGGCAAAAGACTATTGATTTGAACCGCAGCCCTGAGGACAAAGACGGCGACGGCTTGGTCGATACCGATCAATACCCGGATAAGATCGGCCAGAAGAAGGCGAAGCCGGCCTGGATCGCGCTGGTCGATCCCGGCAACTGCTCCGGGTGTAGCGGACACAATGTGAAGCAGGGAGAATGGGTGACACCGTGTCAGTCGGTCTGCCCGGTCGATTGCATCTCGCACCTGACGCCAGAGCAAGTCACAATGCACGGATACGACCGCAGCGTCCATGACAATGTGCCGTCCGTCCAGATCCGGTTCGATGAATGTATCGGGTGCGACAAATGTTCGCAGGCGTGCTCGCGAGATGCATGGAACGCCATCACAATGGTAAGAACTGAGAAACTTGAGGAGTTTTTCGGGGTCAAGCTCACCAATAAATATCCAGGTCGCGCCTCGAACGACATCGACGTCAGCAGGCTTGACCAGCTCACCGACGAGGAGTTTGTCAGCCTGTACACATCCGTATAGCCCAGGAACCCCGGGTCGCGTATAGATTCCAAGACCCCTGCAAGCTTGGCCCAGCCGCCTGTGCTGTGCTATCGGCTAATGTCGTACCCCGAACCCGTGCTCGCCCTTTGGCTGCTCCCAGGTCACTTCAACAGCGTTGACGCGGGCCGCCGGTGGACCCTTCCGACACCAGGCGATCATCGCTTCCACGGCCGACTTCTCGCCTTCAAACACCGCCTCCACCCGACCATCCGAGCTGTTCCGCACCCAACCAGCAACACCTGCGGCTGCCGCCTCATCTGATGTGCAGGCACGGAAACAGACCCCCTGGACCCGCCCCGAAACCCAGACATGCGCCCTGACGTTCTTTTCCACTTGCTTAGAAAATCTCCTTTGCCAAATCCCCCCAACCCCCCTTTGCGAAAGGGGGGTTGGGGGGGGTTCTCGCGCCGTGGTGCGGCAGTGCATCATGGTGTGTTGCTCTGCCATCATCGTCTCGCTATTCTGAAACCGCCACATTTTGCCACAGACGCCGATAGTATCGGTTCAGGGTGGCGTCGGAGCCGATCATCGCCAGGGAGCGCGCCATCATTCCATAGACGGCCCCCCGTGGAATCTTGATGACAACGCCAGGATCAAGCAGATTGGGTGACCTCGCGAGCAGCGCCAACGTCTTGAGGCCGATGAACAGCGGCCAGACACAGGCCAGGCGCATTCGGATTTCTCGCCTCGGGATCTGGTGCGTATAGGCCCAGCCTTCCTGGTAGTGTTCGAGAGTGAGCGCGAGAAGGGAGTGTAGCAACGGTTTAACCTTAACCACGGCTGCGGGGTCGAGCAGGTCGGCCGGCTGAAGGCCCAGCGCGTCCAGTTCTTGTTGGGGGAGGTAACAGCGGCCTATTCGAAGGTCCTTCGGGAGGTCGCGCAGGACGTTCGTCATCTGGAGCCCCTTGCCGAACCGAACGCCGCGCTGCCTCATCGCCTCCCGATCCCATCCGGCGAGGGAAGAGCGATGCGCCATATGGATATCGGTCCAGAACTCTCCCGCGCACCCGGCGACATAGTAGGTATAACGGTCCAGATCGGCTCGCGTCTGCAGGGCGACGAGGCGGCCCTCATCCTCTCCTGGGAAGGTGCCAAGGTCCATAACCATCCCGTCAGTCAGGGTCAGGACTACGCCACGCACCAGCGACTGATCGGATGAACTGAGAGATCGAAGGAGGGCGAACGCCTGCTGAAGGCGAGTCAGCAGCTCTCGCTCCGCCGCAATCTGCTGCGGCCCCGCAAGCGCCTCGCTGATCGCTCGTAGCGGTCCGGCCTCTGATTCCCTCAGGGCCTCGCGAAAGAGCTCAAGGTGCTTTAGGCGGTCGGCTCGGCCGATAAGGGCCGTGTCGGCAATGGTGTCTGCGGCCCTGGCGAGCAGATACGCAAGACCGATCGGCCGCCGCACATCGCTGGAAACCACGCGTAGGGTCAGGTAGAATGAGCGACTGACCCGCCGAAGGAGCGCGCCAAGCAGGTCGTCATCGTTCATCGGGGCGGGTGGTTCGACCGGGCTTACCACAGGCGGGGGCTAATCCAGGTAACTATTCAGGTAGATAGACTGAAGACTGATGACTTTTAGGGGCTCATCATACGTGATCATGCAAGACTCCGAAACGGTCCTGAAGGGCTCGATTCGTACTTCGTGAGATAATTAGAACCTTCGGTCTTCAGCCCTCAGCCTAAACACCTGAGCAGCTACTAATCCAGATCGATGTCCCGGGTGGGCCGGGTGACGGGTTCGTCTTTCGCCTTCTTGAGCAGCTCCTTGAACTTTCGCTCCAGGATCTTCCCTTTTTCCTTTTCCGCTTCCATCGACTCCTTGAAGCGCGCCTCCCGCCGACCCGCCTCGCCCTTCAACTCCTCAACCGCTGCCTTCAGGTCTGTGGAGTGCGTCTCCCTGGGCGGTAGCTCGTGATGCAGGACCGCGCCAAGCTCAGGGTCTACGGTAAGCTTCGCCTGGCAGCAGGGGCAGAGCACCTCAATGGTGAACTTTGCCTCTTCGCTCATCATTCACTCCCAATCCGGCCTCGCACAAAAGACAGACTAGCACACCGCACATCCCTTTGCAAAACCGGGTCGGTATGGGTAGTCTTGGTGAGAGGGTCTCTCGGGTCAGTAAATGGCTGCCCACCCGGCGGGGTCCTGGAAGAGGCGAATGCACTTGATCCGCCGATCCTCGGCCAGGGTAAACCAGTGGCGGGTACCCGCAGGCACGGTGATCAGATCGCCCGGACCTACCATCACATCGAAGTAGGGGCCGCTCCGCCCACGAATCGTGAAGACACCGTGGCCATCGACTACGAACCGCACCTCGTCTTCGCTGTGATGATGTTCCCGGCTGAACTTGCCGAGCAGCACCTCCACATTGGGGGTCTTTTCCCAGAGCACGACGATGTCGGCTGACACATACCCTCCTTCAGCCTTGAGCTGTTCCAGCTCGCTGTCAAACGTCGCCAGAATCTCCGTCTTTTCAGCCTCGGTCAGGGCGTAGTTGTCCCGCAACTCTTCTCGCAGCTTCGACACATCCCAGTGGCGGTAGATGAGCCCCTCGCCCTCGAGAAAGCTCGCCATCTCTGCCGGTGCCTCGATGCGCCGGTTATCAGAGTGCAGCCTGATCGCCGTCATGCCTCACCTCCCATCGGAGCAGGTATTCAAACATGAACTCGAAGGCCTCAACATGCCGCTTGGCCTGGAAGGGATTCGCTCCCCAGGCATACAGTCCATGGCGCCGGACCAGGATCCCTGGCACCCTTTGGTCTGTGATCCGCTCCACTACGGCCTCTGCCAGGGCGGGCAGTTTAAACAGATTCTCCACAATAGGAACCCGGATCTCTGCCGCCTCTTCCCAGATGTCCAGCCCCTTGAGCATCTCCAGATCCCGGAGCACGACATCACCCTGGGAGGAGCAGCGTTCGGCAATCAGATTATTCCAAACCGTGTGTACGTGCAAGACGCAGCCACACCCCGTTGCCTGATAGATACGGGCGTGAACTACTGACTCGGCTGAGGGGCATAGTTCGACCGGGCTCGCCACAGGTTGAAGTCCGAACTCCACTGGTTGCAGCGATTCGTCTACCAGGACGAAGTCGGCCGCCGTCATCGCCTCTTTATCTCGACCGCTGGCGGAAACGACCAGCAAGAGCGGCTCGCCCGGGGCGTTGACTCGAGCCGAGAGATTGCCGCTGGTCGCTGGGAACCAGCCCCGCCTGGCGAAGCTCGCCGTAATCTCAACCAGCGTCGTCAGGGCCTGCTCGGTGGCTTGGTGCGTCATCATTATCGGTACGCTTCTGCCCCTATCCGATCAAGGACCGCCATGACATCGAAGAAGGTCTCAAACGGTTCATAGGGAATCCCTGCCTCCCGGCACTTGACGACCAACAGATCTCGGGCGATGACCAGATCGGCCAGCCTGGCCGCGGGCAGGTCCGTGACGCCGTCCCCCACCACCACCCTACGATACTGCTCTGATGGAAATCGCCGCATGATGCCGGGCTTACACATTCCGCAGTCGGCTTGGCAGTGCTCGTCGCACGTATGGGGCCAGAGGATGCGTACTGTGGGACCGCTCACGTCACTCCCGTTACAGTAGATCTGTTCCCGCGGCAGGGTTCCCTCCAGGATGGGGTAGATGAAGAAGTCAACCCCTCCGCTGGTCAGTAAAAACCGATAGTCATGGACCTGACAATACTCCAAAAACTCATGAAATCCGGATCGTAGCGTGGCAATCCGCCGAGCATACGCCACCATCTCCGGAACTCGGGACGACGGGATCTGGGCAAAGAGACGGCCGACCCCATCCCGCACGCTTACCGTCCCGGCGATGATCGCGTCGCGCACCGCCTCCCATCCGGGCGGCCCAAACGCCCGAAAGAGCGCTACGATAACCTCCTGCTCGGCAGCGGTCCCGTCGAAGTCGCAGAAGATGACTGTCTGCCGACTCATGCCACTGGAAATCCTTTGGGGATTCTGGCCTTGCCGCCGCCCCACTGGTCAAGGGCCGCCCGCAGATCGCTGCTTCCCGCGGCGGCCTGTTCCAGAGGAACGCCGGCCGCGCCGGCCGCGATCGCCGCGCGGAAGGCCCGCCCGCCCGCAGCCGCACCGCCCGGATGACCATGGATACCGCCTCCCGCATTGATCACGACATCGAGGTCGAAGTCGTCCATTATGTGCGGCACCAGGCCAGGATGGATCCCCGCTGACGGGACTGGGAAACTTCGGCGGTGAGGTTGGTGGTCCGCGTCCGTCAGTCGACGGGCCAGATCAAGGGCCTGGGTCCGCTCCAAGGCCATCCCGCCATAGGGGGACGGGAACAGGACCAGATCGGCCCCGGCCAGCCGCATCAGCGTCCCCAACAACAGCGGCGCAGCGATACCATAGTCGTCGGAAGGGTAGAGCGCTCCGGCCAGCGCCGGGTGGGCTACGAGCGGTACGGTAATTTCCGGATCCTCGGCCAGCCGCTGCAGGAGGTCAAATCCGTAGGGTAGGACATTGATAAGCAGCGCATTCGCGCCAAGCCGCGCTGCTCGTCGAGCCTTTTCAGGAAGCCGATGCACCGGACCAGTCAGGTTGATCGCATACAGCACCGTCTGGCCCGTTTCTCGCCGCGCTCGCTCAGTCGCTTGCAGGCATGCCTCCAAGCGTTGCTCGAAGGGCGCGTCTGTGTCGTTAAAGAAGATCTCGTCATCCTTGATCAGATCCACGCCGCCCAACGCCTGCTGGAAAAAGCCCTCAGCTAGCTCCTGGAGTGTAAGCCCAAGGCAGGACTTGAAGATACTCATGAGCAGCGGCCGGTTATAAACCCCGAGCCTCTCGCGCACCCCTTCCACTCCAAGCTTCGGCCCGGGAAAGGCAGCAGCAAAGTGGGGCGGCATGGTGAGATCGACCAAGCGGATCTTTCCATCCATCGACAGCTTGCCGAAGGTGGCAGTCAGCAGTGATGGGAGGTCAGGCGTGAGGTTTGCAAGCGGGTAGGCAATCCGAATCAGGCCCGCGTCCACCGACACGACGCGGCCGGCATGGCGCTGAAGGGCCGCCTGTCTCTCAACCGACAGGCCGGGCCAGCTACCGACCGTCATGCCCAGCGCGATCGTCTCTGCCTTCTTCGTCCAATCGCCTCCACCGCCAAGCCGATAGGTCGCAATGACATAATCGTTCCAGGTGTCGTCCACGTCTGTGTCTCCTCCAAGGATCTCCATCCTAATAAGCAGAGACCTGTCTACATGCGAAGGAGGATAGCATACGAACCTTCCGGTTTCAATTCACCGATGTTATCGCCGCGCTCTGACAATTCTGGATATTTTGGAGCCCTCAACCATCCCGTCACCCCTACAACAACTAGGGTGACAGTTCGGCGCGCTCTCCATCTCTTCTAGACTTTTTGCCCACTTACAGAGTGGCGGTAGGTCGGGTTAGCGCAGCGTAACCCGACAACTCGGCTGAGTGCTGCTTTGCGCAGAACGTTCTTCCTGCGTTCATTGAACGTCTACCATCAGCCGCGGGGCGAACCACCGCGGGCTGGGTCGATGTAAATGGCACCTCATGCCTTTGACATGCGAATAATCTCAGCAAGCAGGACGTCTAAGTCGTTCGAAAAGTCCACCCGTACTAGTGCTTGCTTGCAATAATACACGTTCCGTCATTCCCGCAGGCCTTAAGTGGGAATTCATTGATTTTCCTGGATACCGGCTTTCGCCGGTATGACGATCAATGTGCAATGATTTTCGCAATGAGACACTAGGTTCGGGAGGACCTCACTCCGTCGCACCTGGGCGTGGAGGTGCTGGTCAGCAATCTTCCGCGCTGAATTGTCCAGATGTATCATCGACTCCTTGAACGACTTGCCGCCCGCATAGCTGTTCGCGACCTCCGGAAAAGTCTTGCAGCCGAACAATGGCGGTACGTGGTCTATGACAGTGCGGACAAGGGCGACAAGGGCAAAGTAGCATCGGTTGCGGTCACAGACGCTGATCTCGTTCAGAAGCGCGGCGAGCTTGTGAAGATCGAAGTTCGTGGGCTTGAGGGCTGAAAGCGCTTCGATACGATGGGGATGGACGTACGTGCCACCAGGTGTCGACAGCTTGACGGGTCCGGCGCTCGGATTGATACCTGCTTCCATGTACTTCAAGTCTGCGATCGCCCGTTCCACCTGCGTCAACATAAGCCGCCACCGTGGCGTGATGGAGTAACTACTGATATTGGCGTGTAGCTGATTCAGGGGATAGACGAAGTTCAGGTAATACTCCTCCTTGAAATGAACAACCCCGCGGCAAGCCGCGGGGTTGTTCATTTTCTGATACGCCTTTTGCCCTGGCCGAATTGTCGGGTTACTCTGTGCTAACCCGACCTACGGTCCGTTATCCAAAAGCACATCTCGTAGCCGATCTGACTGGACAACAGGGTTGGGCGTCACGCGGTCTTCTGCGGCACGAGGCGTACTTGAAGCTCACACCCTACAGCCTTCGCATATCGCTTGAGCGTGGCGAGCGACGGAGCGTGCTTTCCGGCCGATTCGAGCCTGGAGACCGCGCTCTTCGTCGTGCCCATCCGTTCTGCGACGGCGTCCTGCGTCAGACCTGCGCGGGATCGTGCTTTGAGCATTTGATTGGCCACCTGGTACTCAAGCGCAAGGGCGTCGTACGCTTCGACGAATCCCTTGCGGGTTGCCGCCCTGGCAAGGAATTCCTTATGACCATGGCGGACGGGCTTAAATGTCAGTTCGGGCATCTGATACCCCCTTCAGGCGCTTGCGCGCCAGCTTCAGTTCTCGATCGGGCGTGTGCTGTGACTTCTTGAGGAAGGCGTGCAGTACGACGACCCGTTTGCCAACGAGAAAGCAGTAGAACGCCCTCCCAACGCCGGAACGACCGCGAGGCCGAAGCTCGAACAAGCCATCACCAAAAGATCGAGAGTACGGAAGCCTGAGAGCTGGTCCGTACTCGGCCAGGAGTTCGACCAAGCGCGCGTAGTCCGCGAGGACGTCCACGGGCCACGACTCAATCTCGTGAAACACCCGCTCGTGGAAGTACTCGATCTCGAAGGGCATAATGGCATGTTAGCATATATGCGAACCCAGAGCAACGCGCACTGCCCTGATGTTCAACTGTCGGGTGAGCCGCTTTTGGAGTTCACGCAGGCCGTCAGCGTTCGGTTTCCGATACGCCTTTCGCCGTTGCCGAGTTGTCGGGTTACGCTGTGCTAACCCGACCTACGCCCCGATAAGACTCCATTGACGTAATAGACGCGACAGACGCTTTTCTGTGAAATTATCGGTCCAGGCGCCCTGCGAGATTACCATTGGGCTCTCCTGGGGAAGGCAGTTGACCTCTTATGCTTGAGCTAACCGGCCGCCCGCCTGCGGGGGGTCCGTGTTATACGAGGCGATTGAGGCTTTGCGTACGAGTCTACATAGGCATCAACAAGTCGGCGAATCATGCGCTGGTACTGCGTATTGTGTTTGGCCGCCTCGGATTTGAAGAAATCGACACTTTTCTTGCTGAGAGCAATCGTAACTTTCACTCCTTGTTCTCGGAACGCGAGATCCGAGGGGGGAGGCAGGAAGTCTCGAATGACTTTGGCCTCGAATGGTTCATTGGTGTATTTGATTTTCGTGTTCATAAATAGCCTTGCCTTTCCGCCAGTAACCGGCGCCGAAGATACGAATCACACCTCCGCGATAGGTAAAGCGGACAGTCAGAATTCCGCCCTCGACCTTGCCGAAACAGAAATAGCGCTTCTCGTTCTTACTGTGAGCAAGGTCTTCCGCGATGACACGATGAGGGTCGGCGAAAGCGTATTGAGCCAGTGAGAACGGTACCCCATGCTCAAGCTGGTTTTCAGCATCTTTGTTGGGATCCCATTCAAACTGTACCTTTTTCACTGGGTAAGTTTAACACAGGATTCGGGATTACGCCATACGAATATATGGCGTATGATATGGTTATCTACTGAGGGTTCATTCCAGGCGGCTTGCCGCGAGTTCGTCATACCGGCGGAGGCCGGTATCCAGAAGGATCCGACTGGATTCCCCCGTATCAAGTACGGGGCAGGCGTGTCACGCACCTGCCTGTGCGTGTCCGCGCCTGTCTGCGTCGCGAGCGCGACAGGCAGGCGCAGACAGGCGGGATGACGAGCTAGAACAGCGGACGCTACCCCGCAGCCTGATGTGGATGCCGGCGCTAGGCGACAGACGAAAAGGGTCCGGCTTTTCTTACTGATAAAAGTTTCTGGGCCAGGCGTGGGATCGCAGGGCGGCCAGCGTCTCGGGTGCGAGCGGTTTGCCGTCGGAGACCGCGCTGTTGGCCTCCACATGCGCCGGGCGGCGCATCCCGGGGATCACGGTTGAGACCGCCGGGTGGCTCAGACAGAACTTGAGTGCAAGCTGCGCCACCGTTGTGATCTCCCCTCCCAGCAACGGCTTCAGTCGACCAACGTGCTCGCACGTCTCCCGCAGCCGATCCTCGCGAAAGTAAAACGCCTGTACGGACTTCGGGGGGAAGGTGGTGTCCGGCGTGAGGTTGCCAGTCAGACCCCCCTCGTCAAAGGGGACTCTGGCGATGACGCCGACGTCGTGCTTCTGGCACAGGGGGAACAGCTCTTCTTCCGGGGATTGGTCGAAGATGTTGTAGATCACCTGGACGGTATCGACCAGGCCGGACTTGACGAGTTCCAGCGCGCTGCCCGGCTGATGGTCCATGATGGAGACCCCGAAGAATCGGATCTTTCCCTGCTGTTTCAACCGACGCACCGCCTCTTGCCACTCGAGCTCACCAAGCCACTCGTCGCGCCAGATATGGAGCTGCTGCAGATCGAGGCGCTCCGCTTCAAGATTCCGGAGGCTCTGCTCTGTGTGCGTGATGATCCAATCGGCGGGAAACGCCTGCCGCGCAGCCGTCCCCTCCTTGGGTGGCCACTCGCGGCTCTTCGGTGGCACCTTGGTGGCGACAAAGACGCGGTGACGGACTTCCTTGAAGGTCTTGGCGATCAGTCGCTCGCTGTGCCCATCGCCATAGGCATGCGCGGTATCGATAAAGGTCACGCCAAGCTCCAGCGCCCGTATCACCGCGCTGATCGAGAGCGTATCATCGGTTTGGCCCCACCACCCTTTACCGATCCCCCAGGCCCCAAAACCGATCTCCGATACCTGAACGTCTGTGCGGCCAAACCTGCGATATTCCATAACCCGTATCTCCGGTCAATTGGCGTAGTGACGCGCGCGCTCCGCCTCTACCGCAGCGGCCAGGGTCGCATACGACTCTCCAACAAGCGAGTGCGGATCGATTCCCAGCGCCTGCTGCACGCCTTGCACCTCATCGGCGACTATCGGCAGCTCTCCCGGTTCATCAATCGTCCCGTGAAGCTCAACAAAGCTGCCTAGCCCCTGCGTCTTATCAAGGTGGATCCGGATATTGTCGAGTACAAAGGTCTCGCGTCGCTTCGCAACCACGATGCTGACACCGAGCGCCTTGGCAAGCATCGCCTTGAGGCCCTCCGCATCCTCGACGCGGTAGATCTCGCAGTGACTTTCCTGTACCCCGGCAACATCACCTCGAATATAGTAAATCAGCTCAGCGCCGGACTCCAGCCCCTCTCGAAGCTTCAGGCGGCCATGGTTCACGTTGAAATAGGTATCAACCTGCCGCTCCGGCTCCTGACCCTCTGCTCCAAGCGATTCGCACAGCTCTCGAAGCTTTCCAAGATCTTCACAGCGCGCTTTCAGCTCGATATTCAGCATTAGTCAGTTCCTCATCGCGCGGACCTGCCCCTCGAACCGGGCGTCCGGTTCCACCCGGAACTCCTCCCCACACTTCGCGCACTTCCCCCGCCAGGAGCGATCGGGCTGTCTGGTCAGGGTGACGGCGCCGCAGATCATGTGGCCGGCGATCCGGTGAAGCGTGATGGCGACAAACTGCTCTTTCACTGTCTCCCTCCGGGCATCAAGCCATCCCGAGTTCTTTCCTTATCCCATGGGGAGGAAAAGACCACTCACTGATTGAAACGGGCGACCTCCCCCCTCAGTTGATCGCGCCTGAGCCCCCGGTTAGTGCCCGTCAGACGCTTCGCCGTCGATGGCAGCGCGGACCGAAGTGGCCAGGTCGGCCTGACAAAATGGTTTCCGGATATAATCGACTACCCCAGAGCTTTCCAGGCTGTGTTGAATTTCGTCCGGGGCATAACCGGTAGCAACCAGTACCTTAATGTCCGGGTTGAGAGCACGCAGGGCCGGGATCAGGTCTGTCGCACCCATCCGGGGCATAATGGCGTCAGTAAGAACCAGGGCGACATCGGCGTGAGCCCGGAAGGTTGCCAGCGCCTCGACGCCATCCTCAGCGCTCAGAACGGTGTATCCAAGGTCGCCCAGGAGGATCTCCCCCAACTCCCGGACCATCGGGTTGTCTTCTACTAACAGGAGCGTCTCGGTTCCCCGCGGCATGGCCTCCGCGATCGAAGGGGCGGCTTTTACCGCAGCGGGAACCAAGGGAAGAAAGACGTGAAAGGCGCTCCCTTGGCCTTCGGCCGTCTCCACCTCGATCCAGCCCTCGTGCTGGTGAGCGATTCCGTAGACTGAGGCCAGACCCAAGCCTGTCCCATGGCCGGTTTCCTTAGTCGTAAAGAAGGGCTCAAAGAGGCGATCTCGGATAGCGGCCGGGATGCCGGTCCCGGTATCGGCCACAGTCAGGCAGGCGAAGGCGCCCACGCGGCGTTCTGGATGCCGACCCAGGCTCGCCTCGATCAGCGTGACCGGCGTCAGTCGAAATGTCAGCGTACCTCCGTGGGGCATCGCGTCACGGGCGTTGGTGGCAAGGTTGAGGAGAATCTGTTGTACCTGAGCGCCATCGGCATTGACGACGAGAGGCTCTTGGGAGGGTTCTGACTTGATCGCGATCGTCTCGGGAAGCGTTCGCTGCAAGATGCTCGCGCTCTCTTGGAGCAGCGGGTTCAGGTCCAGCGGCTTCCGTTGCAGCGGAGCCTTCCGCGCAAAGCTCAACACCTGGCCTATAAGCTCTGCGGCTTGACGGCTCATCTCTGGTACTCGGCTAAGGTGACGGTGTCCCCTGCTATCCGGGGGCATCTCCCCCAAGGCCAGTTCTGTGAAGCCGATAATCCCATTCAGAAGATTATTGAAGTCGTGCGCAATTCCCCCGGCCAGGAGGCCGATAGCCTCCAGCTTCTGCGCCTGGCGAAGTCGGTCTTCGAGGCGTTTGCGCTCGGTGATATCGTGTTTAATGGCGATAAAATAGGAAATGCCCCCACGTTCGTCCGGGACCGGGGTGATGGTTTGGTCCTCGGCATAGAGACTGCCGTCCTTGCGGCGATTGACGATCTCGCCTTGCCACACCCTCCCGGCAAGAATAGTCTCCCAAAGGTTCTGGTAGAAGGCCTGATCGTGGCTGCCCGACTTCAGGATGCGCGGGTTCCGGCCGATGGCCTCTTCGGCGCTGTAGCCGGTCAGTTGCGTATAGGCCGGATTGACCCAGAGGATGGTGCCTTCCCGGTCGGTGATGACGATGCCGTTCGCAGCCGCTTCCAGCGCCGCCGCCTGAAGGCGGATTCGTCCCTCGGCCTGCTTGCGCCCCGTAGCATCCACCAAGATACCAACGACGCCGTCAATGCCGCCCCCTTCATCACGCAATGGCGCCGTCCACAGGCTGATGTCGACCAGAGAGCCGTCTTTCTTCCGGCGAACAACCTCGATGCCGGCGAGCGTTTCCCCCTCCAACGCCAGGCCGAGAAGGGTGAGGTGCTCCTCTCGTCTGTTCGGGGGGACGATGGGCAGGGGGCGCCCAAGGACTTCTTCTTTCTGCCAGCCGAAAATCCGTTCCGCTGCTCGATTCCATGCCCTGACGTTCCCCTCGCGATCCAGGACGGTGATGCCCGTTGGCGAGGCATCAATCACCGTCATAAGAAGGTCGTGAGTTTTTTGTAGGGCCAGCTCCGCCCGCTTGCGCTCGGTGACATCGCGCAGGATCCCTTGAAAACCCACAACCCTGCCATTCTCCAGGATGGGAACCGGTTTGATCTCAACAAAGGCGCTCTCTCCGTTCGGGCGGACGATTTGAGTCTCTACGACCTCAGCAAGCTTCCCGGGCTCTAGATCGCGGGCAAACAACTCCTTCACCCGGTTCAACTCACCAGGGGTAATGAATTCCAAGAAGCTGCGGCCTGTGAGTTGTTCCGACCCTTTGACGCCATGAATCTTGGCCAGTGACCGATTTGCAAAGGTGATGACCCCCTGAGCGTTCATCACAAACAGCCCATCGCTCAACCCATTGACAAGGGTACGATATTTAGCCTCACTTTCCCGCAGGGCTTTCTCCGCCCATTGGCGTTCAGCGATTTCGGCTCGTAACGCTTGATTCAGTACCGTCAGTTCTTCGGTGGGCTCGTCGGATCGCACCGGCAATCCCCTTCTGCATGTGAGGGACACATTCGATTCGGAATCGCTGGAGGGGTCGGCGACTACGGCACGCGTGGCGGCTCGGCGGCGTTCACGGGGTACTGACGCGGCTGAGCCGCTGACGGAGCATATCATGCTCCTGCCGAATCTGCACAGGCAGGCGCGGGGCAAGACGGTCGAAAAACTGGCCTTGTTCCGCCTGCTCCGCAGCCCAGGCATCAGCATCGATCTTTAACAGCTCATCTGCGGCGCCAGCCGGCAGTCTCAGCCCATCCAGATCCAACGCATCAGATGTGGGAATGAACCCGATGGGAGTCTCGACGGCCTTGCCCTGGCCGTGAACTCGCTCCAGAATCCACCTCAGAACACGAATGTTCTCGCCGAAGCCGGGCCAGAGAAAGCGGCCGCTCTGATCGGTCCGAAACCAGTTGACGTGAAAGATCGCGGGAGGGTGAGCGATCCGCTGGCCCATGTCGAGCCAGTGGCTGAAATAGTCGGCCATGTGATAGCCGCAGAATGGGACCATCGCCATCGGATCGCGTCGGGTAACCCCGACGGCGCCCGACTGGGCGGCTGTCGTCTCTGAGGCCATGCCGGCCCCCACGAAGACGCCATGCTGCCAACCGTATGACTGATAGACGAGTGGCGCCACTCGGGCGCGCCGCCCCCCAAAGATGATCGCCGAGATCGGGACGCCCTCCGGATCCTCCCAGCGGGGGGAGATCGATGGGCACTGCCTGGCGGGAAGTGTGAAGCGTGAGTTGGGATGGGCCGCCGCCCCCTCACCGGACGTCCAAGCGTTGCCGTGCCAATCAACCAAGCCATCGGGCGGTGTCGCGTCTTTTCCCTCCCACCACGGTTCTCCCTCCGGAGTAACGGCCACGTTGGTGAAGATCGTATTCCGACCGACCGCAGCCATGATGTTGGGGTTCGTCTTGACGCTGGTGCCTGGCGCGACACCGAAGAATCCGGCCTCGGGGTTGATGGCCCGTAGCCGTCCATCGGGCCCGATGTGCATCCAGGCGATGTCATCGCCAACAGTCCACACCTTGTAGCCCGAGAAATCCGAAGGGGGGACAAGCATCGCCAGGTTGGTCTTGCCGCAGGCGCTCGGAAAGGCGGCCGCCATATAGGTGACCTGCCCTGATGGATCTTCCACCCCGATGATCAGGGTATGCTCGGCCAACCAGCCCTCCTCTCGACCGATCCAACTGGCAATACGAAGGGAGTGGCATTTCTTTCCCAACAGGGCGTTACCCCCATACCCCGACCCGATACTCCAGATGAGCCGCTCCTCGGGGAAGTGGAGGATAAAGCGACGGTCCGGACTCAGGTCTCCGAGCGAATGTAGGCCGCGGACAAAGCCGCCAGACTCGCCGAGTCGTTCAAGCGCGACCTTCCCCATGCGGGTCATGATCCGCATGTTGACGACGACGTAGGGGCTGTCGGTGATTTCCACGCCGACCCTACTGTAAGGGGAGCCGGCCGGACCCATCAGATACGGGACGACAAACATCGTCCGGCCCTTCATGCTGCCCTGGAACAGCTTCCCGACCTGCTCGCGCGCCTCGTTGGGCTCCATCCAGTTGTTCGTAGGGCCGGCATCCTCCTGTCGAGACGTACAGATGAAGGTCAGGTGTTCGGTCCGTGCAACGTCAGACGGATGGCTCCGATGCAGGTAACACCCCGGGTGGCGTTGCTGGTTCAGACTCATCAGGGTCCCGTCCCGGAGCATCCCCTCAACCAGAACCTGATGCTCCTCCTCTGATCCGTCGCACCAATGGATGCGGTCCGGACGAGTCGCCCGGGCGACCTGATCTACCCACTGTTCTAGCGCTCTATGTTGGGGCATCTTGTCTCCACAGCCGGGCGGTTACCGCCACCAGCCGAACCGCACAATGATAGCAATCAGGAGTCTTCAACGTTGAACGCTGAACCTTGAACATTGAACTAGAAATGGCTCCCCGGGTAGGGCTCGAACCTACAACCTAGCGGTTAACAGCCGCTCGCTCCACCATTGAGCTACCGGGGATCAAAAGCAGCGCAAAAACAGCCTTTGGCCGTCAGCAATCAGATCGAGGCTGAAAAGTGAAAGCTGATGGCTGATGACCGTGTTGTAATTTAGCGCACTCGATCGGCGCGAGCAATGACTTTTTGGCGCGCGCCAACCACCTCATACGTCCCGCCGCCCCTCCAACGACTTGGAAAGCGTCACCTCGTCGGCGTACTCCAGGTCGCTGCCCATCGGCAGGCCGCGAGCGATTCGCGTCACCCGAACGGCCAACGGTCTCAGTAGACGCGAGAGGTACATCGCCGTCGCCTCGCCCTCAACGTTAGGGTTGGTGGCCAGAATGACCTCTTTGACCTCCCCTCCCTCCAGGCGCTGCAGAAGGGCCTTGGCCGTGAGCTGGTCGGGACCACGTCCCTCCAGCGGCGACAGCGACCCCCCCAGCACGTGATACCGTCCCTTGAAGCTCGCCGTCTTCTCGATGGCCCAGAGATCGTTGGCCTCTTCCACCACGCACAGCGCCGATCCGTCTCGAGTCGGGTCGGCGCAGATAGGGCATTGCTCGCCCTCAGCGATGTTGTAGCAGACCGCACAGCTCTGAATTCGATCCTTCAGCTCGATAATGGCCTGAGCTAACGCCACCGCCTCCTCCTTGGTGGCCTTGAGGAGGTGGAAGGTCAGGCGTTGGGCGGTCTTGGGGCCAATGCCGGGAAGGCGGACCAACTCACCGATCAGTCTGACCAGGGGAGGGGCATAGCGGGCCACGATGTTCCTACATCAGCCCCGGGGGCAGTCCCAGCCCGCCGGTCACCCGACCCATCTCCTGGCTCATCAGCTCGCGAGACCTTCGGAGCGCCTCATTCGCCGCCGCCATCACGAGGTCTTGCAGCATCTCCAGCTCGTCCGGACCGGCCACCTCCGGATCGATCTTTACCGCAACGACTTCACCCTGACCGTTACAGACGACCGTCACCATTCCGCCACCCGCCGTCCCTTCAACCCGCTTCGTCGCAGCCTCCGCCTGAATCTTTTCCATCTCGGCTTTCATGCGTTGCGCCTGTTTCATCATATTTCCGAAGTTCTTCATCTCATTCTCCCGTCGGCCCTATTCGGGCTGTTTCGCCCTGACTCGAACGATTTGGCCGTCAAAGAGCTCTACGGCACGCTGCACCAGGGGATGACGTCGCAGCGCCTCCTGACCTGCCTGTGCGTCCCACACAGACGGGTCGGACGACGCGATCGACTGCTCCGAGACAGCTCTTTGCTGGAGATCGCGCGGCCTGTGACGAGCCCCGCCGGATTGCGGCGGCTGACGCAGCTCACCCTGGCCTGTGACGAGCCCCGCCGAACCGCCAGTAGTAAGTCCGGTCAAACTACTCACTGCAGGTGGATTGCTTGAATTGCCGAATCGATACTCAACCGTCAGGGGCCGCCCAAAGGCCTCGGCTGCGGCCCCTGCCACGAGGCGCCGATTTTCAAGGTCGTCCAGCGTTGAACGGGAAAAGGCCGTCCCGTTTTCGAATATCACCATGAGCCTGTCCCCCTCAAGCGTCACCCCCTGTGCCTCGGCAAGCAATGCAGCCAGAGACCGCTTCTTCCGTTCCAGTAGTAGCCGCGTAACGCGGGCCCAGCCTTCCTGCGGATCCTTGGCGACGTTGGCCGGAGGGG
>NSJM01000015.1 GCA_002634395.1 Candidatus Methylomirabilis sp.
GTCTCACAAGAGATGTTTCCAGGTTATTCTATCGATTCCATCACCAATGGAGTTCATTCATGCACCTGGACCTGCGATAGCTTTAAGAAGCTCTACGACCGTCACATCGCCGGATGGGCCAATGATTCTTTCTCGCTCCGGTACGCCATCAGCATCCCAAAGAACGAGATATGGGAGGCCCACGTCGAGGCCAAGGCGCGGTTGATCGACGAGGTGCATCGGCGAATCGGGATGTCTTTGAAGCCTGACGTGCTCACCATCGGCTTTGCGCGGCGAGCGACATTGTACAAGCGGACCGATCTGCTCTTTTCCGATCCCGGCCAGTTGGTGGAGATCGCGGCAACTGTCGGCCCGATGCAATTCATTTTTGCGGGGAAGGCGCATCCGAAGGATGAGCCAGGGAAAGACCTGATTCGGCGAGTATTTCATTTCGCACGGCAACTGAAGGATCAGATCTCAATCGCCTATCTTGAGAATTACGACATGGAAATGGGCAGGTTGCTGACCTCCGGTGTCGACCTCTGGTTGAACACCCCCTTGCGCCCGCTGGAGGCCTCCGGCACCTCAGGCATGAAGGCCGCTCACAATGGGGTCCCAAGTTTCAGTGTCCTCGATGGCTGGTGGATTGAGGGGCATATCGAGGGTGTGACCGGATGGTCGATCGGGCCTGGTCTCATCGATCGCACCGATTCGGATCGGATGAACGGCCGGGATGCACAGGAGCTATATCACAAGCTGCGAACGGTGGTCGTCCCGATGTTTTACCGGGACCCGGAGCGATGGGTCGATATCATGCGGCAAACGATCGCGTTCAATGCGTCGTTTTTCAATACGCACCGGATGGTCCAACAGTATGCCGCCCAAGCGTATGTGTAGTCTGTCACTGTACAACGAATGAAGGGAGGAGATCGCATGAAAGTCATGAAGTGTATGGGCATGTTGGCGTTGATTGCAATGCTGGGGGTGCCAATGTCCGTCCTCGCTCAGCAACCTGGGTCCGGCATGAAGCAGGACCATCAGATGGGTGGCATGCAGCAGCAGGGGATGCCTGGAATGGGTATGGGCATGATGGAGATGTGTCAGAAGATGCAGGAGGGGACGGCTCAGGGCTGCAAGATGATGGAAGAGATGAAGGGAGAGCGCCAGCCCATGGTTGAGATGAAAAAACATCTACGCGAGATGAAGAAACATATGAACATGTTGGATGAGATGATGGACGGAATGATGGATAACATGATGATGCAGCGCCAGCAGGGGATGACACCTTCGGGGTCAGAATCCGAGTCTCAAGAACACCACCCTGGCGAGAGCAAGTGAGCCACATCACGGGAGATGCCCCACTTCCGCAGTTCCCGGTATCCCCTCCGACTCCATCGCGTCCAGTGGGGTCGCAGCGTAGTCGTCGTCGGATCCACTTGTCCAGGTCGCGAAGCGGCGAGGTATACCTCGGCGAACCTGAAGTAGCCTTGCCTTTGCCGAAACTACTTTGCTCCTCGGGCTTCTCTGATAGCCGCAGCGACATCGGATCTCTTCATTCCGGCTTGACGGGCCTGTCTTCGAGCTTCTGACACAAGCTCGTCGGAATCTGCCAGCGTAGGAGCAGAGATCGTCTTCAAGATTACGGTGTCCTTCTCCCCGACGACGACGAATTGCGAACCGGTTGTCAAACCAAGTCTTTTCCGGATGCCTTCGGGAATGACGACTTGACCTTTGGATGACATCTTCGTTGTTGCGACACCGGCCATTTTTCACCTCCCAATAGGATTATCTTACCAGTAAGATTCTACCGATTTTCCATCCTATGGCAAGACAAGACCGTCCGTTCTGGGGACCTTGGTGGCAGTGTGGCTCTTCCGAACATTGTATGGGTGTAGCCCAAGGGGGAGGGGAGATCTGCGTCGCGAATTGCGGAAGCGAGGGGACCGCCGCTAACCCCCTTGAAAAGTGGCATGGGCTGTGACACACTGGGGCAACTCAACGAAGAGAGATAGTGGTTTGGCTTAAGGAGTGAGCGCGATGGAGAAGAAACAGCGACAGTTTGCTCTCGGGTACTTCGTGGCCGCCTTCTTTCTGGTGCTGGCGGTTCACGATTTTCTGATAGCCCGCCATACCGAGACCCTGTCGTACAGCGAATTCAAGGTCCTTGTGAAAGCCGGCAAGGTGGAAGACCTGACCCTTGGTTCGCGTGTCATCTACGGGCGACTGAAACGGGAGGGGTTGGAAGGGCTCCTGTCCAAAGAGAAGGTCGAGGAGATTCAACGGGTTACCGGAGCAGAGCTTCGCTTTGCCACCGTCAGAGTCGACGATCCGACCCTCATCCAGGAACTGGAGACGTTGAAGGTGCATTTCGCCGGGGAGGTAGAGAGCACGTGGTTTACCACCCTGCTCTCCTGGGTGCTCCCTGCGCTGGTCTTTGTTGGTGTGTGGGTCTTTCTCATGAAGCGGATCGGGGGACCGGCGAGCGGTCTGATGGCGATCGGCAAGAGCAAAGCCAAGGTGTATATGGAAAAAGAGACCGGCGTGACCTTCGCAGATGTGGCGGGAATCGACGAGGCGCGCGCTGAGTTGATGGAGATCGTCGAATTTCTGAAGACACCAGAACGGTACCGCCGCCTTGGAGGAAAGATCCCCAAAGGGGTTCTGATCGTCGGGGCCCCTGGAACGGGGAAGACGCTGCTGGCCAAAGCCGTAGCCGGGGAGGCTGGGGTCCCATTCTTCAGTATGAGCGGGTCAGATTTCGTCGAGATGTTCGTGGGGGTCGGGGCGGCTCGAGTGCGCGATCTCTTTGCTCAGGCTCAGGAAAAGGCCCCCTGCATTATCTTCATCGATGAGCTGGATGCCCTCGGAAAGGCCCGTGGGCTCAATCCGATGGGCGGACACGACGAACGCGAGCAGACCCTCAACCAACTGCTGGTGGAGATGGACGGCTTCGACACGAACAAGGGCGTCATCATTATGTCCGCAACGAACCGCCCGGAGATCCTCGATCCAGCCTTACTCCGCCCAGGGCGTTTCGACCGACAGGTGGCCCTTGATCGCCCCGACATTAAAGGACGGGAGAAGATCCTTCAGGTGCATGCCAAGCCGGTCACGCTTTCGCCGGAGGTTGACCTTTCGACCATCGCCGCGAAGACCCCGGGGTTCGTCGGCGCCGATCTGGCCAACCTGGTCAACGAGGCGGCGCTTCTTGCCGCGCGCAAGGGCAGGGATGCGGTGGTGATGGCGGACTTCGATGAGGCGATCGACCGGATCGTGGGTGGCCTCGAAAAGAAGACCCGGGTGATGAATCCCGCGGAGAAGGAAACAGTGGCCTACCACGAGGCCGGCCATGCCTTGGTGGCGGAGTCGCGCCCTCGCGCCGATCGCGTCTCGAAGATCTCCATTATTCCTCGTGGCGTGGCTGCGCTCGGCTATACGCAGCAGTTGCCCACGGAGGATCGGTACCTGCTCAAACGGGCCGAGATCCTTGATCGACTTGACGTGCTCCTGGGGGGTCGGGTGGCCGAAGAGATTGTCTTCGGGGACGTCTCTACCGGGGCCCAGGATGATCTTCAGCGAGCCACTGATATGGCGCGTCTCATGGTGACCCAGTACGGGATGAGCGAACATCTGGGCCTGGCGACGTTCGAAGAGCCGCGCAGCTCCTTCCTCAACATCCAGAGACCTCAACGGATACGGGAGTATAGCGAACAAACTGCTCAGACGATAGATGAGGAGATCCGGAAGCTTCTGGCTGATGCCCACACCCGAGTCGAGCAGACGCTTGCCAGTAGACGCGGCGAACTGGACGCATTGGCCAAACTGCTGCTGGAAAAGGAGGTAGTTGATCGGGAGGCCCTGACGCAGTTGCTGGCGTCCCAGAAGTCCTAGGGGCCAAAATCTCGGCTGGGCGCATCAGGGGGGCGGCCTCCACATGGGTAGGTCTCAGAAACCACCACACGGACCAGCCGGCACATGCTTCACCTGACACGAACACCCTGCCGTGTGTGGGTTACATTCTAAATGAGTGAACGATACCTCCCATGGTTACATGTTAGGTGGTTCAATACGCGATCTTGACCTTCCAGCCGGATTCCCGCATACTCCCCGCTATGAAAACGCTGCTTCAGGTCGGTCTCAACGGGCGTGTGCCCGTACCGCCAGACAAGCAATTTCTTATCAGTTGAATGCGATATTCACGTGATCCTCCTTCCATGCATTCATAGGGAGGTCTTATGGGGAAGCGACAGGAACCCGTCCGCAAGTCGGTAAAGGACGTCCTGACAGATCTGCTGGCGGGTCACCGCGAGGCGGCCTTCGGCGGGCCGGAATCCGCGCTGAAGTATCTGCACCGAGCCTTCGAGAGCCAAGCGAGTATGCCCAACGCAGTGAAAGCGGTGGCATACGACCTGTACGCCGAGGCCCAGGCTCAGTGCGGACAGTGGGAGGGCTGTGCGGCCTCTGTGGGCGTGTCCCTGGGCTACCTGCCGGATCTTGAGGCGGCCTTCCCGCACGAGTACCGCCGGATGCTGGAGGGCATGACCTGTTTCGAGCGGGGTATCCAGGCCTACACCGAATTAGGGAACTTCCATGCTGCCCTGAACCTCTGCGAACGGGCCATGGCCCTGAAATTGGGCGAGCACTACGAGGCCAAGCGCGATTCCCTGGAGTGGGCACAGTAGGCGGCCGGCCGAGGCATTCGACGCGGAGCGCCTCCGATGTAGCGAGACCAACATCCGCATTTAGCCAAATAAGACGCGACACCCTTCCCTGTGATGTACCCCGAAAATTGGACAGGGGGTTGAGTTAGAACCTCCAGCACGCCGATGGCGCCCGGGATCAGGAAGTCCGGGCCTGAGATAGGGACAGACACTCTTTATTGAGATCCTTTCTTGGTCGTCCTCTCTGCTACACGTGTCTTACTCATCCAGTTTCCTGCGCACCTGCCAGATGAACTCGCCTCTTTGCAGTGGCCGTTCCGCCATCGTGTGCCTCCGAATCGCTGTCGTTCCGAACGATCGTCTGGCGATAATCCCCTCGTTGCCTCACATGATACCGGTGGCCTGATACAACGATTCGGGCAATCCGTGGCATGCACGATCCTGACCGCGAGCCCCACGAATCGTCACGATAATAGTATCTGTCCCGATTTTACAGAGTTACGTCGTGACTCTTTTTTACTTAGACGACTGCACCCCCTAACCGGGGGAGTGGACCCAATTCGACACGGGTGGAGATGGGTTCTTTGTAGGAGTTCAGGTAAGCATGATGATCATGCATCACCGCCCCAGCCGGAAGCACGTCCCATAACGGACCCAGCTTTTTACGAATTTTGTGGGCATAGAACCGTGGCAGCTCTGACGTTTCGCCTTCCAGGAAATATCGGACCGACAGATCCGTATCCAATAATGTTCGGATCTTCGTGTAGTATTTGATCCGGCCGAACCCTTCACTCGATACCGACCGAACCAGATTAAACCACCGTGGAATGACGCCGCGGTTCAGCACTAGGCGCCGAAGAATCATCGGCCAGGAAAAAGCATACCGGGAAAGATCTACGACATGATCGTAAAATTCCGGCCAGGCATAATGCTTGGGACGCACATTCATCGCGTGATGGTTATCGAGAAACTGAAAGGGAAATGGCAGAATACGCCCTTCCTGTTGCAATTTCCGGTTCAGGGGGGCCGCTTGGCCAAATGCCGTAAGCAGAGGAAACGCCGGGAAGGCCCCTGGGGCCAGATCCACAAATTGCTTGGTGAGCTCAAAGGGCTCAGGCCCCTGATCTGAATCCAATCCCAATACAAAATTGACCTGGACATAGGGGATATAGCGAAGGACCAGATTGATATGATCCGCCACCTGCCTTACTTTTGCCTGCCCGGTATAGCGACCGGTCCGGGATTTATCTCCCAGGTCATACCACGACTCAATACCCGGCAAAATCGCCTTGAATCCATTCCGGCGCAAATGTTTGAGATGAGGTTCGGATAGGAGCGACAGCGTACTTTCTGCTATGAAGTCGATGCTGTTGGGAGGGATCGCCGTTTCGATTGCCCTCATATATTCCTGAAAACGGATCCCGAAATTCGGGTCGTGCCAGGCAACCATCGGTCGTTTCATCTTCGTCCGCAGAAATTTTAAATCCTCGCTGATCTGGTCGAACGACAAGGGCTGATATTCGACACTGGCGTCCACACAAAACTCGCAGGTATAGGGACACCCCATGCTGCCGATCATGGGCACCACTTGAAAGGAGGTGGGAGACTTGGCGATGGTCGGCTCGATGAATTTCCACCGTTCCTTCACCCCCGGCAACTCGGTAGGCTGTCGAGCCGCTGCGCGCTGGACTCCAAGCGGACGATGCGCCGAACAATCCGCCAGAATATCTTGAATCAGATTCTTGTCGGTAAATCCCACCACATAGTCGAAATAACGGGCAGCATCCTGCGGATAGCTCCGCGCATGAGGCCCGCCTAACACCGTCACGGCCCCGCGAGATCGAAACATACTACTAATGGCATAGGCCGTCAGAGCCGACCGCGTAAAGGCCCCGATGAACACAATATCCGCCCCATCCAACAATTCCCGCTGGAGGTCTTCGCGGCCGGTATAGCACACAAAGCGCACCTGATGGCCCAATTCCTCACACCACACCGCTACGACCTGCGGCATGATACTCGCCAGATTGTGATTCATCACTCGGGCATAGAGGGAATTCGTGGGACCATTGGTGACAAGATCCAGAATCGTCACCCGACGTGGGCGCACCGACAACCTTCTGAAATGGGATCAAGCGAGAGAACGAGATGACGGGGTAATGTCAATGATGATCCCGACGATCATTGACAATGCGCTGCCGCTGATTATCCCAACACATGACGTGGCAGAGGGCGCCCGAAAAATGAACCCGTATCTTCATCGCCATGCCGTCATTCTACCGACATTATGTCGACAACCGCCTCACAATGTCAATAATGCACACCTGACCCAATTCGCAGAAGGCATCGGTTATAGACGCCCAGACTCCAGAAAGCTGAAGTATCCGGTCCGGTTAAAAATGATGTAATCCAACAGAGCGATGCCCATGACGACGCCCGTCGCCTTGAGTTGCATCGTCACGTCAACGTTGGACGCCGAGGGCTCAAGGCTGCCGGCTGGATGATTGTGGGCGACGATGATCGCCGGGGCGCGATCCGACAACGCATCCGCGAATACCTCTCGCGGGCGTCGGTGCTATAGTCGTTTTTGAGCTTCTTGATCTGGTCGGCCTGTGTCGCGTTGAGGAAGGCCCAGGATGATCTTCAGCGAGCCACTGATATGGCGCGTCTCATGGTGACCCAGTACGGGATGAGCGAACATCTGGGCCTGGCGACGTTCGAAGAGCCGCGCAGCTCCTTCCTCAACATCCAGAGACCTCAACGGATACGGGAGTATAGCGAACAAACTGCTCAGACGATAGATGAGGAGATCCGGAAGCTTCTGGCTGATGCCCACACCCGAGTCGAGCAGACGCTTGCCAGTAGACGCGGCGAACTGGACGCATTGGCCAAACTGCTGCTGGAAAAGGAGGTAGTTGATCGGGAGGCCCTGACGCAGTTGCTGGCGTCCAAAAGGGTCTCGGAGTGTGAGAATTCAGATTCAGAGAGCGGATGTGATGTCGGCTGGTTTGAAATCCGTATAGGCCTGTCGTGCTCTGCCCTGTGCTGGCGTCGGGTCTCTACCCGACGCCAGCGGCTCGCGCTTTCCTGAAGATCTCTAGGGCGTTACGAACTCATGCTCCGGGTTACGAACGGAAAGGACCGGACACGGGGCCCCGCGAACCACTCTCTCAGCGACACTGCCTATCGGGGGTTCCCATGGAAAATTCTGCCCGATGTTAGGCCCTTCAGTGCTTCGGCCGTGCGTGCCCATCACAATGAGGTCAACCTCCTGCTCGGTGGCGTATTGTAGAATCTGCTGGACCGGATGACCCACCACCGTTGTCAGGTTCAGTTCAAGATCCTTTCGCTCCGCCTCCGAGAACAATTGCCTCATCTGTTCGGCGGCCCGCTCCTTCCACCGCTTTTCCCGCTCCGCGCTCGACAGTCCCATGACCTCGGGTTCGACCCCGAACGCCCACGGCGTGACGGAGGCATCCGGCAATACATGCAAAACATGCACTGAGCCGTGGTACGCGGAGGCGAAGTTCCGCGCATACTTGATCGCCACCTTCGAGGCCTCGCTGAAATCCGTCGGCACCAGCACCTTCTTGAGTGTAATCATTTGGGACCTCCCTGGAAGGAAATGCGTTGAGTGTTTTCTCCGAACCGTTGTAAGTGTGCTACATCGCACTCAGCTAGCCGCCCGTATTTGACTCCCCTTGATGATTGATGAAGACCTATCATCTTGACGATGAGCGCCGCGAGATAGCCGCAACTCGGCTTGACCGGGAAACTTTTACTCGCGCGGGCTTTTTCCCGGAAACACTATACACGATTTCACCCTGTGATAGAAAGATAATCTTCTATCGTCTTGTCATCAAGACATAGTCCATAAAATAAACATTGGCGATGCTGAAGATTCGTTTTACCATTTGTGAGATAGTAATCAATAGAACAACTTAGACGATTAGTACTCTGCTACCCGTTTCGATTGTCTCGTGCAGACGGGGCGCCGTCTCAGGTCCGGGATAGGGACCGCATTGGCCAAGCAAGAGCCATACTTCGACTTCTATTAATCGGATGTTTTTACGGCTGGGACATTCAGCTTCCTATTGGGGCATAGATGTCACACATACTTTTTCACTTTATTTTCCAATAATTATCTTATCTCCATCGCTTTATACTGGGGCAGCTCTTCCCCATCTGGTATAGGGGCGCTCGGGTATCTCTTTATACGCCAGAGAATCGTGCAGGGGAGGACCTGTTATTTCATGTAGTTAGGCAAAGCGCTGAAATCGCCCCATTGACGGGATAGTTGGCACCGACATTGCTTTTCTATATGGCATCGTCAGGTTATAACAATGGACGTCATTTTCGGAAAGTTGGTCCCGGCACGTTGTAAGCCGGAAGTGAGAATCCAGCAAGACTCTGGATTTCCCCGTATCAAGTACGGGGCGGGCCTGTCAAGCCCGGAATGACAAACTACGAGACCATGATGAGTGACCAGCGGAAGGTGTTGATTGTCGCGCGGGAATCATCGATCCGACAGCAGATCTTTAATCGCATCTCAGCCAATGGATACCAGGCCGTTACTGCCGAAAGAGGATATGATGCGCTCCTCACCGTTGTCGAGCAGAACGTCGGACTGGTCATTATCGACCTTTCGATCGACGAATCCGCCGGCGTAAAAACCGTTGAGATCCTCCGAAAGATTCGGCCTCGCTTACCCCTGGTAGTCTTGTTCGGTGACCGGTCGCTCGAAGCGGGTCGCCAGGTTCTCCAATATGGTGTCTTCTATTATCTGCTCAAGCCTGTTGACCTTGAGGAGCTCGATCAGATTATCCGGATTGCTCTTACCTCCAACAGGCAAGAGACTACAGGAATGGAGCAGAAGGCTCAAGAATGGAGACCGGCAGGAGAGAGGGGAGGGGTGGCATGACGGTAACCCGGCGTGTCGTGAACATCGGTATATTGACGATGGCATCGCTGCTGATCGTTCACTCGACTGCGCTTGCGCATGGGGCGGGTGTGCGCGGTACGCAGGCGCTCTATGTTGCGAATGAGGGCTCGGATACGGTCTCGGTTATGGATGTTGGGTCAATGAAGGTGATCGGCACCATTACTGTGGGCTCTGGCCCGCAGCATGTCGCAGTCAGCCCGGATCGTCGTTATGCCTTTGTTACGTGTGGCCGTTCGGCTGAGGTCTGGATTCTGGATTTGCCCACCCACGCTGTTGCTGCCGTAGTGCCCAACACTACCGGCCCAGGGGGCCAGACGGTTTTTGGAGCCGGCGCGACCTATGCCTACGTTACCAATAGTCTCTACAGCCGAGTTACGGTGATTGAGGCTGCCACTGGAAAAAAGGTTGCGATGATCCCGGTGGGAGAAGCACCCACGAAGATCGGCATCTCCCCGGACGGCAGCCACGCCTACGTTCCAAGTGAGCGATCCAACACGGTTGCCACGCTGAATCTTTCGCTGAATGTCGTCGCGGCGGAGCTGCCGGTCGGCGTGAGGCCCTATGCCGTCGAGGTCTCTCCCGATGGCAAGTACCTGCTGGTCTCCAGTACCGATTCAGGCACTGTCACCGTCATCGAGGCCGCAACCCGGAAGCCGTTACGCAGAATCCCTGTCGGTGACGACCCGCATCACGTTGTGTTCGGCCCCGGTGGGGCCTTTGCGTACGTTCTGAATAGGGGTTCGGACAACCTGAGTGTTATCCAGATGGCGAATCATCAGGTGGTGGCGACTATCCCTGTGGGGAAGGAGCCAAGCGATGCCGACATCACCCCATCCGGCCACTACATCTATGTGACGAATACGGGAGGGAACGATGTGTCGATCATCTCAACGCGAACCAGCACCGTGGTAGGGACGATCCCTGTAGGAACCCGTCCCCACGATATCGTCATCTCCGGCGACGGGCGGTACGCCTTTGTGGCCAATACCGGATCGGATGATATCTCCGTGATCAACCTGCTGTCCCAGACAACGGTAGGGCGAGTGCCTGTCGGCAAGCGCCCCATTGGGATGGCCTTATGGTGAGTTGTGTTGGGAGCATGATCGAGACCGATCTTCTTGCGATATTGGTTCGAGAAGAGGAGACGTCATGACCAGCGAGCAATTTCCCTTTCCAGGTATTCCAGCCACAGCAGATGGCTCGGCGGCGGTGGTCTGGGTAGACTCGCATATTACGCAGGGCGCTTGCGCCTATCCGATTACCCCCTCCACCAACATGGGGACCGGATACCAGGCGGAGGTCGCGAACGGCAAATGTAACCTTTGGGGTGAACCGCTCTTCTTCCTCGAGCCCGAGTCAGAGCATAGCTCTGCGTCCTCATGTGAGGGTTTCGCCCTGGCCGGGGGCCGAGTCTCGAACTTTACCTCCGGTCAAGGGCTGGTCCTGATGAAGGAGGTGCTCTACACCATCGCCGGCAAGCGGCTCCCGGCGGTTTTCCATATCGGCGCCCGCGCGCTGACCTCCCAGGCGCTGAACGTCCACGCCGGCCACGACGATGTGATGGCGGTAGCCGATGTCGGCTGGGGGATGCTCTTTGCGAAGAACGCCCAGGATGCGGCTGATCTGGCGCTCATCGCCCGCCGCGCCGCCGAGGAGGGAGAGACCCCCTTCATGACGGTACAGGACGGCTTTCTCACTACCCACACGATCGAGAATCTCCTGCTTCCTGAGCCGGAGCTGATGAAGGAGTTCATTGGGGACCCGCATGCCGGCACGCGCCTGCGCAATCTCATGAATCCTTTGAAGCCGATTATGAGCGGCGTTGTGCAGAATCAGGATAGTTACATGAAGGGAAAGATCGCCCAGCGGTTTTTCTACGATCGGCTGCCGACGATTGTCGAGCGGGCGATGGAACAGTTTTACTTCCTGACAGGCCGTCGGTATGGCCTGGTGGAGGCGTACCGGCTGGAGGATGCCGACTATGCCATCGTGGGGATGGGGGGACTGGTCGAAACCGCTATGGCTACCGTCGATTATCTCCGAGCCCATCGCGCAATTCGGGCCGGCGCACTACACGTGACCAGCTTTCGTCCATTCCCAGGCCCGCAGATCGTCGAGGCAACGAAGCACCTGAAGGCCATGGCGATCATCGAGCGGATGGACAATCCCATCGCTCAATCAAACCCTCTTACCGTCGAGATCAAGGCGGCGTTCGCCGATGCGCTGACGGGCACTCCAGGGTACCCGGCGATAGGCCGTATGCCGATTATCTATTCGGGTTCGGCCGGGCTGGGCAGTCGGGATATCCGCCCCGGAGACCTCGTGGCCACCATAGAGAATATGCGGCGCGACGATGGCGGGTCTCGCTACTTTGTCCTGGGAATCAAGCACGGCTTGGCGCTCGTGCCTTCCGACGATCCAAATATCCAACCGGCCGGCGCCTTCTCAATGCGTGGTCATTCGGTCGGTGGATTCGGGTCGGTGACGACCAACAAGGTGATTGCCACGATCGTCGGCGATCTCTTCGGTCTGAAGGTTCAGGCCTACCCGAAGTACGGCTCCGAGAAGAAAGGGCTGCCTACCACCTACTATCTGACCGTAGCCAAAGAGCGGATTCGTACTCACTGCGAGCTTACGCAGGTCGATTTCGTGCCCCTTAACGACATCAACGCCTTCAATCTTGGTAACCCGCTCGCGGGCTTGGTAGAGGGAGGCATGATTTTCATCCAGACCGACAAGACGACGCCTGAGGAGGTCTGGACGCAGATCCCTGACTACGCGAAGAGGATCATTCGGGAGCGGTGCATCCGGGTTCTCGCTCTGGACACCGTGAAGATCGCGCGCGAGGTCGCCAGCTCTCCAGACCTGGAGCAACGGATGCAGGGGATTGTCCTCCTGGGGATTTTCCTCCGCTGCACGCCGTTTCTCCGCGAGCAGCGTCTCTCCAAGGAGCAGGTCTTCTCGGCGGTAGAGCGGTCGTTGCGGAAGTACTTTGGCAAGCGTGGTGAGCAGGTCGTTCGTGATAACCTGGAGGCGGTGAGACGAGGCTATACCGAGGTCTTTGATCTCCCGGTAGAAATAATGGCAGAGGCAGGACTGGCCGTATAGAGTCCTCGTTTTGGGTAGTTCGTCTGTGTAGATCGGGTTCGCGAAGCGTAGCCCGACATCCTCCTGTGAGCCGTCGGGTTACGGCATTGACGGCAACACCCGACCTACTCTGTACGGAGGAAAGGTTCAGTCATGGCAGATCAAGAGCGGGCATACAATCATCCGGATGAAGAGCGCATCGAACAGGTCGCCGGGACCAAGCCTCGCGGGCTTGAAACGGAGATCCACGAGAGCGCCTTGCCACCGACCGGGCTCCTGGAACTGGATATCGAGCAGTATGTGAGCGACTTCAACGAGCGGATCATTGGAGCGTATGCAACCGGGACGGGAGAACAAAGCCTTTCGACTGATGTCGGGGTAGCCCGCAGCCTGATCCCGCCGGGGACCGGCGCCCTGCGCGACTTCAGTTACATCGCACCGGAGATCCCCCGGTTCGATCGAGAGCGGTGTGTCGGCTGCATGGCCTGTGTGACGGAGTGTCCCGATACCGCCATCCTGGGCAAGGCGATCCCGAGATCGCGCCTGGAGGCCGAACTGAATACCATCACCGACGATCGGGAGCGGGAGGGGATCCGCGCCCAGTGGGCCGAGACGAAAAAATATTACGAGGTCTACGAAAAAAAGGGGGACGAGGGAGCCCTCTTCGGCATCTTCATCGATCCCAACAAGTGCAAGGGGTGCGCCGAGTGCGTCGAGGTCTGCGGAACTCTCGGCTATCATGCCCTGACGATGGTGAAGAAGGACGAGACGACGCTTCCCCGTTATCGCAGCTACCTGAATTTCTTTCGGCAGGTCGGTCCGACCCCGCGTCAGTATATCAACGAGCGAGCGCTGGCGGACATGATGCTCCATGAGGAGGCGGCGCTCCTCTATGTCGGCGGCGCCGGCTCGTGCATGGGGTGTGGCGAGGCGACCGCGATCCGGATGATGCTTGCCGCGACCGGATTTGTCTACGGCGCGGAGGCGGTCGGGATCGTGGCGGCGACAGGGTGCAACACGGTCTACGGTTCGACCTATCCGTACAATCCATTCCTGGTTCCCTGGACCAACTCCCTGTTCGAGAACGCGCCGGCCATGGCGATGGGGGTCCGCGCCAAGTGGGACCAACGCGGATGGCAGGAGAAAAAGCTCTGGGTGATTGGAGGGGACGGGGCGATGTACGACATCGGTTTCCAGTCGCTCTCGCGAATGTTGGCCTGCGGGATGGACATCAACGTGCTGATCCTGGATACGCAGGTCTACTCCAATACCGGGGGACAGGCCTCCACGGCGACCTATACCGGGCAGGATGCAAAGATGGCCACCTTCGGCAAGGCGGTGCCCGGCAAGCGGGAGCGGCGTAAAGAGCTGGCGCAAATTGCCATGATGCACCCGGATACCTTTGTTGCGCAGACCACGGCGGCCCACATCAACCATTTTTACCGAGCCATCATGGCGGCCAATGAGTACCACGGCCCGGCTGTGGTCACTGTCTACACGACCTGCCAACCTGAACACGGCGTGGCAGACGACCGATCTTCGCATCAGGCGAAGCTGGCGGTCGATTCCCGGGCCTTCCCGCTCTTTATGTACGACCCACGGAAGGGAGAAAGGATCAGGGAGCGACTCAGTCTGGTGGGTAATCCGGCGGTAAGCGAGGACTGGTATAGGATCCCTCACACAGGAGAGGTCATCGACTTTCTGGCTTTTGCCAGGACAGAGGGCCGGTTTGCGAAACAGTTCGATGCGGAGGGCCGCCCGTCTGAAACCCTTCTCTATACCCAAGCCGAGCGACTTCAAAACTGGCGGCGCCTGCAAGAGTTGGCCGGAGTGCGATAGAAGTCGTTGCCGAGTGTGCGCCCAAGGTGGGCGTTCAGTGGTCAGTAATCAGCGTCGGTCAGGTGGTGAAAGCTGATAACTGATAGCTGATAGCTGAATGCTTACTGATATGCTATGCTTAGTCAAGTGATGCTGCCCTGCTGTGATTTCTCCTGACGGCACCGCAGGGCGTAGTTCACCGCCGGTCAGGTATCAATTGTCCGAGGGAGGGTTATGTTACCTGTCATTACTGCATTTGATCACTTAGTCTTTGCCGAGGCCCCGAAGCTGATCTATTGGGAGCTTACGCGGGCCTGCGATTTGGTGTGTACGCATTGTCGCGCCGAAGCCATTGCGCAGCGTGACCCATTGGAGCTCAGCACGGAGGAGGCAAAAGCCCTGCTCGCAGAACTCCGGACATTCGGGGACCCGCCTCCGCAACTGGTTATGACCGGCGGCGACCCACTGAAACGTCCGGATTTCTTTGATCTGGTGCGACACGGCAGAAGCGTTGGGCTGCCGATATCCGTGGCTCCAAGCGGTACCCCACTGCTCACATCGGATGCGATCACGGCTTTGGCGGATAACGGGGTTGTGAGTATGTCGCTCAGCATCGACGGCTCGACGGCCTCCAGTCACGATCGATTTCGCGGAGTCGCCGGTTGCTTCGATACCACCATGCGCGCCATCCACGCTGTCAGGGCGGCTGGTATCCCACTACAGATCAACACCCTGGTTACCCCCGAAACCATGACGGAGCTGCCCGGTGTGTTCCGGTTACTCCAGAACCTGGGGATTATGCGGTGGAGTCTCTTTTATCTGATCGCCACGGGGCGTGGCCGGACGCTGCGAGAGATCAGACCCAGCGAGGCCGAAGCGCTTCATAACTGGTTGTACGACGTCGTCAAGACGGCCCCATTCGCGATCAAGGCGACGGAGGCCCCGCACTTTCGTCGCGTTGCCTACATGCGAATGCGGCTGGAAGGTCTGGACGATGCCGCAATTCGGCAGACGCCTATCGGACGCGGATTCGGTATCCGCGACGGGAACGGCATCATGTTCATCTCGCATACCGGAGACGTCTATCCATCCGGGTTCCTGCCGGTAGTGGCCGGGAACGTGCGTCAGCAGAGCCCTGTATCGATATACCGTCATAGTGATATATTTGCCCGAATTCGCAACGCCGATCAATATGCCGGCAAGTGCGGCCTCTGCGAGTTTCGCTGGATCTGCGGCGGGTCGCGAGCCCGCGCGTTTGCCGAGACCGGCGATGCCATGGGAAGCGATCCGCTGTGTGCCTATAGGCCGGAGGCCGCGATGGTAGGGATGACGGAGGGCGATTGAGGATGGGTGTCGACCGCCAAAGACCCTATCCATTCCTTCAATCCACCCATTTTAACATTCAGATGCTCTAGCCGATTGCTGGTATCCGACATACATTGTGTATAGAAGGCGTAGCGCTAAACACATAAGTAATGGATCGACAGTCGTGGGGAGCTTATGGCGCATTAGCAGGGGCGGAGGTTCAGTTATTGCAGCCGACCCGAAGGCGGCATAGCCGATAGGAGGGGCGAATGCAGATTTCACGGATCCTTTTCCCGACCGACTTCTCTCATGATGCCGAACACGCATTCCAGTATGCGTTGATCCTTGCCCGCAAGTTTGAGGCCGAACTCTACATTCTTCACGTCATCTACTTCCCCCCCCAGACTCCGGAATACGACATCGGACAGGTCATCGACAGCCTGGTCAAGAATGCTCAGGATAGCTTGAAAAAGCTGGTCGAGAGTGTCAACGATCCGAATCTGGTCCTTCATCTTGACGTGCAGGTCGGGGTGGAGCATGCCGAGATTACGAAATGTGCTGAGAAGGAAAAGATCGATCTTATCGTGATGGGGACCCGCGGACGAACCGGGCTGGCTCATGTCTTTCTGGGAAGTGTCGCCGAGCGGGTAGTTCGCCACGCCTCCTGCCCTGTCCTGACGGTGAAGCTCCCGACAACGAAAGGTGCAGAGGCGGCGACGAAGGGGTGAGTGCAGTGTCGATTCGGCACGAAGCGCTGACTGCGTATCTCGAAGCCGTCCTTGGCGGCGTCGTACAGGTGCAGGCCCTGAGGCCGCTCACGGGTGATGGGCCTGTTGTTGCCGTGAGGGAGTCTTCGGTTCCGCAGGATCACGACCTGAAGGCGTTCGGCTATGGCCGGCCTATCCAGATTGACCTGCTTCTGGACGGGATGCCCCGTTCGTATGTCCTTTCTACGATGCGAAGTGGCTCGGGCTTCGGCCACGATCACATGGCCGACAGGGCAGGTGCCTTGATTTGGGCGCATGACGCGTACGGGAAGCTTCAACGCCACGTCAGGAGCATTGATGTCGGCTTCTTCACGGGTGAGGGGCGGATGCAATCGGCCGGGTGCGCAGAAGAGTACTTTCTTTTCGTGGAGAAGGTCGAGGGGACTGCCTATCGGGTCGATCTTGAACGGATTCGAATTGAAGGAAAGGCGACCGCTTCCGACTTCGACCGCGCCAGGGCGCTCTCAAGGTATCTGGCGAAGATTCACGCACAAAAAGGTCAGGATACCCAATTGTACTTCCGCCGCATTCGGGATCTGATCGGTCATGGTGAGGGGATTATGGGGATTCTTGACGGGTACCCGGTCGATTACTCCCTTCTCCCTCCTGAACAGCAGTACGTCATCGAGAGTGGATGCGCGGCCTGGCGACACTACCTGAAAGAAAAGGCCAGGCGCCTGAGTATCGTTCACGGCGATTTCCACCCCTGGAACATCCTCTTTCGAGAGGGGACCGATTTCACACTGCTCGATCGAAGTCGTGGGGAATGGGGAGAGCCGGCCGATGATATCGCAGCCCTGAGCATCAATTACTGTGTCTTTTCGCTCTTGCGGTCTGGGCACATGGAGGGGCCATTCCGGGAACTGTTTGATCTCTTTTATAGCGAGTATCTTGAGCAGACCCGCGATCTGGAGCTGAACTCCGTTATCCCGCTTTTCTACGTCTTTCGGACTTTGGTGATTGCGAGCCCGCGCTGGTATCCTGACCTTCCGGAGCAGGTGCGCGTAAAACTGTTTCGGTTCGCCCAGGCGATGCTCCGGATCGAGCAGTTCGAGTATAAAGATCTCAACCAATACCTGATGTGAGGAGAAGCAGTGACGTGGGTGGCGTGGCTCACAGGACTTCCCGGAAGCGGCAAGAGCAGTGTGGGACGCGAGGTCGCTGTGCGCCTGAAGGGGCGGGGAATGCGCGTACGGGTGCTGGAACTCGATGAGATCAGAAGGGTGGTGACCCCCTCACCGCGTTATACGGCTGAGGAACGCGAGGTTGTCTATCGTGCCCTCGTCTACATGGCGTGGCTTCTCTATAACGAGGGGGTCAGCGTGATCATTGATGCGACTGCTCACAGGCGACAGTTTCGCGATGCGGCCCGGGCACTGATCCCCGCCTTTGCTGAGATCTTTCTCTGCGCGCCGCTTCCGACTTGTCGGGTAAGGGCGGGGGGTCGGCAGGGCAGCTACGCTCCTGCGGATGTCTATGGGCAAGCGGGTCGCAAGGGATCGACCGTTCCAGGTGTCGATGAGGTGTATGAACCGCCGCTTCATCCTGAACTTGTGCTTGATACCGAGGAGCTTCACGTGACGCAAGCGGCAGATCAGGTAGTGGGGTTTCTTGAAGCGTTTCAGGCCGGCCAGGCGACTGCCTCGGTGACTACGAATTGCGAGGAGAAGCGCTGACCTCGGAGGGAGGGCGATGAGTAGACTGCCGAACCTTCGGATATCGGACATTGCTGACGAGCACGGTGATCAAGGTCAGGCATGTCCTTATCTGCAACGGACTGCCCCGACTTGCCGGTATCCCATCGAGGGATACTGCTTGGCGCATCCCTATGGGAGGCTCCAGGTCGTTACCATTGCTGAGTTTCGCGAGCTATGTACAACGGTGGAGCACGTTCAGTGCCAATTGTACCGCAGTCAGCGTAACCAAGCCCTGATTGAGGGGGATCCGGAACGCGCAGCAGCCTGATCTGGGGGGGTTCCCTTATGCCGTTTCGGAGGGGCTGAGCGCTGATTGCTGAACGTTATGTTCCAAGGAAAGGAGGCACGACAATGGCGCTCGTAAAGTGGACACCATTCGGAGACTTGAGTACGTTCAGACGAGAGATGGACCGGCTGTTCGATCGGTTTGTTGGCGAGATGCCTCGACTGGATTTGCCGGGGATGGGGTGGACTCCGCATCTGGATGTGACTGAAACCAAGGAATCTCTGGTGATTAAGGCCGAGCTTCCCGGTCTGGATGTCAAAGACCTGGATATCAGCATCGCCGGGAATATGCTGACCCTGAAGGGGGAGAAACGGCAGGCGAAAGAGGAGAAGGACGAGCACCACCACCTGATTGAACGGTCCTATGGCGCCTTTACCAGGGCGGTCGAGCTCCCGGCGCCGGTTGCCGCCGATAAAGTTAAGGCCGCCTTTAAAAACGGGGTGCTAACCGTTACCCTGCCGAAGACAGAGGAGGCAAAGCGGAAGGCGATCTCCATTGAGGTTAGCTAAGCTCCGGTTTCACGTTCCATGTTCCAGGTGCCACGTTCCGGGTTTCTGGAACCTGGAACGTGGCACCTGGCTATAGGGAGAGTTCGATGAAGACACCTGTAATAACACGCAAGCGGACCGCATCGTTCAGGAAGAAGGTAGACACCGAGACCGATTCGTACCTGGCCAAGGGCGCCCCCGGGAAAATGGTGGTGTGTCACGGGTGCCACGCTCTCTCGGTGGGAAGGCGATGGTATCAGGATGAGGAGGCCTATGCCAAGCTGCTCAAAACAGAAACGGTGAGAGAGGTGTTCTGTCCGGCGTGTGAGAAGATTCGTGACGGTTATCCGAGCGGGCAGGTGGTGCTTAAAGGGCCATTTCTGGCTGAGCATCGGGATGAGATCCTGCATATTATTACCAACGAGGAGAAAAGGGCCAGGGGGCTTAACCCGCTTCATCGGATCATGAGCCTCCGCGAGGAGAATGAGCAGCTTGAGATTACGACAACCGATGAGAAGCTGGCCCAGCGGATCGGACGGGAGCTTCACAAGGCCTGCGGGGGGACCGTCGCGTACGGCTGGTCGCACAACAACAAATACCTCCGAGTGCAGTGGGAGCGCTGAAGGGAAGACCGATGCCACGGGTTCTTGTTCAGCGGTTAGTACAGCCGCCCATCGGCGAGCAGCGGATCGAGATTGTCGAGCGGAAAGGGTTGGGTCATCCGGACTCGATCTGCGATGCGGTGATGGAGGGGGTGGCGCGTGCCATCAATGCCGAGTATCAACAGCGCTTTGGCCGGGTCCTCCACAACAATATCGATAAGGGGCTCCTGGTGGCAGGGCGAGTGCGCCGGCGGCTCGGCGAGGGATGTATGCTCCGACCGATGGAGCTGGTAATAGGCGATCGCGCCACCTTCCGTGTCGGCAAGGTAAGGGTTCCGATCAAGGAGATCGCGGTAGAAGCAGCAAGGGAGTGGTTTCGCAAGTCGTTGCGTCACGTGGACCCGAGTCGGCACCTACGCTACCGGGTTGTCCTTTCGGAAGGCTCGAACGAGTTGGCCGATATCTTCCGGCGAGAGGGAGTGCGGGAAGCCAATGACACCTCAGCGGCCGTCGGTTACGCTCCCTTAAGCGAGACTGAACAGATGGTCCTCTGGGTAGAGCGACATCTGAATTCCCCTGGCTTTAAGACGGCATTTCCTGAGACGGGAGAGGATGTGAAGGTCATGGGGGTTCGCGCAGATCGGGAGCTTACGCTGACGATTGCTATGCCGCTCTTATGCGAGGCGATCGTATCCGAAGAGGCCTATTTCTGCAAGAAAGCGGAGATTGCGCAGGCCTTGCGCCGGGAACTCCCAGACTCTCCTGGCTTGGACCGCGTCAACGTGGTCTTCAACCAACTTGATCGAGAGGGTCGCGGACTGGGTGGTATGTACCTCTCGCTGCTCGGAACATCAGCGGAGGATGCCGATTCCGGGCAGGTGGGAAGGGGGAATCGAGTCAATGGGCTAATCCCGCTGAACCGACCGGTCAGCGGTGAGGCGGCAGCCGGGAAAAACCCGGTCAGCCACATCGGCAAGATTTATAATGTCCTATCGCACCGGATGGCCGATCAGATATACCAGCGGGTCGGCGGGGTGCGGGAGGTGTACGTCTGGCTTGTGGGCCAGATCGGCCGACCGATCGATCAGCCCTGGGTGGCGATCCAACTGATCCAGACGTCTGATGCGGAGTCTGAGCGGATCAGACAAGAGTCCGAGCTGGTGATTGATCGGGAGTTAAATCGTTTGACGGATTTTTGCATTGAGTTGACCGAGGGTAAATATCCCGTTTGCTGAGACAAAGGAAAGGAGCCGACGATGCGAGTTAAAGATCGAATGAGGCGCTCGCTGATCAGTGTCGCACAGTCCGACACGCTGGATCATGCGCTGATGACGTTAAAGCGGTTCAATATCCGCCATCTCCCGGTGGTAAAAGGGGATCGTGTGGTGGGGATTATCTCGGACCGAGACGTGAAGAAGGCTACCCCCTCCCCTTTTGACTATCCGACCGCGGAGGAGTTCCGAGCCTTCACATCTGCCGTAATCGTCAAGGATATCATGACGAAGGAGGTGATTACGGTCTCTCCTCTTACCCCCATCGAGGAGGCCGCCTGCTTAATGAGCCAGAAGCGGATCGGCGCGCTCCCGGTTGTTCAGGAGGGGAGGCTGGTCGGGATGCTCACCGAGACCGATGTCCTTGGCGTCATAACAGAGATGATGGGGGCCACACAAACCGCGTCTCGCATTGAGATCGAAATCCCGGCAAGTCCGGGCGTGCTCACCGAGGTCATCCAGATTGTCGAGAGGCAGCAGACAGAGATTGCCAGCCTCGTGACTCTGCCGACTTGTGAAGGAGCGAGACGTCTTTTGATCTTGAGGCTTCGGACCATCAATCCGGACCCTGTCGTCAAAGCCCTAACAGAGCGCGGTTATCCGCAGGCTGTCGGTGAGTTTGTGCACTAGCACGGTCATGCAGAAGATCCTGATGATGGTCGACGGTTCGTTCGCCGCAGAAGCGGCGGCGCGATACGCCCTTGCTCTGGCCAAGGCCTGCGGGGCGGAGGTCGAGTTGCTGTGTGTCGCGGTGGATCAATCTGCCGGCGCGATGAAGCGCGCTGAGGAGTCGTTGCTGCGCCTTTTCCGACAGGCGCATGCCCTTGGCCTGAATGTGCGGAGCGTCACAGAGATGGGCGATCCGGTTCGGGTCATGCGGGACTATGTGGCGCGCGAAGGGATTACGCTGGCTATGGCGTCCGTAACCGGACCGGAGGTTGCGCGTCGCCTCCTCCGCGAGGTCCCCTGTGCCATGCTGCTGGTGCGGGTGGTCCATCCCGGACGGATGGCGTCGCCCCACGAGATTCTGGTTCCGATCTACGGCGGTGAGTTTGAAGGCGGCGGCCTCGATGCGGCGGCTGACCTCCTGGCTCATCTTGGCGAGTTCTGGCATGCCCGTGTCATCCTCTTCCGGTTGAGGCAGCCGCTGACGCGGCTGTTTGATCGCCGGCGTGTCGGCGAGGAGACGCCGGAACAGGCGGAACGAGCGCTGCATCCGTTCATTGCCGCGCTCTCCCGCCGGGGTCTGGCACCGGGGACGCGTGTCTCGTGGGGCCGTCGCCACGGCCCTGGTATTACGGCTGAGGCAGCGGCCAGGCGACATGATCTCATCTTTGTGGGTACGAAGGGGCCGAAGAGCTTCCTGCGATGGTTAGGTGCTGGTACTGTGGACCATTTGGTGCGGAAGAGCCCTTGCGATCTGATGCTCTTCCGGCCGGTAGCCGCCTGAGACATGCGGGCCGTGAGCGAAAATGCAAATTCACCGTCTGGCACCAGAAGAGGCGCTGAAGGCCCTTGGAACTACTGCCCAAGGGTTGAGCGAGGCCGAGGCAGAGAGACGACTGGGCGAATTCGGCCTCAACGAACTTCAGACCGCGGAAAGGATACCGGTGCTTGCCATGCTGGGGAGGCAGTGCACCCATTTCCTGGCCATTCTCCTCTGGGCTGCCGCGGCGCTGGCGTTTGTAGCGGATTGGATGAAGCCCGGGGAAGGGATGGATCTGCTCGGCTGGGCCATCATCGGGGTGATCGGGGTGAACGCCCTCTTCTCCTTCGTGCAGGAGTATAAGGCGGAGCGAGCGATCATCGCCTTGAGGCGCCTCCTGCCTATGCGCGTGAAGGTTGTTCGAGCTGGCGAGATCAGGGAGGTGCCAGCGTCCATACTGACGCCGGGAGATGTCGCGGTCCTGGCAGAGGGAGATCGAGTGCCTGCCGATGGGCGGGTGATTGCTGCGGTCCAGTTCCGGGTCGATAACGCGCCATTGACGGGCGAATCGGTCCCCAAGACCCGTACGGTCGAGGCCGCGATGGAGGGGCCTCTCGTCGAGAGCGCGAACGTCGTCTTTGCCGGCACGACCATCCTCTCGGGGACGGCGAGGGTGGTTGTCTTTGCGACGGGGATGAACACGGAGTTCGGCAAAATTGCCCACCTGACGGCGGGCGTTGAGGCCGAAATGAGCCCGCTGCAGCAGGAGATCCGAAAGGTCACTCGACTGATTGCTGCGATCTCCGCCGGCATCGGCCTTGCGTTCTTTGGGCTCGGGGTCCTGAGCGGTCGGAGTTTTTGGGAGAATTTTATCTTTGCGGTGGGACTCCTGGTGGCCAACGTTCCGGAAGGCCTCCTCCCGACGGTAACCCTCGCATTGGCTGTGGGTGGGCAGCGGATGGCCAAACGAAAGGCGCTCATCAAGAACCTGGTGGCGGTAGAGACGCTGGGATGCGCGACGGTCATCTGCACGGATAAGACCGGGACCCTCACGGAAAATCGAATGGCTGTCACACGCATCTACAGCGACGGCCGCGAGATTCGGGTTTCGGATGGTTCAGTGACTACGGAGGCAGGAGAGCCCCTGACCCCCGATCTCCTGAGGCAGTGGGGGCCACTCTTTGCGATAGCCGTCGGGTGCAATGACGCCAGTCGCCGCAATGGTCTGAATGGAGCAGCGTCAACGTTCCTCGGTGATCCGACGGAGATCGCTCTACTGGAGTGTGCGGCTGCTGTGCTCCCTGACGGGCCTGAGGTGTTGCCTCGAGTTGGGGAATTCCCGTTCGATGCCGATCGGAAGCGGATGACCACCATTCATGCGAGGGCGTCTGCGAGCAGAGTGGCCTATGTGAAAGGCGCTCCCGAGACGGTACTGCCGATCTGCCGTTCCACCTTTCGTGATGGGCGAGCACTCCCGCTTGGAGAGATCGAGCGTCAAGCGATCGTGGACCGGCTAAATGCGTTTGCCGGATCGGCCTTGCGGGTATTGGCTTTGGCGTATCGCGAGTTGCCGGAGGTCGCCAAGCTCCCGTTGATAGAAGAGACGGAGCGGGATCTGACCTTCGTCGGCCTGATCGCCATGTACGATCCGCCAAGACCGGAGGTCCCCGATGCGGTAGCCCGCTGCAGAAGGGCCGGGATCAAGCCGATTATGATCACCGGAGATAACAGTCACACGGCGCTGGCCATCGGACGGGCTATCGGGATGATCCAGGGGAATGAGGCTCTGGTTCTTGAGGGTAGCCATGTCGAACGGATGCGGGACGAGGAGCTCAAGGCTGCCCTCACCAGCCCGGAGATCCTTTTTGCCAGGATGGCCCCTGCCCAGAAGATGCGAGTTGTGACGCTCCTGAAGGAGATGGGGGAGGTGGTCGCTGTTACGGGCGACGGGGTCAATGATGCCCCGGCCTTGAAGAAGGCCGACATTGGAGTGGCCATGGGGATTGCCGGGACCGATGTTGCCAAGGAGGCTGCCGATATTGTCCTGCTCGACGACAACTTCGCCACCATCGTCGGCGCCGTCGAAGAGGGGCGGGCGGTCTATGAGAACATCCGGAAGTTCGTCACCTACATCCTTGCGAGCAATATTCCGGAGATCGTCCCCTATCTGGCTTCGGTGATATTTCGGATCCCCCTCCTGCTCACGATTGTTCAGATCCTGGCTGTCGACTTGGGTACTGATATGCTGCCGGCCCTGGGTCTTGGGGCCGAGCCGCCGGATGCGAACACGATGGATCGCCCGCCGAGATCCAGAAAGGAGCGTCTGTTGAATTTCCCGTTACTGGCCAGATCGTACCTGTTTCTGGGACCGATCGAGGCGGCTGCGGCCATGAGCGCCGGACTGTGGTATCTCACCAACGGTGGATGGGAGTGGGGTATCGACCTGCCGGCGGCGAACCCGCTCTACAAGCAGGCGACGACGGTGGCGTTCGCTGCGATCGTCATCTGTCAGGTAGCGAACGTGTACGTCTGCCGGAGCTCGAGGACATCGATCCTCTCCATGGGTCTTTTCACGAATCGATTTATCGTCTGGGGTATTGCGGTTGAGATCGCGATGTTGGGCCTGATCGTCTACAGCCAAATCGGACACCGGATCTTCGGGACTGCCGCCTTTGAGGGAGGGTTCTGGTGGTTTCTGCTTGTTTTCGGGGCGCTGTTGCTTCTTGCGGAAGAGGCGAGGAAGGGAATCGTTCGACGCCTCGATTCGGGGAGAGGACTTCGTTATCAGGAGGGGACCGCATGAGACCAAGGGTTGCGCTATCTCGTAAGCGGTGGACGAAATCGACAGAGGTTGAACCTTCGAGGGATTACGGAGCGGAAATCGAGAGACCGCTCGATGCTGAAGATGTGGCCCTATCCTTGCTTGATGCAAAGGTGCGAGCAGAAGAGGCGCGGGCGGACCTCAGTTCCACAGAGCCGCACGCCGGCTTGAGCGTGCGTCTTTCTCGCGCTATGATCTTGCAACTGCAGACAGAAGCAGCCAAGCGCCACATCACCCCGTCAGAGCTGATCAAGCGAGCTCTTATGCAGTATCGGCCTCTGAGGCAGGCCGGGCGCCTGTCTGCTCGCCAGGCAGGTAAGTGATGACGCACACACAGATACAGGTACAGACTACGACGGACAATAGGCCCTTACAATAAAGGAGGCTTTCTCATGCTAGCCGGGTTTCCAAAGCAGGTCACACTTAGGACCGGAACGAGCGTTACGATTCGCCCGATAGTCAAAGAGGATGCGGAAAGGCTCCATGCTTTCTTCTGCAAGATACCGCGGGAGGATCGCCTTTTTCTGCGGGACGATGTCTCCCTTCGGGAGGTGATCGATTCGTGGATGGATGATCTTGATTACGGGAAGGTCCTGCCGCTTGTGGCTGAGGTGGACGACGCCATTGTGGCCGACGCCACCTTACATCGCCGAAGATTCGGCTGGACCAGCCACGTAGGAAAGGTACGTCTGGTCGTCGATAGAGACTATCGGGGGAAGGGCCTCGGGACGCTCATGATCGAGGAGCTGATCAATATTGCCAAGAGGGCAGGCCTTGAAATTCTTGTTGCCGAGATCATGGGGGGTCAGACGGTTGCGCTGAGCATCCTCAAGCGGTTGGGATTCGAACGAGAGGCAGTCTTCTACAACTATGTCAAAGACCAAACAGGAGAGGAACACGACCTCGTCGTCATGATGAAGAACCTGCAGATTGAGCCGGCCATGGTTCCCTTTTGATCTGAGCCGTGAGGCATGACCTATGAAGCTGGTGATCAGGCTGAAACCACCTAAGAGACGGGCTCCCCATCGGCCGACAAAGGTGGAGCCACAGAGGGTTCGCTACGATCGGAAGAGGGCCAAGCGATCGGTTCGGGAGGAAGTGAAGGCGGAGGGCAAGGCCGGCTGATGCATCATTAAAACCGTCAGAGATCAGCTTTCAGCACTGGGTGGAAGAAACTGAAGGCAGATTAGACTGAAGAGTTTTAGGTAGTTTCCTTTCAGTCTAAATCCCTAACCGCTGAGCGCTGATGGCTGAACGCTATTTTCTGAGGAATCGATAATGGAGAGACAATGGTCAGTCCGTTAAAGCCTGATGCGCTCCGTAAGATTTGCCTGCCGGAAAGCCTCCCCTTCGAAGGGACTGATGATCTCAAGCCCCTGGAGGAGGTTGTGGCCCAGGATCGCGCCGTCGAGGCCATCGCCTTCGGTGTCGGTATACGCAGTGAAGGGTTTAACCTCTTTGTCCTTGGGCCTACCGGAACAGGCAAGACTGCGGCGATCAAACGCTTTCTGGCTCATGCAGCGGCCAAGCTCCCTACCCCCCCTGATTGGTGTTATGTCAATAACTTCGCTGACCCGCAACGCCCCCGCGCGCTCTGCCTTCCGCCAGGCCGTGCCCGCCTCTTCCAGGTCGACTGTGAACGGCTCCTGACGGAGTTGAAGACCGGCGTTCCCAGGGCCTTCGAGTCCGAAGCCTATGAACAGAACCGTCACACAATTCTGGACGAGTTGCAGCAACAGACAAGCGACGAGCTGGAGGCCTTGCGAAAGCGCGCGGAGACGCTTGGATTCGGACTTGCCAAGACGGCCAGCGGCTTCATGATCATCCCCATATTTAAAGGGAAGCCGCTGAAACCGGAAGGGTTTGAAGGTCTCGATGAGGAGACCAAGCGGCAGGTCAACCTGAGAAGCGAAGAGGTGCAGAAGGATCTGGCCGCGACGCGCCGCCGAATCCGCGACCTGGAGCGGGAGGCGAAGAATCGCCTCGACGGGATGGACCGGGAGGTCGCAACCTCTGCGGTTGATCACCTGGTCGAAGAAGTCAAAGAGCGTTACGCAGATCACGCCATGGTACAGGCGCACCTCGAGGCGATACGCGAGGATGTTATTGCCAATGTAGATCTGTTTCGTCGGGATCAGAGTGTGGCGCAAGGCCAACCGGAACTGACGGCCATGCTGCGACAGGGGCTGGACCCCTTCGACCGGTATCGGGTCAATGTCCTGATCGAACATGGGGAAAACGGCGGCGCGCCGGTCGTCGTCGAACCTCACCCAACCTGTCAAAACCTGGTTGGACGGATCGAACATCAGGTCAATATGGGCGCGCTCTACACCAACTTCCTGATGGCCAAGGGGGGCGCCTTGCACTTGGCCAATGGGGGGTTCCTGGTCGTGGAGGCCATGGAGTTGCTCAAGCAATTCTTTGCGTGGGATCAACTGAAGCGGACACTCAAGAACCGCCGGATCAGGATCGAAGAGCCGGGGGAACAGTTTCGTCTCTACAGCACGGTGACGCTCGAGCCCGAGCCGATCCCCCTCAACGTGAAGGTGGTGCTTATCGGCAGCCCATGGCTCTACTATCTGTTGCACGCCCTCGATCCGGAGTTTCTGGAGCTGTTTAAGGTTCAGGCAGAGTTCAGCGATCGCGTGGCTCGGACGCCTGAAACAATCCTGACCTTTGCCCGCCTGCTGTCCACCTGTTGCACGGCCGAGGGACTCAAGGTGTTCGATCGGGGCGCCGTGGCGAAACTGGTGGAGCACAGCTCTCGCCTGGTGGAGGACCAAGAAAAGCTTGCTACGACGTTCAGCCACCTGTTGGATGTGGCCCGAGAGGCCAGCTTCCTGGCCGAGCAGAATGGACACTGCCGGGTCATGGCGGAAGACGTGCGGAGGGCTATCGACGCGAAGATCAAGCGGGCCAATCGACTGGAGGAGCGGTTGCAGGAACTGGTACTTGATCGGACCTTACTTGTTGATACTGAGGGCGCCGTTGTCGGTCAGGTGAATGGGATTGCGGTGATCCAACTTGGAGAATATCACTTCGGGAAGCCGAGTCGCATTACGGCGCGAACCTTTCTCGGGCGCGGCGGCATCATCGACATCGAACGCGAAGCCCGGATGGGCGGCCGCCTTCACAGCAAGGGCGTGCTGATCCTTTCAGGCTATCTCGGTGGCCGTTACGTACAACAGGTGCCCCTTGCCTTGTCGGCAAGCCTCGCCTTCGAACAAGTCTATGAAGAGGTGGAAGGCGACAGCGCCTCCTCATCGGAATTGTACGCGATCCTCTCAAGCTTGTCAGGACTGCCGATCAAGCAGGGATTTGCGGTGACAGGGTCGGTCAATCAGCAAGGAGAGGTCCAGGCTATTGGGGCCGTCAACGCCAAGATCGAGGGGTTTTTTGATGTCTGCCGCGCGAGGGGACTGACGGGAGAACAGGGGGTCCTGATCCCGGCGAGCAATGTCCGGCACCTCATGCTCAGAGAGGATGTCGTGGAGGCGGTCGCCGCGGGGCAATTTCAGATTATTCCCGTTCACATTATCGATGAGGGGATTGCCTTGCTTACCGGGCGGGAAGCGGGTGAGCGCGGTCCGGATGGGACCTTTCCCGAGGGATGCGTGAACGCGCTGGTGCAGGGGCGGATGCGCGAGATGGCGGAGCAGGCGAGGGCCTACGGAACTGAGAGCCAGGTGTCGTCCAGCTCAGACCAGAATGACGAGCAGTCCGATGGATGACTTCGTGCGTTGGTTTGATGAGATTGATCTTACGGACATCCCGCTGGTGGGCGGCAAGAATGCGTCGCTCGGCGAGATGTATCAAAACCTCAAGGCTCATGGCGTGCAGGTCCCCTACGGGTTTGCCATCACGGCCGCAGCCTACCGACGCTTCATCAGAGAGAGTGGTTGCGAGGCGAAGGTCAGGGAGCAACTGAAAGGGCTGAACACCGCTGACATCCTGGATCTACGCTCCCGGGGCAAGGCCATCCGGACGATCATCCTCGATGCCCCCTTACCGCTTGCACTTCAGAAGGAGATCGCAGTCGCCTACGAACGGCTGTGCCGCGAGTATGGACCAAACACCGACGTGGCAGTGCGCAGTAGCGCTACCGCCGAAGACCTGCCCGATGCGAGCTTTGCCGGCCAGCTAGAGACCTATCTGAATGTCCACGGGGTCGCCGGCTTATTGGAGGCCTGTCGGAAGTGTTTCGCTTCGCTCTTTACCGACCGAGCGATCTCCTACCGTGAGGACAAAGGCTTTGACCACCTGAGCGTGGCACTTTCCATCGGGGTGCAGAAAATGGTTCGCTCAGACGTCGGCGCCGCGGGCGTCATGTTCACCATCGACACGGAAAGCGGATTTCGCGATTGCATCCTCATCAATTCGGCCTACGGCTTGGGTGAGAATGTGGTCCAGGGATCTGTGACGCCGGATGAGATCTATGTGTTCAAACCCACGCTGCTCAAGGGCTTTCGCCCCATCCTCCAGCGGACCATGGGGAGCAAGGAATGGAAGCTCGTGTACGACGAGGAGGGAAGCAAACAGACCAAGAATGTCCCTGTCGCTTGTGACGATCGTCAGCGTTTCGCCATTGAAGGCGACGACATCCTGCAACTGGCACGCTGGGGATGCGCCATCGAGGAACATTACACCCGGAGGAGCGGCAGGTACACCCCGATGGACATCGAGTGGGCCAAGGACGGCAAGAGCGGCGAGCTGTTCATTCTTCAGGCGCGTCCCGAGACGGTGCAATCAGTCAAACGCATGGACCTGCTGCGGGTCTACCGACTGGAAGAGGCGGCAGAGCCACTCCTCGCAGGGAAGAGTGTGGGAGAGATGATCGGGCAGGGAAGGGCTCGCATTATCGCGGACCCGCGCCACATGGAACAGTTCCACAATGGCGAGGTTCTGGTGACCGATAAGACCGACCCGGATTGGGAACCGATCATGAAGAAGGCGGCTGCCATCGTCACCAATCGCGGTGGGCGGACCTCGCACGCAGCCATCGTCAGCCGCGAGTTGGGGATCCCGGCGGTGGTCGGAACTGAGCAGGGAACAGAAGTGATCGCTGACGGGGAGGCGATCACCGTCTCGTGTGCAGAGGGCGATGCCGGGTATATCTACCGGGGTCTTCTCAGGTTCACCGTTCGGGAGATCGACCTGGGCACACTTGGCCGACCCAGGACCAAGATCATGCTGAATGTTGCTAACCCGAGGGAGGTATTCAGCTTGGCGGCCATCCCAAACGACGGAGTTGGCCTGGCGAGGGTAGAGCTTATCATCGGCCATACCATCCGGATCCATCCCATGGCGTTGGTCCGCTATGACACTCTCACCGATCAGGCGGCCAGGGCCGAGATCGCTCTGCTGACCGGTGGCTATGACGACAAGCCACAATACTTTGTGGATAAGCTAGCGGAGGGGGTAGGGATGATTGCTGCCGCCTTCTACCCCAAGGACGTGATCGTCCGCCTGAGCGACTTCAAGACGAACGAATACGCCAACCTGGTTGGCGGCAAGGAGTTCGAGCCGACGGAGGAGAACCCTATGCTGGGTTTTCGTGGCGCCTCCCGCTATTACAACGACCGGTACCGGGAGGGGTTTGCCCTGGAATGCCGCGCCCTGTGGAAGGTCAGAGAGGAGATGGGCTTCACCAATGTGAAGCTGATGGTTCCCTTCGTCCGAACGGTGGCGGAGGGCGAGAAGGTGCTGGCGGAGATGGCCCGGCACGGACTCACACGTGGAGAGAACAGTCTCGAGGTGTATGTGATGTGCGAGATCCCCAGCAACGTTCTGCTTGCCGAGGAGTTTGCGGAAATCTTCGATGGGTTTTCTATCGGGTCAAACGATCTGACACAGTTGACGCTGGGGGTCGACAGGGATTCAGAGTTGGTCGCCAAGATCTTCGACGAGCGGAATCAGGCAGTCAAGAAGCTTGTCACATCGGTGATCACGACCGCACGGACGCAGGGCAGAAAGATCGGCATTTGCGGCCAGGCGCCAAGCGACTACCCGGAATTCGCGCAGTTCCTGGTCGAAGAAGGGATTGACAGCATCTCATTGAATCCGGATGCTGTCATGAAGATGACGGCGAAGGTGTTGGAGATTGAGCAGCGGATGGCAGTCAAGCAGATGGAGTTATCGATTGTCCGATGATGGTTTGGCGGCACAGATTCCCGCAGTCGATGTAGGCGACGGGACATGGTTCGCAAGGAGGAGAGGCATGGCGGGTCGTAAGGTTCCTGTCAAATCGGTGAAGAAGGTTGGTTCACTGCTCAGTGAGTTGTTAGAGATTGAGCGACAGGTGTCGGAGCGCGCCCATGAGCTTTTTAGGGAGCATGGTTGGCAAGCCGGCCACGAAGGTGAGTACTGGCTGCAGGCTGAAAAGGAGCTTCTGTGGCGACCCTGTGCAGAGCTGGTTGAGACCGATGGAGAGCTTCGAGCAAGCTTTGCCATGGCCGGCCTTACCGCCAAGGAGATCGAGGTGCTGGCTGAACCCAACCACCTGACGGTGCGAGCGATCACAAGGCACGAAGACAGGCAGGAGGAAGGGACCTGCCACTTCTGCGAGTTCCATCGTGGGGAGCTCTACCGATCAATGGCCTTGCCGAGTACCGTTATCCCGGAGAAGGCTCAGGCGGAGATGAAAGAGGGGATGCTCACGGTTATCCTTCCCAAGGGGAAAGAGCCTGCCGGTAAAACAATCCGGATGAAAAAAGCGTGAGGGAGGTCTTACGACTGGTCCTGAAGCAAGAAAACAGCGGTTCCGGTGGGCGAATGGAGCGGTGAGGGGAGGAGAAGCTGAAAGGCGTGCAGGGGCCTTGGCCAAGAAGCTAAAACACCTGCGAGGAGGTGCGTCATGACAATTCCAGCACGGGTGCGCGAGTGGTTGGATCAACAGCAGGTGCGGTATGAGGTGATCCCTCACCGGGAGGTGTACACGGCTCAGGAGGTAGCCGGCGCCACCCACATTCCCGGTCGGGCTTATGCCAAGGTAGTTATTCTAAAAGGGCGGCAAGGCCTGATGATGGCGGTTCTGCCGGCCAAGTGTCGGCTGGATGTCGTTCGGATGCGGCAAGTCGTAAATGACAGCACGGCGAGCCTGGACCCGGAGGCGGACTTCGCGAAGATATTCACCGGCTGCGAGCCTGGGGCCATGCCCGCCTTTGGTAATCTTTACGGGGTCCCGATCTACTGTGATCAGCACCTGACACATGAGGCGACGATCGCCTTTCCTGCGGGAAGTCACCATGAGGTGATCCGAATCGCGTCCAGCGACTTCCTCCGATTGACAGGCGCTCAGGTGCAGGAGATCTGCACAAGCGCGCAAGAACAAGCCGCGTGAATTGATCTCAACAAGGCTCAGGCAGAAGGCTCCTGGACGGCGTGAGCCGAGGGGGCCTTCTGCCTTTACAGTTTATAGCCGAACTGGCGGAGCAGCGCCTTACGCGCGGCGATGTCGGATTCCTGCTCGACCCCTTTTGGTGACAGTCCATCTACGACCCCTACGATACCCCGCCCGTTGGGCGTTTCAGCCAGAATCACCTCCACCTGGTTGGCAGTCGCGCAGTAGATGCCACACACCTCGGGCACCTGACGAATGGCCGAAAGGACATTGATCGGAAAGCAGTTCCGCAAGAAGATCAGGAAGCTGTGGCCGGCCCCGATAGCCTGGGCGTTGCCCCGCGCCAGCTCCGTCAGCTCCTGGTCGGTTCCGCTCCATCGCACCAGGCACGGTCCAGAGGACTCGCAGAATGCGAGCCCAAAGGCAATACCAGGCACAGCCGTCACAAGGGCCTCGTGCAGGTCCTCAACGGTCTTGATGAAGTGCGCCTGCCCCAAGACCAGGTTGACCGAGTCAGGTTTGTGGATGGTCACTGAGATGAAATTTACCGCCATGGCTCCTCCCTCCGTAGTTTCGCCGAGTCGATGACTGAACAGGAGATGTCGCGGTAATCCCCGCTACAGATAGTGGCCGCCGGGGGGGTGGTCGGGTTGCGGGGCGCCCTGGCGCAGGCGTTTGCCGACCTCGGCGTACTCCCGCTCCATACCCTCGGTGACAGACGGGAGTGTCTCGGAAAGGGCGGCCAGGAAGTCGGCGTGGGTGACCGCCTTGGCCTCCAGGTCCTTGCGCAGGGCAAGCTGGGCGGCACGCATGCAGATCAAGGCCAGGTCAGCCCCGGTAAACCGGTCGGTCCTGCGGACAAGGTCCTTCAGGTCCACGTCGTCGGTGAGGGCCATGTGACGGGTATGAACAATGAGGATCTCGTGGCGGGCGGCGGCGTCCGGGACCGGCACGTAGACCAGCGCATCGAAGCGCCCGGGGCGCAGCAGCGCCGGATCGATGAGGTCTGGCCGATTGGTCGCTCCCAGAATGACGACGCCGCGCAGCTCCTCCAGGCCGTCCAGCTCGGAAAGAAGCTGGTTCACGATCCGCTCGGTCACATGCGGTTCGCCTGCCGCCGTGCCGCGTCGCGGCACAAGGGCATCCACCTCGTCGAAAAATACGATGGCCGGAGCCACTTGGCGAGCTTTGGCGAAGAACTCTCGAATCCGTTGCTCCGACTCGCCGTACCACTTGGAGAGCAGATCGCTCCCTTTGGCCAGCATGAAGTTGGCCTTCGCCTCGTTGGCGACGGCCTTGGCCAGGAGGGTCTTCCCGGTCCCCGGCGGACCGTAGAGCAGGACCCCTTTGGGTGGCTTGATGCCGAGGCGCTCGAAGGCCTGAGGATGGGTCAGGGGCAGCTCCACAGACTCCCGAAGGGCCCTTTTCACGTCGGCCAGGCCGCCGACATCGCTCCAGGTGACCCGAGGGACCTCGATGAACAGCTCCCGAAGGGCAGAAGGACGGATCCGCCGCAAGGCCTGGTTGAAGTCCTCATGGGTGACGACCAGGCGCTCCAAGACCTCGGCCGGGAACGTCTCAAGCCTCAAATCCAGATCCGGGAGGACGCGCCGTAGCGCATTCAGAGCGGCCTCACGGCAGAGAGCGGCCAGGTCTGACCCGACGCATCCATGCGTAAGGTCTGCCACCCAATCCAGATTTACGTCTGGCGCAAGGGGCATGGCTCGCGTGTGGATCGTGAGGATCTGGCGCCGCCCATTGCGGTCCGGCACGCGCAGTTCAATCTCTCGATCAAAGCGGCCTGGGCGGCGCAATGCCAGATCGATCGCGCCGACGCGGTTCGTAGCCCCGATGACAATCACGTTGCCGCGTGGCATGAGGCCATCCATTAATGTCAGAAGTTGGGCCACGACCCGCCGTTCCACCTCACCCATCACCGCCTCGCGCTTGGGGGCGATGGAATCCAACTCGTCGATGAAGATGATGGCGGGTGGGTTGTCTTGCCCTTCCTGAAAGATGGCTCGCAGCCGTTCCTCTGATTCGCCATAGAAGCGCCCCATGATCTCTGGTCCATTGATGGTGGCGAAGTGGGCTTTGGCCTCATTGGCCAGGGCCTGGGCCAGAAGGGTCTTGCCGGTCCCTGGAGGGCCGTGAAGGAGCACACCCTTGGGCGGTGCGATCCCAAGCCGATCGAACAGCTCCGGATGCTTGAGCGGCAGCTCGACAACCTCCCGGATTTCACTGATTACCTCGCCTAGCCCGCCGATGTCATCGTAGGTGATATCCGGGAGGCGGGTCTCCTTGGTCTCCACGTACTCCGGCAGGAGCTCCACCTCGGTTTGGGGATTGATGCGCACAATGCCGGACGGGACGGTGCCGGCGACGACCAGGCGCACCTCGCCAAGCCCTATCGCCAGGGAGCCCAGCAATCCTCTGAAAAGTTCCTCCGGATACATCCCGGGCGGGACAATCTCCTTTGAGCGTGAGGCGGTCCCGACTGAGATCAGGTCGCCACGAACCACAGGACGGTAGAGGAGCGCCTGGCGAAGAACCTCGCCGGGGGCGACGGCACGCAAGCCTTTGCGGGCGGGAGCCAGCGTCACCTTCTGCGCATCCCGCCAGGGAGCCTTTCGCACCTGCACGTAATCCCCTATGCTGGCATGGGCATTGGTGCGAATCACGCCGTCGACCCTGATCACATCCAGGCCTTGATCGGCCGAGCGGGCCGCTGCCACCAGGGCAGCCGTTTCCCGTTCTCCGATAATGGAAAGGATTTCGCCTCGCTCCAACTCCAGGGCGGCAAAGGCCGCATCGCTGACACGGACGATCCCGCGGCCGACGTCCTCCTGACCCGCCTCGGCCACCTTCAGACGAATACCTTCCGCCGTTTGAGCCTGTTGCATCTGCCGTATGCTCCCTTGTCCTGCAAACTCATCTGATGCTCACCGATGTCTTACGCGCGAACTCTACCAAGGGTGATAGGCGCCGTCAAGGCCAGAGTGTAGAAAAGAGATCGTATACGCCGCCTTTTCCTTGTTAGATTTGCTGCGGGCGCATTATCGAGCAGCCAATCGCGGGGCGGGAAACAACCGGCGGGAGCCTGAAAAAAGCAAAAGCCACAAGGCGTCAGCAGTTACATCACCTCCGGGCAGAAGCCCGACACCTTATGGCTCTCTCGAGGAAGCCTCGTTCGAGCGGGTTCCGGTCCGGGGCTAAGCCCTCTTGCTCTGCAAGCACATCTTACTTCAAGCTTGCTCGCGGCTCTTTCAGCCATTGCCCGCTCACTAGGGCTTCCTCACTATTAATATAGAGCGCGGCCCGATTATTTTCAAGGCCGATTTCCTGTCCGGTTGGCTGAGAAGCCGGACTCAGGTTATACTTGGGAACGCTTGCGGATGGCAGTCTAACCTGTTTGACGGAAGGAGCCGACCTACTATGATACCGAGGTATCGAAAACTGCTGGTGCCTACGGATTTCTCGCCCCTCGGGAACACCGCCATCTCCCACGCATATGCTATTCTGGCGGAACAGGGCGGGACCGTCATCCTCTGCCACGTGACTGAAGTACACGGACCGCCGAGCCCGCTCTACGCTCACTACTCACCATGGGGCGCACTTTCCGGGCAGGAGCGGACGGAACTCCGGCAGACACTGCTCAACTCGCTTGAATCACTTGTGCCTGCGGAAGCCAGCGCAGAGGGGTTGGTGACAACGGAAGTGCGGGTGGTAGAGACCCCTTTGTTGGTCCACGAGGCGATCTGCCAGGAGGCCACGACTCTGGATGTAGACCTCATCGTGATGGCATCTCATGGCCATTCCGGGGTGACTCGCCTGCTCCTTGGCTCAGTAGCAGAACACGTATTACGGTTAGTCGATCGCCCCGTCCTTATTGTTCGCAGCCGGGAGTGAGGCTTCTTTTGCCGGTGAAGGCGTAGCGTCATCATACGCGCCACGTTGACATCACGCTTGCGTCAGGTCTTGGTAGGAATCTATAATGCGTTATCGAGCAGGAACCCGTGCAGTACTGTCGCACCACGGCGCAAAGAAAAAGGCAGGTTGATAGGCTGAAAACCGAAGGAAGCGCTGCCTAAAAACCTTCAGCCTTCAGCCCAAGTTCCTTACCGCTGACGGCTGAGCACTGACTGCTGAACGCTATTTTCCGGGGACACCTGGGACAGGGGGGAATGGATGAAGCGGATGATGATGGCAGTCATGACAGCGATAACGCTGATTGCGGCGGCTCCAGGATTAGTTCTGGCTGCCGGTTACGGTAACCCGCAGTTTCTGGTAGACACCGACTGGCTGGTCTCGCACCTTAATGACCGGGATCTGCGGATCATCGATATGCGCAACAGCCCGGAGGAGTACGCGGCCGGACACATTCCTGGCGCGGTCCACCTTCCTGTTAATCAAGTTCGTCTGGCCTTGAAAGAGTCAGGTTTCGCGCTGCCTCCAGATTATGAAATCGAGGAGCGACTGGGGCAGCTAGGGATCACCAAAGAGACGATGGTGGTGGTGTACGACGACCAGGGAGGGTTCAACGCCTCACGCCTGTTCTTTACTCTCGAATATGCCGGCCACAAAAAGGTCGCACTGTTGAACGGAGGCATCACGAAATGGGTAGCCGAAAAGCGGGCCCTCTCGAACGCGCTGCAGCAGGTGAGCAAGACGGTCTATCAGATCCATACCGAGACGCAACGCGTGGCGCCGGCGAGCTGGATCGTTGCAAATCTGGGAAAGCCGAATCTCGCCCTGGTGGATTCCCGGTCGCCTGCTGAATTTCGCGGTGAGGATATTCGGGCCAAGCGGGGAGGCCACATCCCAGGGGCTGTGAACATCGAGTGGACGCAAAATTTGACCGGCGACAAGACATTCAAGTCAGCCGATGAACTCCTGGCCCTCTATAGCCAGGCAGGGGTGACGAAAGATAAGACGATCGTAAGCTATTGCCAGACCATGCATCGTGGAGCCGTTACCTACTTCACGCTTCGACTCCTGGGATATCCGGACGTTCGGGGGTACGATCGTTCCTGGAGCGAGTGGGGCAATGATCCTACGCTGCCGGCAAAGTGGTGAGTGGGTGGTAGAGATCAAAGATGCTCCACGGCAGACGGCTGGACGTGCGGTAGACCTTGGCGACGACAGACTGCAACCTTATGCGACGGCTTGAGGAGAGACATGGGTGAGTTGCGGCGTGATCCGGTAGCAAATCGCTGGGTGATCATTGACCCGGAACGGCCGGATCGAGAGGCGGGCCTGAAAGTGGAAGCGCAGCCGCCTCCACCGCTTTCCGGCCCATGTCCGCTTTGTCCGGGTAATGAGGCGATGACTCCGCCAGAGATCGCCGCATTTGGCGAGCCCTCGCGTCAGCCGAATCAGGCCGGCTGGTGGGTGCGAGTCACCCCTGACCTGCAGCCCCTGTGCCGGATTGAGGGTGATTTCGATCGACGGCCGGAGGGACCCTTCGACGTGATGAACGCCATAGGGGCCCATGAGATCGTCATAGAGAGTCCAGAGCACCATTTGACATGGGCGGAACTCCCGGAGCAACAGTTGGAGCGGGTCCTGCGCATCTACAAGCTGCGGAGCCTTGACCTCCGCATGGATGAGCGGTTCCGATCGCTGATTGTGGTAAAGAACCATGCAGACGCGGCGAGCATCCTTAGTCATCCCCATTCCCACGTACTGGCTTTGCCGTTCGTCCCGTTCGGACTTGAAGAGGAGTTGCGCGGCTGTCGAGAGTTCTATGCAAGAAAGGATCGCTGTGCCTTCTGTGATATTATACTCCATGAGCGGGTCTCCCGCGTCAGAAGGGTGGTAGAGACCGACCACTTCGTGGTGCTGGCACCCTTTGCCTCTCGGTTTCCTTTCGAGACGTGGCTGCTGCCCCTTCGTCACGCCTCCGATTTCGCGCGGATCGGTGATAGAGAGCTGATCGATCTCGCCGGCCTTCTGAAGCGGATGATGCAGATGATCGGGAAGGTTCTCGGCAACCAGGCCTGCACCATAGTCCTCCACACCACCCCATTTGACGAATCGCATACGCATGATTATCACTGGCATCTCGAGATACTGCCGAAAACCGCACCCGTAGTAGGATTCGGGTGGGGTGCGCGGCTCTTTGTGAACCCGGTTCCACCTGAGGAGGCGGCCGCTTTAATGGGGCAAGCGATGTAGGGGTGACCCGATGTGTCTACCGGGACATCAGAAGCTCACCCTGACCCAGGGTGACGCCCTGATCGTTGTAGATGTCCAGAACGATTTCCTGCCTAGCGGTAGCTTGGCGGTCCCGCAGGGCGATGAAGTAGTTCCGGCGCTCAATCGCTATCTGACCGCTTTTATACGCAGAGGATTACCGATCATCGTCACCCGAGATTGGCATCCGCCCAACCACTGCTCCTTTCAGCCCTATGGCGGACCGTGGCCCCCTCACTGTGTGGCGGGATCAGAAGGCGCGGCATTTGCCCCTGCCCTCGAACTCCCCGTTTCCAGTATCCTTATCACCCTCAAGGGTACGCAGCCTGAGCAGGACGCCTATTCCGCATTTGACGGGACGGAGCTGGATGCACGCTTGCGCGCGCAGGGCGTAGGGCGTCTCTTCGTCGGCGGCTTGGCTACCGACTACTGCGTGTTGTGCACCGTGAAGGACGGCCTGAAGGCCGGGTACGCGGTCGTCCTTTTGCAGGATGCGATCCGGGCCGTTAATGTGCGCCCCGGTGACGGGGAGCGGGCGGAGGCGGAGATGATCCGACAGGGGGCCATACCGATCCGACTGGAGATGCTGGCTGCATGAATCTTCCATCGAGCCTGCTGTTGACTGACCTCTATCAGCTCACCATGCTGCAAGGGTATGTCGAGCAGGGGATGGAGGAGCAAGCGACCTTCGAGTTCTTTGTACGCAAGCTGCCGCCGGTGCGTAATTTCTTGCTGGCGGCGGGACTTGAACAGACATTAGACTTCCTCGAAAACCTGTGCGTTACACCGGAGGAGCTGGAGTGGCTGAGGACCTGCGGCCATTTTCGGCCGACCCTCGTAGATTACCTGGAAACGCTGCGTTTCACCGGCGACGTACACGCGATGCCTGAAGGGACGGTCTTCTTCCCTGATGAGCCGATTGTGCGGATTACCGCCCCGCTCCCACAAGCCCAGCTCGTGGAGACACGCCTGATCAACCTGGTGCACTTCCAGACCCTGATCGCTTCTAAGGCGGTACGTTCGGTGCTCGTGGCCCCTGGGAAGCTCCTGGTCGATTTCGGTCTGCGGCGGGCCCACGGGGCTGAGGCCGGGTTGCTGGCGGCGCGTGCCAGTTACCTGGCGGGGTTCTCTGGAACTTCCGCAGTTGCTGCGGCGCCACAGTTTGGGATACCGATCTACGGGACGATGGCACACTCCTTTATTCAAGCTCACGAGGATGAGACGGCAGCCTTTGAGCGCTTCGCATATGCCAACCCGGACAACGTCGTCCTACTCATCGACACCTATGACACCGAGGCGGCTGCGGCGAAGGTCGTCTCTCTGGCGCCCACGTTGCGACAGAAAGGCATCGCCATCCAGGGGGTACGCCTGGATAGCGGTGATCTCGCGGAACATGCCCGCAAGGTGCGGAGGATTCTTGATGAGGGCGGGTTGTCCGACGCCGTGATCTTCGCCAGCGGGAACCTGGACGAGTCCAGCGTGGAGCAGTTGCTCGCCGCACAAGCCCCGATTGATGGCTTTGGCATCGGTACGCGCATGGATACCTCCGCCGATGCCCCCTATCTGGATTGTGCCTATAAGCTGGAGGAGTACGCTGGACGGGCACGTCGCAAGCGTTCTGAGGGGAAGGCGACATGGCCTGGCCGTAAGCAGGTCTATCGCCGGTATGACGTTGACGGTCGCATGTCCGGTGATATCCTGACGCTGGAGGATGATCCACAGGAAGGCGAGCCATTGATCCAGCCGGTGATGCGTGCCGGCAAGCGCCTCGCCGACGCTACCCCCCTTACGGCGCTTCGTGAGCGCGCACGCAGCCAACTCGCGCGCTTGCCGCATCGGCTGCGGACACTTGAGAAAGGACCGGACTACCCCGTCCAGGTCTCTCCTGCGTTGCGCGACCTGGCCAAGGCCGTGGACGAACACCGGGCCTGAATGGCTTGACCGCTCTCGGCTGTCATGCTACAGTCGGCCCATTCTTTCTGCAGCTGCTTTGCGCCCGTAGCTCAGCCCGGATAGAGCGTTTGCCTGCGGAGCAAAAGGCCGGCAGTTCAAATCTGCCCGGGCGCACCAATAAAATCCCCCGCTGGTTATATTTTCTCTCGCCGTCCTACCGGGGCGCTGCGTTCCGATTCCTGTTTTGCCACCAAAAAGGCTTGACTGTCTCCCAGGTGTGGAGTATGGCTCGTAGTCGAGCTTTCCCCTTGAAACGGGAGAACGGCATGGGACATCCCACTGGAACGGTGGCCATCCAACCCCGCTGGCATCAGCGTGCTGCCGGGTGGACACCTGCCGTCCTTACCCCGCCGATGGTACCTCCCGCGAAGCCCAAGCTCCTTGAAGAGGTGCGGAAGGCTTGGCTTCATCGGCATAAACACAGGCGCAGGAGAGTGCGGCAAGCAGCAACAGAGGCGGTCTAAGCATGCTGAAGTCCTACGGAAGGTGTTTTGATAAGCTGAAACGTAACATATGGGCATCATTGTTTTCCTGTCTTGCCCATTGCTTTATAATCGTTCCAAGTCACGGAAAATAATTCATGCGCATCGGCCCTCACCAGCTCAAAAACAACCTGATTGTCGCCCCCATGGCTGGCGTGACGGATCGGCCTTTCCGCATGTTGTGCAGGAGTATGGGTGCAGGCATGGCGGTCAGCGAAATGGTGGCCTCCAACTCGCTGCTGTATGGTTCGGAGAAAACCAAAAGGCGCGCTAATCACGAGGGCGAAACCGATCCGATCTCGGTGCAGCTCCTCGGCGCCGATCCGAAAATGCTGGCACAGGCCGCCCGTTACAACGTGGATGCGGGCGCGCAAATCATAGACATCAATATGGGCTGCCCGGCGAAAAAAATCTGCAATGTGATGGCCGGTTCCGCGCTGTTGCAGAATGAGACGCTGGTGGCGCAAATACTTGAAACGGTGGTGGCGGCGGTGAGCGTACCGGTCACCTTGAAAATCCGCACCGGATGGGATACGCAAAACCGCAATGCGGTGCGTATCGCGCAGATCGCCGAAATCAGCGGTATCCAGGCGCTTGCCATTCATGGCCGCACGCGCGCCTGCGCCTACACCGGCGAGGCGGAATATGACACCATCGCGGCAGTGAAAGCCAGTGTGAAGATTCCCATCATCGCCAACGGCGACATTACCACCCCGGAAAAAGCCCGCTATGCGTTGGAGTACACCGGTGCGGATGCCGTGATGATAGGCCGCGCCGCGCAGGGCCGTCCGTGGCTGTTCCGCGAGATCGCACATTTTCTCGATACCGGTCTACACCTGCCCGCGCCACAAGTGGATGAAATCCAGCGCGTGCTACTCTATCATCTGCACGGCCTGTACGATTTGTATGGCGAACATACCGGATTGCGTATGGCGCGCAAACATATCTCCTGGTATACCAAAGGGCTGGCCGGTTCGGCGCAGTTCCGCCGCTGCATGAATCAACTGGAAAGCATTGCGGAACAATTGATAGCAGTAAATGATTTTTTCGATGGTCAGTTACAGCGAGGGGAACGCCTCCACTATGCCGAGGAACAGGCCGCATAAAATGGTTCTTCCGAAATTAGCGTGGGGAGAGATCGAGCCCTCCACAGTGAAAGTAGATGGCCGTTTTGAAGTGATCCTTGTTCCGGAAGCCATAGGCCATCTGCTTGATCGTCTGGATTTTGGAGTTGAGCCCCTCGCTCACTGCATCGGCCACCTCCTCGAGGCTGATCGGGTGTTGCTTAAGGGTGTTGGCGATGAACACGAGCCGTTTCTTGAACCGGACCGTCCCGGTGGGCGCAGCTTACGCAGGGCGTTGAGGCTGTAGAAACCCCCTCGCGAAGCGTACTCACAATAGGACGCGATATGAGTAACGATCGTCAGAAATCTGACGTCTTTGCCCAACGTCGGTACGATCGTGGCCTTTCGCGGCTCAGAGAGGGCTGCAGGCCCGGAACCATTAGGCCGCAAGAAAACTCGTGGCCTGTTCGAGGTCTCGCAACTCGCGTTTTTCTGGGTTTTTCTACAGCCTCGTTAGGCGTGAAAGAGGGGTATGTGGCAATACGCAGTGAAGGTGTTGGTCACGGCAGCAGTGGTCGTCGCAGTTGCTGAGCTTGGGAAGCGCAGTTCGTTCTGGGGCGCGCTGCTCGCGTCGCTGCCCCTCACGTCTCTTCTCGCCTTTATCTGGCTCTATATTGGCACGGGCAGCACGGAGTCCGTCGCAATGCTGTCGCAGAGCATATTTTGGCTGGTACTGGCTTCGCTTCCACTGTTCCTGATCCTGCCGTTTCTCCTTCGCTCCGGTATCGCGTTTTGGCCTGGTTTCGGCGTTGCCTGTGCGCTGACCGTCGGCGCATACGTCGGGCTTATGTGGGTCTTGGAACGTTTTGGTGTGACCCTGTAGGTTCACACCCAACCAGTGTCTAGCGGGGGCTGCCGCTTTGCGTGGGCCAGAAAGCGACCGCAGCGGACGGTCGTCCACACATGCACGCTCGTGCGTCCGCCTGCCGTTGATCCGCAACGCCGTTGGGCGGCCGTAGCGGTCCGATAAGACTGAGGGGGACGAATCGAATGGCGATCAGGGTTGTTCGGCTCGGCACTCCACGAACTTGTGGCGAGGGTCTGCGCCTCGGCACTGTTCGCCGTCCACCACGGGGGGTGCCCAAGGCTGAGTACGGCTCACGAGACTTCTACGACATCTGGTTGCCGGAACTGGCGCCTTCTGAGGGACTCGTCAAGATGGCTCTTGGCGCTAGGGATGCGCGAGCGTGGCAGACCTTCGTCACACGCTACCGAGCCGAGATGAAGCGCCCTCCTGCAGCAAGACTACTCAGTCTATTGGCGGCCCTCTCGCATACCACAGCCTTCTCAGTGGGATGCTACTGCCAGGATGAGAACAGGTGTCACCGCTCAGTTCTCAAGGCACTGCTTCTTGAACACGGAGCGTGTTGTGAGTAGTGCGAAGCGGGCATGCTCGAAGAAAATATACCCGGGGGTGCCTAGTGATCGTCATGCTGCCTCGCGTGTGTGCGGTCAAAGGTCAGATCAGGCGGTGTCGGAGGGAGGCGCTGAGAGCATCGACGACCGCAACGATCAGATAGATCGCAATGATGAGGGTGAGCAACCGGTGTTCCAGGAATAGGCTGATCGCGATTTGGATCTGCTGGCCGAGACCGCCGGCTCCGACGTAGCCCAGGATGATCGCCTCTCGAATGTTCACCTCCCACCGGTATAACGTGTAGGCGACACACTCCGGCAGGACCTGGGGAAGGATGCCATAACACAGGATCTGCAACCGACTGGCGCCGGTCGCCTGCAGCGCTTCGATCGGTTGGATCGCGACGTTCTCCATCACCTCCCCAAACAGCCTGCCCAAGACTCCGCCTGTGTGTATCCCAAGAGCGAGCATCCCCGGGAACGGGCCGAGGCCGACCGCAAAGACCAGGATCAGCGCCCAGACCAGATGAGGGACGGTTCGGAGGAGGTTAAGGACGGCCTTGGCGCCGAGATACAGGGCGGTGCGGAGTACTCGAACCCACGGGCGGCTTCGTTCCATTTCAAACATCAGCCCGGTGAACATCAGGGTGCGGCTGGAGAGGAAGACGAGGGAAAAGGCGATCAGTACAGCCAGGATCGTCCCGAGAAACGACATGGCAAAGGTCTCGAGGATCCAGTAGCCGGTCTTGAGTAGGAAGTCGTTGGAGAGATCAGGCGGAAAAAGCTTCTTGACGTAGGTCAGGATCTGGGCCGCGCTCTCCCCGCCGAGCAGTCCGTGTAGCGAGAACTCCGTTCCCACATAGCTCCAGGCCATCAACGCAAGGAAGCCCACCAGGATCATCAGGTTGGAGGGAGAAAGGACACCCCGCCCTTGCGCTGAAGCGAGTCTCGTCGTCTGCGCAGGGGGCTTGGTCATCAGAGACTCGACCGACCCAGGATGGCGCTTCTCACCCTGACGCTCAAGGCATCAACCCCGGCTACCATCACGAACAGGATTGCGACCAGGGTCGTGACCTGATTGAAATTAAACATTCGCATCGAGATCTCGATCTGCTGGCCGAGCCCGCCCGCGCCCACGAAACCTAGAATCGCCGATGCCCGAATCGCGCACTCCCAGCGATACAGTGTGTAGGAGGCGAGGTTTGGTAGGGCCTGCGGCATCAAACCGTACAGGAGGATGGTAGGCCGCGAGGCGCCAGTCGCTTGGAGCGCCTCTAACGGCCCCTGATCCACATGGTCCAGGATCTCCGAGTACACCTTGCCCAACATCCCCGCGTAGGAGATCCCGATTGCCAGAACCCCGGGGAACGGTCCCAATCCGACAGCTCGGACGAACATGAAGGCCCAGACGAATTCAGGGAGGGTGCGAAACAGGTTGAGGATCGCTCTCGCTAACAGATAGGATACCCGGCGAAGCCGGGCTTGAAAAGGAGAACCGATCCTGTCGTGTTCGTTCATGATCCCCCTGAACGTCAGCGAGCTGGTAGCTACAAGCCCCAAGGGCAGCCCTATGGCTACAGCCATCACGATTCCCATCAGGGAGATCTGAACGGTTTCCAGGATCGGGCGGCCCAGGAGACTGAGGAAGTTCCAGGACAGGTCGGGAGGAAACATGCCGGAGATAAACTTCCAGATGTTCCGGCGTCCTTCCGGATCGAAGAGCGCCAGAGGCTTCACCTGAGCAAGATGATAGCTTTCCAGGAATGTGAGGATGAATAGGACAACAAAGACAATCTGGAAGGTGGAAAAGCGCTTAGCTGGTAAGGTGAGGCTGGCAGGACCAGGCGGAACGGTGCTCTGCACGGTTGAGCGCCTCCTCTTCAATTGTCTCGGTTCGGCCTCCGGAATAGAGGGCTGTGAGATGTTCATCGGTTACCTCTGCGGCCGGCAGGTCAAACGAGACCTTCCCATCCTTGAGCCCGATCACTCGTGGAAAGTGGGCCAGGGCCAGGTCAACGCTGTGAAGGTTCATCAACAGGGTCTTGAGGTAGGTTGTGCTGAGATCGAGCAGCAGTTTTACGATACCGGCCGCCAGCGCCGGATCGACTGAAGAGACCGGCTCATCGGCCAGGATCACCTCCGGATTTTGCGCCAGCATTCTGGCGATCGCAACGCGCTGCTGCTGTCCACCGGACAATGACTCGGTCCGCTCGTACAGTTTGTCGGAGATACCGACCTGCGCGAGCGCCTCACAGGCAAGATTGAGTTCAGTCGGACGGATCAGGGAGCACATGGCCTGCCAGATAGACCAGGAGCCAAGCTTACCTGAAAGGACATTATGGACGACCGGCAGACGTGGGACCAGGTTATGCTGCTGGTAGACCGTTCCAATTCTTCGTCGGACCTCTCGCAGCCGTCGCCCGTGGAGGTGGCTGACATCCTGCCCGTCGAATACCAGGGTGCCTGAGGTTGGGGGGATCGTCAGGTTCAACATCCGAAACAGTGTCGTCTTGCCGGCCCCACTTGGACCGATGAGCGCTACCTTTTCGCCTCGGCGCACCTTCAGGTTGAGAGCGTCCAGCGCGACGATTCGACCATCGAAGATCTTGGAGATGTGACTGAGCTGATACATCGGCGTCGGTTACGCTATTTCAGTAATCCGGCCGCGCCGGCCGCTTCTTCAACCGATTTGAACTGATCCGGCTTGACCCGGACATACCGCTTGGTCCGCTGGAGGTTCAGAAGCGCTTTATCCGCCGGGTTACCGTAGTTCAGCTTCGTAAATGCGGCGGCAATCTTTTCGACGAGGGCACTGTCCAGATCACCTCGCACTGTCCAGACATAGTCGACATAGGGGGGTGTTGTCCAGAAGGCCTGCACTTTATTGGGATCGATTTTCCTGGCCTGAACGAGCTTGTCCCAGACTGCCTCATTCAGAGCTCCAGCGTCAACCTTTCCGCTCTCGACCCAGAGGGCGGTGGCATCGTGAGCCCCGCTGAAGCTGAATGTCGCGAAGTCTCGTTCCGGGTCAATCCCGTTTTGCAGAAGGAAATAGCGCGGCATGAGGTGGCCTGATGTCGAGCTGACACTCCCGAATGAGAAGCTCTTCCCCTTCAAGTCGGCCAGGGTCTTGATGCCGGTTTCCGGTCTGGTAATGAATTTGCTGTGGAAGCGAAGGTCCTCCTCCCGGCTGACCAGCGGAATTGCGTTGCCTGTCCGTTTTCGGGCCTGGACAAAGGTAAATCCACCGTACCAGACCATATCGAGTTTCTTGGCTGCCAAGGCTTCGACGGTCGCGGCGTAGTCCACCACGTTGAAATATCTGACGGGAATGCCCAGCTCTTTGCTCAGATACTCAGCGAAAGGTGTATAGATCCGCATCAACTCAGTAGGGTTCTCATCCGGGATAGCCGAAACTCGCAGCTCCTTCGGCATTTCGGACCTGGCATGGCTGAGCAATCCGAAGCTCGCCACAATAGCTGCTACACTTGACAACCAGATAGAGGTCCGCCGATGGTGCATAGAAACCCTCCTGAGAGGTAAATCGACTCTTTCCTACTTATTAAACGAGGTGCAAATCCTGTCCTAGGCTATCGGCTTAGATCCAATAAGTCAAATTGGAAAATCCTATTGCCTCAACCCAGCTCATCGGTCCATCTTCTTTGGAGTAACGGCCCATGCGGTACTGCTGCATCGCGGCGCACGAAAATACCATTCTGAGGGGCCGGTCAGCCGAGTGGTGTCGGATTACGCTACGCTAACCCGACCTACGGCTGATACGCGCCTCTATTGAATCTGAAGCTGACGGCTGAGCGTTGACTGCTGTAAGCTATGCTCTAACGAAAAACAGGGGAGATGTGGGGGAAAGGGAAAAAGGGCGGCCTCTCCGACGCGAGAGGGGGGTCGAATCGGAGAGGCCGAAAAAACCGAACGAACGGGGGGTGGCGGGGTGAGGACCTGATATTCATTTCAGCGATTTCTTGATATCCTCCCACAGGGCGCCTGTAGCCGTCCCGACCGCGCCGCCCACGATGGCACCTGTCGTTGGACTGCCGGCCATTGCGCCAATCGCTGCGCC
>NSJM01000016.1 GCA_002634395.1 Candidatus Methylomirabilis sp.
GGGTCAAGCGGTGGGGGTATCGGGGCGGTCCTGAGACACATGGCTCCATGTTCCACCGTGCTCCAGGCTCAATCGGCGCATCATCTTTTCCATCCCGGGTCTTCAAGGGACACCATATGCCAGGACGGATGGGCACCGATACCGCTAGTGTGAAGGGACTCAAGGTGGTGAAGGTTCTCCCAGAGCAGAACCTGGTGCTGGTGAAGGGGGCAGTGCCCGGACCAGCAGGGGGCTTGGTCACGATCTGCAAGCGAGGCTGAGGCGATGTCAGTGATAGTTCAGGCTGTGGATACGAACGGTACAAGAACGGCAGATATCGCCCTCGATAAGGGGGTATTCGACGCCAATGCTGTACCCCAACTCCTGCATGACGTGGTCAAGATGCAACTTGCGAATCGTCGTCAGGGGACCGCTTCAACCCGCACACGATCTGAGGTTCGCGGCGGCGGAAAGAAGCCTTGGAAGCAAAAGGGGACTGGTCGGGCTCGAGCTGGAACGAGACGGTCACCCCTCTGGCGTGGTGGGGGGACAGTGTTTGGTCCCCATCCTCGAAGTTACGGCTACGTAGTTCCTCGGCAGGTGCGAGCGGCGGCACTTCGGGCCGCCCTTTCCGAAAAGGTCCGTACCGGTCAGTTTATGGTCTTGGACGGCCTTTCGCTGGAGGAGCCGAGCACAAAGGCATTCAAGGCGCTATTGGAGCGATTAGGGGTTACCGGGCGGGCCTTGATTGTGACAGACCAAGTCCAGCGAGACGATGCGACTGCCAAGTCCTGTCGCAATCTACCCCATCTCACGCTTTTACCGATGCAGGGGTTAAACGTGTACGATATCCTGAGACATGATACCCTTATCATGACGAAGGGCGCGGTGAACGCGGTGGAAGAGGTGTGGAAGCCATGAGAGAGGTATACCAGATCATCCGTCGTCCTCTTATCACCGAAAAGGGGACGGATTTGAAGGATCGCGCTAACCAGTACCTTTTCGAAGTTGCCGGAGATGCCAACAAGATCGAGATTAAGCGGGCGGTTGAATCGCTTTTTCGGGTGAAGGTGCGTCAGGTGCGAACGCTCTCCGTAAAGGGCAAGAAAAAGCGGCTGGGCCGTTTTGTCGGTCGTACATCCAATTGGAAGAAGGCAGTGGCAACCCTGAATGAAGGGGAAACCATTGAATTCTTCGAGGGAGCGTAGATGCCGATCCGAATATATAAGCCGACATCTCCAGGCAGACGTTTTCAAACGGTGCTGGAGTACGCCGATGTGACTAGAGCTGTCCCTGAGAAGGCGCTTCTCCGACCATTGAGAAAAAGTGGGGGTCGGAATGGGTCCGGACGGCTTACCGTACGGCATCGTGGGGGTGGGCACAAGCGACAGTATCGTCTCGTCGATTTCAAGCGCGATAAGGCAGGAATTCCTGCGAAGGTCGCGTCGATTGAGTACGATCCGAATCGTTCCGCACGCGTCGCTCTCCTTCATTACGTAGATGGGGAGAAGCGGTATATCGTTGGGCCGCTGGGCCTTCGGATCGGAGAGCAGTTGATGTCCGGCCCGGATGCCGAGATCAAGGTCGGCAACGCCCTCCCATTACGAACGATTCCGGTCGGCATGACGCTTCATAACCTCGAATTGAAGCCGGGTAGGGGCGCTCAACTGGCTAGAAGCGCCGGCTCCGGCGTGCAATTTTTAGCCAAAGAGGGTGATTACGGCTTGGTGAAGCTTCCCTCCGGCGAGTTGCGTCGACTCAACCTTGATTGCATGGCGGTCATTGGTCAAGTGGGGAACCTGGACTACGAAAACGTCTCGTTGGGGAAGGCCGGCCGGTCGCGATGGCTTGGGATCAGACCCGCCGTTCGGGGTGTCGCCATGAACCCTCACGACCACCCGCTGGGCGGCGGAGAGGGGAAAACTTCCGGTGGTCGGCATCCCTGTAGTCCCTGGGGGAAACTTGAGCGAAAAACCAGGAAGAAGGGAAAGCCCTCGGACCGTTTCATCGTGAAACGTAGAAAGTAAGTGTGGGGCGCGGAATGCGAGACGAAAAGGATGATCTTTGTGGTTTCGGATCTCCAACCTTGCAACGTGCGTCTCTGATCGGAGGTTAGTGTGCCGCGATCACTAAAAAAGGGTGCCTACGTGGACCCGAAGCTTCTGAAGAGGATCGAGGGGATGAATGAGGGACGAGAGAAGAAGATCATCAAGTCCTGGTCGAGGCGTTCCGTTATAATACCTGAATTTGTCGGGCATACGCTGGCGATCCACAACGGCAAGAAGTTCATCCCAATTTACGTTACCGAGAACATGGTTGGACACAAACTAGGGGAATTTTCTCCAACCAGGACCTTCCGTGGGCACGGAGCGCATACCGCGCGTTCCACTGCACTCAAGTAAAGAGGATCGAGTCGATCATGGAATGTCGCGCAGTTGGTCGCTTCATAGGAATGCCGCCGCGTAAGGTAAGGCTTGTTGTTGACCTTATCCGTGGTCGAGGCATTAATCAAGCTCTTGACACTATGCGGTTTACGAAAAAGTATGCTGCCAGAGTTGTAGAGAAGATTCTCAAATCGGCTCTCGCCAATGCACAACATAACCATGGAGCGAAGAATATCGATCGACTGTTCGTCAAGGAGGCCTTTGTGGATCAGGGTCCGACCATAAAGCGATTCCGGCCTCGTGCCATGGGGCGAGCGAACCCGGTCAGAAAGCGAAGTAGTCACATTACTATCGTTCTCACCGAGAAGGAAGCGACCCTATAATCCTGCTCTCGCGGGAGGGAGGCGCGCCTGTTCCTGTGGGCAAAATAGCTGCCGGCAGTCGACGTTGAGCTGTCAGCTTTGGGTAAAAACAACGGCTGCATCAGTAAAGCTGATCGCTGGAAGCCGATAGCTTCTACCAAATGGCGGAGGTGTGATGGGACAGAAGGTACATCCGATAGGATTTCGACTGGGCCTCATTAAGCCATGGAGGTCCAGGTGGTTTGCCATGAAAGGGTATGCAGACGCCCTGCATGAAGACCTTAAATTCCGACGCTTCATCAAAGAAAAGGTTTATCATGCCGGGGTATCCGGAATCGATATTGAGCGAAAGGCCGATCAGGTTCGTATTGTGATTCATACCGCGAGACCCGGCATTATTATTGGAAAGAAGGGTTCCGAGGTCGATAAGTTGAAAGTTGCTCTGTCCGGTATGACGAATAAGCCGATTCAGTTGGATATTGTCGAGGTTCGAAGGGCGGAGTTGGACGCTCAATTGATTGCTGAGCAGATTGCTTCTCAATTGATGCGCCGAGTCGCCTTCAGACGGGCCATGAAGAAAACCGTCCAGTCTTCCATGCGGCTAGGAGCTCAAGGAGTTCAGATTGCATGTGCTGGTCGACTGGCCGGAGCCGAGATAGCCCGCAGAGAATGGTATCGCGAGGGGCGGATGCCGTTGAATACCCTGCGAGCCGACATCGACTATGGGTTCACTCAAGCTAAGACTACGTATGGGCTGATCGGAGTCAAGTGTTGGGTCTACCATGGGGAAGCGATGCCGGAGACGCTGGCGACTAAACAGGAACGGGAGATGCCACAAGTGAGCCAGCGACGGCTCCGAGGGCCTCACCCGACACAGGACTAGGAAACGCGATGCTGGCGCCAAAGCGAGTCAAGTTTCGAAAGCAACATCGGGGGCGGCGGTCTGGGGTTGCCGTCAGCGGGTCGACGTTGGCCTTCGGAGAATATGGTCTGAAAGCCATGGAGGCGGCTTGGATTACCAATCGCCAGATTGAGGCGGCTCGTCGAGCTATCACGCACCATATCAAGAGGGGGGGCAAGGTGTGGATCCGGATCTTCCCGGATAAGCCGGTCACGAAGAAGCCCGCGGAGACTCGGATGGGTAAGGGGAAGGGCGCACCGGAAGGATGGGTGGCGGTGGTGAAGCCCGGTCGCGTCCTTTGCGAGATGGAAGGGGTTACTGAGGGAACGGCTAAAGAGGCAATGCGTCTCGCGGCACATAAGCTGCCCATTGCCACACGGTTCGTATCCCGCACGATGGTGGTGAGCTGAGGACGACGATGGATGCCAAAGCGTTTCGTGAGTTGAGTACGGAAGAGTTAGACCAAAAGCTGCGCGATGCGAGAGATGAACTCTTGAAGCTGAAGTTGAGAGCTTCGGTGTCGCAACTCGAGAATCCGGCCCGTATCCGCCGCCTTCGCCGAGAGATTGCGGTTGGAGAAACGGTACGGAGAGAGTCCTTGCGTAACCAGGCAATGTCAGGGATGGAGCGGACGCCATGACCGAAGAGAAGAAGAGAGGTCGTCGAAAGGCCCTGGTGGGGGTCGTGGTGAGCGATAAGATGCAAAAGACCGTCGTCGTAGTGGTTGAGCGTCTCGTTCGTCATGAGGCTTATGGCAAAATGGTCCGCCGTAGGACAAAGGTCAAAGCCCACGATGAGGACAATCGTTGCAGCATGGGAGATAAGGTTGCTATTGAAGAGGCTCGGCCTTTAAGCAAAGAGAAACATTGGCGAGTAACAGAAATCCTGCAGAAGGCGATTATCTAAAGGGTAATTATGATCGGTTTACGGACAATTATGGAGGTGGCCGACAACTCCGGCGCCAAGCGGATCTCCCTGATTAAGGTGCTGGGAGGATCCGGGAAGCGGTACGCCCGTTTGGGCGATGTCATCGTCGCGAACGTCAAAGAGGCGATTCCGGAGGGCTCGGTGAAGAAGGGCGCTGTAGTGAAAGCAGTGGTGGTCAGAACGTCGAAAGAGCTACGGCGTGCGGATGGCTCTTACATCAAATTCGATCGAAATGCCGCCGTGCTCCTGAACGAGCAGAATAACCCGGTCGGCACTCGGATTTTTGGTCCGGTAGCCCGAGAGCTGCGTGAGGCTCGGTTCATGAAGATTATCTCCCTGGCGCCAGAGGTGGTCTAAGGTGGCGAGGGCTGAAACTGTGAGGGTGTGATGGCGGTAGGACAGGGGCTTCAGGTCAAGAAGAACGATCTGGTCGCCGTAATTGCTGGGAAGGACAAGGGAAAACGGGGTAAAGTGCTGAAGGTTATCCCCAAGACTCTGCGGGCTTTGGTGGAAAAGGTGAACCTTGTGAAGCGCCACACCAAGCCGGGGCAGGGCTCGAAGCAAGGAGGGATACTTGAACGGGAAAATCCTATTCATGCTTCGAATCTGATGCTGGTTTGCAATAAGTGTGACCGCCCTGTCCGTGTCGGCGTTAGTCGTCTCGCCGATGGTAAAAAGGTGCGGGTGTGTAAAAAGTGTAGTGAGATAGTTGCTTAGGGGAAAGTGAATGGTGCAAGAAACTAAGACAAAAAAGAGGAAAGAAAAATCGGACGTGAGGGAGTCTAAACAGGAACCTCGCGCTCTACCGCGACTTCGCGAGCGCTTTCGCGACATGATTGCGCCTGCCCTGATGAAGCAGTTTAGGCATAAGAATATCTGGCAGGTGCCTCGTCCCTCGAAGGTCGTTATCAATATGGGACTGGGAGAGGCTGTTGCGAATGTGAAGGTGATCGACGCTGCAGTCGAGGAACTGTCAGCCGTAACCGGACAGAAACCGATCGTGACGCGTGCCAGGAAGTCTGAGGCAGGATTCAAGCTCAGGGAGGGGGTGCCCATCGGTTGTAAGGTCACCCTGCGCGGAGATCGGATGTATGAGTTTCTCGATCGGTTCGTGAATGTCGCGCTCCCGCGGATTCGAGACTTCAGAGGCGTTCCGGCCAAGTCGTTTGATGGTCGTGGCAATTACAATCTTGGGGTGAGAGAACAACTCATCTTCCCAGAGATCAAATACGATAAGGTGGATGCCGTCCGCGGAATGGATATCGCCATTGAGACGTCAGCGAAGACAGATGAACAGGCACGTGCGCTCTTGGAGCATCTAGGGTTTCCTTTTCAGAAGAGTTAGTAAATAAAGAGCGATCAGCCGTCAGCTATCAGCGAAGATATGTTGCGTATTTGTTTATTGTTCCTGAAAGCTGAACGCTGATTACTGAAAGTTAGGGAGCAGCATATGGCAAAGCTTTCGCTAATCGTGAAAAGTCAGCGTGAGCCGAAATTCGGAGTGCGCGGCTATCACCGCTGTCGTAACTGTGGGCGACCGCGCGGCTACCTCAGGAAGTTTGAGATGTGTCGGATCTGCTTTCGGGATCTGGCTCTTCGGGGTGAGATCCCAGGCGTCATTAAGGCAAGTTGGTAAAGTGGTTGCGCGCCTCCGAATCGAGGACGTGAGCCTTCTAAACGCGGAGCATCGAATGCCAAACGTGAAATTTGGAGTAAGTCGACCATGATGACCGACCCGATAGCTGACATGCTGACCAGGGTCAGGAACGCCAACTTGGCCGTTCATGACACCGTCCACATTCCGGCCTCCAGGATTAAAGTAGAAATTGCAAAGGTCCTGCGTGAGGAAGGGTATATCAGGAACTTTAAGGTCCTCACAGTCGACAACCATCGAGTGCTTCGGATCTACCTGAAGTACGGTGCGGGAGACCAGCGGATCGTGAGCGGTCTTCGTCGAGTCAGCCGGCCCGGGCTCCGGGTGTATGCGACGTCGCGGCGGTTACCTCGGGTCCTGAATGGCTTAGGTGTGGCGGTTCTTTCGACCTCACAGGGGATCATGACGGAGCGAGCGGCTAAAGATCGAGGCGTAGGTGGCGAGGTGCTGTGCTACGTCTGGTGAGGATGTGCGAGGCTGTTGGGAGAAGTTACAAGGGGTGAGTGGGTAGGCCGGAGTAAGTGAAGCGCTGTGCCGTAACGTGCGAAAATGTCATGCTGGTTAAGCGATCAGTTTTGGGCGTTCAGTTCTGTCTGTGGCTGACCGCTGCTGATTGCCGGGCGCTATCTAAGGAAACAGGTAGGGTATGTCGCGAATCGGAAAGAAACCAATCCCGTTCTCCGAGCAGGTGAAAATCGAGATTACGGGAGGTAGCATCTTTGTCGAGGGACCGAAGGGTAAGCTTTCACTTCGCCTCCATCATTCAATGACGGTGAGGGTGGAGGACAGCCAGCTTCATTGCCTGCGGCCCTCGGATAATAAACTCCATCGTTCACTCCATGGATTGACCCGTACGCTGATTGCAAATATGATCGAGGGGGTCACCAAGGGATTCGAGAAGAAGCTTGAGATGATCGGGGTCGGCTATCGTGCCTCGGTGCAAGGGAGAAACCTCTCGCTGATGTTAGGTTATTCGCACCCTCTCATTGTGCCGTTGCCTGACGGAATTAATGTTTCGGTAGAGGGCCAGAATCTGCTGGCGATCTCCGGAGTGGATAAACAGCAGGTCGGCGAGGTAGCCGCCAAGATCAGGAGTCTCAGACCGCCTGAGCCGTATAAGGGCAAGGGGGTCAAGTACGCGGGCGAGCATATTCGTCGTAAGGCCGGGAAGGCCGGGGCGTAAGTCGTGTCGCGCCTCTCGAGGAGGAGTTGAGTTGGTAGGCTACGGAGGAAAACAGGAGCGCCGACAACGACGTCATCGTCGGATTAGAAAGCGTATTGTTGGTAGCGCATCCTACCCACGGCTCTGTGTATTCAGAAGTGCTCGTCATATCTACGCCCAGATTGTTGATGACGAGCAGGGCAAGACGCTGGCTGCCGCGTCCACCCTTTCGAAAGAGATCAGAGAAAAAGGAAAGGTTGAGAGCAAGACCGCTGCTGCTCGGTTGGTCGGTGAGCTATTAGCGAGTAAGGCCCTGGCGGCCGATATTTCGCGAGTGGTCTTTGATCGTGGTGGGTTCAAGTTTCATGGACGCGTGAAAGCGTTGGCCGCCGGCCTTGGAGAGAAAGGAATAAGGCTCTAGTCGGTGGCGGGTAAGCCGTGAGCCGTCAGCGGTCAGTCTGATAGCTGAGGATGAAGACGTAGCAGCGTGGTCCTGGATGCGGGTTGTCTCTCGCGTCTCCTGAGTTTTCGCTGTAAGCTGATGGCCGATCGCTGAATGCTTACAGGATGCAGGATAGTAGAAGAGAGGGAGAAGATTGAAGCAGATTAAAGCTGAGTCGTTGAACCTCGCCGAGCGTATCGTCCATATTAATCGAGTCGCCAAAGTGGTGAAGGGGGGGCGGCGATTTCAGTTCAGCGCCCTTGTCGTGGTGGGCGATCAGAACGGACACGTGGGAATCGGATTAGGAAAAGCGCACGAGGTCCCGGAGGCGATCCGCAAGGGGGTTGAGGCGGCTAAGAAGGATTTGATCGGCATATCGCTGATACGAACAAGTATTCCTCACGAGGTGATCGGAAAGTTTGGCTCAAGTAGGGTGATCCTGAAGCCGGCCTCGCAAGGGACTGGAGTCGTAGCGGGAAGGGCGGCTCGTGCAGTGTTGGAGGCGGCGGGCGTTCGAGATGTGCTGTCTAAATCGCTGGGCTCCGATAATCCGCACAATGTCGTAAAGGCGACGTTAAAGGGCCTGCAGTCGCTTCGGACGCCTGAAGACGTAGCGCGTGCACGAGGGGCACATCAGAAAGGGCTGGTCGCGCAAGGGGCATAAGATGAATAAAGGTCTTCGTATTATTCTCAGAAAAAGTAAGATCGGCCACCCGGCCCACCAGACTCGGGTTCTCGCCGGGTTGGGATTGCGCAGACTCAATGAGTCTGTAGTCCGCGCCGACACACCGACTATTCGAGGAATGATCAGGAAGGTGATTCACCTCGTCGATGTGCAGCAGGTCGCTAGTGAGGAGAGGGGATGAAACTGCACGAGTTGAAGCCGTCGGCAGGCGCTAATCGGCGCAGAAAACGTGTTGGTCGTGGTACCGGTTCCGGGCACGGGAAGACATCCGGCAGAGGGGAAAAAGGTCAGAAGGCTCGCTCGGGTGCCCATATCCATCCCTGGTTCGAGGGCGGTCAGCTTCCACTCCATCGCCGTGTACCAAAGCGAGGCTTTACCAGTCGATTCAAGAAGGTCTACGCCACCGTGAACCTGAAAGATCTGGAGCGATTCGAATCAGGAACTAAAGTGACCCCAGGACTGCTGCAGGAACGGAGGCTCGTCAAGGATCTGAAGGCGGGATTGAAGGTTCTTGCCGAAGGGGTTCTCGGTAAGCCTCTCAGTGTGGCCGCTCATAAGTTCTCTAAACGATCGATCGAGAAGATCCTTGCCTCTGGTGGGAAGGTCGAGGTCATTAGCTCATGATGGAGGGGGTCGGCAATATCTTCAGGGTGCCTGAGCTTAAGAAGCGGATCATCTTTACCGCTTTGGCGCTGATTGCTTACCGAGTAGGATCCCACATTCCAACCCCTGGTATTGATGCCCACGCTCTTGCATCGTTTTTTCAGCAGGCAGGTGGGACACTTCTTGGTTTCTTCGATCTCTTTTCGGGTGGCGCGCTACGTCGTCTCAGTATCCTCGCGCTCGGTATCATGCCGTATATCAGCGCATCGATTATTCTCCAACTTCTTGCAGTTGTCTTTCCTCCCTTGGAGAAGCTGAGCAAAGAAGGAGAGCAGGGGCGCAAGAAGATCTCTCAATATACCCGGTACGGTACCGTCTTGCTTGCGGCTATTCAGGCCATGGGGATCGCCATTGGTCTTGAGAATATGCGGAGCCCGATCGGTGAGCAGATCGTGATCAATCCGGGAATGGGCTTTCGTCTGATGACCACGATTACGCTGACGACAGGAGCGATCTTTCTCATGTGGGTGGGCGAGCAGATCACCGAACGAGGGATCGGGAACGGAATCTCTCTCCTGATCTTTGCCGGTATCATTGTCAGGATGCCTGAGGCGATTGTGAACACATGGCGACTTCTGTCCACAGGTGAACTTTCAGCCCTGGCGTTGTTGGCCGTCCTGACGCTGATGGTGCTGGTAGTGGCTGGAGTGATTGTGATGACGCTCGGTCAAAGACCGATAGTGGTGCAATATGCGAAAAGAGTTGTCGGCCGTCGGATCTATGGAGGTCAAAGTACGCATATCCCATTGCGGATCAACACGGCAGGAGTCATCCCGGTGATCTTTGCCGCCTCCATTATCGTATTTCCCGCGACTATCGCACAATTTTTTAATCACCCATGGATGCAGGCTCTGGCCAGAACGCTTTCCCCTGGAACTGTAATCTATACAGTGCTGTATGCTGTTGCCATTATTTTCTTCACCTACTTTTATACGGCCATCGTCTTTAATCCGACAGATGTTGCTGATAACATGAGAAAGTACGGGGGCTTTATCCCTGGTATTCGACCTGGAGCGAGGACGGCGGAATTTATCGAGAAGGTGTTGGATCGGATAACGCTTGTTGGGGCGATCTACCTGACGTTGATCTCAATTCTTCCTGAATTGCTGATCACGACAATGAACGTGCCGTTCTTCTTTGGAGGAACCTCACTTTTGATCGTGGTCGGCGTCGCCTTGGATACTGTGCAGCAGGTCGAGTCCCACTTGCTCATGCGTCACTATGAGGGATTTTTGAAGAAGAGTCGTATTAAGGGCAGGATGGGGTAGTGGGCTGGGCTATGCGGCTAGTCCTGCTGGGACCGCCGGGCGCCGGCAAGGGGACACAGGCCAGGCTGCTGACGGCAAAGTTCGATGTTGCGCATGTGTCTGCGGGCGACCTGCTGCGGCAAGCTGTGGCCGACGGCTCTGAGCTTGGACAGACAGCCAAGTCGATTATGGCGCAAGGGGCTCTTGTGCCGGATGAAGTGGTCATCGGTATTATCGAAGAGCGATTATGCAGATCCGATTGCGCCGGCGGGTACATCCTTGACGGATTCCCAAGGACGCTCCGACAGGCCGAGGCGCTCTCAGAAGTTACGAGGCTATTGCATGCCCCGCTGGATTGGGTCATCAGCGTAGAGGTGGCTGAGGACGATCTGGTCCAGCGGCTTGCAGGCCGACGAATCTGCCGAACCTGCGGGTCTATGTTTCATGGTGATACGAAGCCGCCGATGCGGATTGGGGTCTGTGACAACTGTGGAGGCCTACTTTTCCAGAGGGATGATGATAAGGAGGATACGATCCGCCATCGCCTTCGGGTCTACCGGGAACAAACAGAGCCTCTGGTTGCGTATTATAGTAAGATGGATCTGCTGAGACGGATCGACGGTCGGGGAACGATCGAGGAGATCGCAGAGCGTATTCATCAAGTCCTAGGGGATAAGCAGGCTTAGTCATGATGATTTTGAAGTCCCCATGGGAGATTGATTTGATGCGCAAGAGCAGTCGAATCGTGGCGGAAACCCTCGAAAAGTTGGTGAGGTTGATAGAACCCGGGGTAACCACTCTGGAGCTGGACCGTTTTGCAGAGACCTATATTTCGAGACGGGGGGGCAAGCCGGCGTTCAAGGGCTACCGTGGCTACCCTTATACGCTCTGTGCATCCGTGAACGAGCAGGTGGTGCATGCCTTTCCATCAGCAAGACGCCTTAAGGAGGGTGACATTGTGAGTCTGGACCTCGGCGTTGTCGTCGATGGCTATTACGGGGATGCTGCGATTACAGTTCCCGTGGGGAAGGTGTCTGAGGGCGCCAGACGTTTGATTGCTGCGACTCAAAAGGCCCTTACGAGGGCTATTCTGGCTGCGCGACCCGGCAATTATCTGTCCGATATCTCTCATGCCGTACAGTCCGCGGTTGAGGCACAGGGGTTTTCGGTAGTGCGCCTATTTGTCGGTCACGGCATCGGTCGATCTCTTCATGAGGAGCCACAGATTCCGAACTTCGGTCCCCCGGCCCAAGGCCCTATACTGAAACCTGGGTTAGTCCTGGCCATTGAGCCGATGGCGAACGCCGGCGGTCCGGACGTGACGATTCTTGATGATTGCTGGACAGCGGTGACATGTGATAGATCCCTTTCCGCTCATTTTGAGCATACGGTCGCGCTCACCGAGAATGGGGTAGAGGTGCTTACCAGTTTCACTGAGGACGAGATGCCAGAGGTCGCGGACCGCTAATGCCGAAAGAAGAGGCGATTGAGGTTGAGGGAACCGTGATTGAGCCCTTGCCTAATGCGATGTTTCGGGTGGAACTGGAAACGGGTCACAAGGTCCTTGCGCACATTTCCGGAAAGATGCGTATGCATTTTATTCGGATTCTTCCAGGAGATAAGGTGATTGTGGAGTTGTCCCCGTATGACCTGGCGCGAGGACGGATCATTTATCGATATAAGTAGGTGTCAAGATTCAAGGGCGAAGAGCGAGCTTGTGATGCGGGGGCTGCCATGAAGGTTCGAGCGTCGGTCAAACCGATGTGTGAGAAATGTAAGATCGTTCGACGAAAAAGGGTGCTGCGGATCGTGTGTGAAAATCCTCGGCATAAACAACGCCAGGGGTAGATAGTTCACAGTTCATAGTTCAGAGTTTATGTCAGATGGTGCCATGCGCTTGAGCGCCGTCCTACGAACTAAGAACCATGCACTCTGAACTAAGAAAGGGAGGTGTATGGCACGCATCGCCGGGGTAGATCTTCCGAGAGAGAAACGTCTTGAGGTGGCGCTAACATATATTTACGGCATCGGTCGCTCCGCTTCGTGTACGATCTTACAGGACTCTGGGGTCAACCCGAATGTCCGCGTTAAGGATCTCACTGAAGAGGAGCTTACGAAGCTGCGGCGAACCATTGAGGGGAACTATAGAGTTGAAGGCGACCTCAGACGTGAGGTCTCCATGAATATCAAACGGCTTATGGACATAGGCGCCTACCGCGGCCTTAGACATCGCCGGGGTCTTCCTGTTCGTGGTCAGCGAACCAGTACGAATGCCAGGACGCGTAAGGGGCCCCGCCGGACGGTCGGCGCGAAAAGCAAGAAAGTGTAGTCGGACCGGTTCATAGTTCGGAGTTCGGAGTTCATAGAGAGTTCTCATACACAGACGGCGATCTGAACTCTCCGCGCTAGAACCTATGAACTATAACCTATGAACTATGAACACCAACTTGATGGAGGAAGAATGGCGGAGGAGGCAAAACCGAGACGTCCGGGAGGACGCCCAGGAGGCAGGAAAGAAACCAAGAACATCGCTCACGGGATCGCCTGTGTCCAGGCGACGTTCAACAATACCATTGTCACCATTACGGATGTGGCAGGTAACGTCGTTTCATGGGCTAGTGCCGGCTCTGTGGGGTTCAAGGGTTCCCGGAAGAGCACTCCGTTTGCCGCGCAGAGGGCTGCGGATAGCGCTGCCCAGAAAGCAATGAGCCATGGCATGAAAGAAGTGAAGGTCTACGTCAAAGGACCTGGAGCGGGTCGAGAAGCGGCTATTCGGGCCTTACAGGCGGCTGGTATGGAGATCGTGACGATTAAGGATGTGACGCCGATTCCACACAACGGTTGTCGACCGTCTAAGCGGAGACGCGTATGACGCAGTCGTTCTTGTCGATGTATCGTTCAGTCACCCTTGGAAGAAGCGCCAGGAGCGCGATTCGCCGAAGAGTCGGTAGAACGGGGGACAATACCACTCCCCTGGGAGGAGGGGTTCGTGGCTAGGTATCGAGATCCCGTGTGTAAGTTGTGCAGACGAGAAGGACTGAAGCTATTTCTCAAAGGAGATCGATGCTTCTCTGCCAAGTGCGCGATTGAGAAGCGGAACTTTGCTCCGGGTATGCATGGCCAGCGACGGACGAAGGTTTCAGACTACTGCAAGCAGCTACGAGAGAAGCAGAAGATGCGCCGGATCTATGGAGTGTTGGAAACACAATTCCGGAAATATTTTCGCCTGGCAGAACGGCAGACAGGGATTACAGGTGAAAACCTCGTCAGAATTCTGGAACAACGGCTGGACAGCGTTGTCCATCGCCTCGGATTCGCTACATCCCGCGCACAGGCGAGGATATTGATCACCCACGGTCACGTCCTCGTGAATGGACGAAAGACGGACATTGCGTCCTATCGAGTTCGCCCAGGCGAAACTATCGAGGTGCGGCCCAAGAGTCGGGAAATGGCGGTCATCAAGGCGGCTCTCGAAGGAGCAAAGCGACGAACGTTGCCGAACTGGCTGGAACTCGATGAGACCAACATGAAAGGGACTATCCGATCAATCCCATCCCGGGAGGAGATCGTCATCCCCGTGGAGGAACAGTTAATTGTTGCGCTGTACTCCAAATAGTGGTAGGCGTGGGAGGTTTTGATGATTCAGAAGTCTAAGGGCCTCCAGAAGCCAAAGCGGCTGGAGTGCGAGTTAGAATCTCTGACCAGCACATACGGCAAGTTTTTTGCGGAGCCCTTTGAGCGCGGATTCGGATTGACCATCGGCAATGCGCTTCGGCGCATCCTCCTCTCGACAATTGAAGGGGTCGCGGTCACTGCGATTCGAATCACCGGAGCTCTGCACGAATTCTCAAGTATCCCTGGGGTGAAAGAAGATGTCACCGATATAATCCTCAACCTCAAAGGGCTTCGACTCAGACTTCACGTCGACCACCCTAAGACCCTGTACCTCAAGGCGTTTTCAGAGGGGGCAGTTCTGGCCGCGCATATCACGCCGGATCCTGACGTCGAAATCCTCAACCCTGATCTGCATATTGCGACCCTGGAACAGGATGGCAAGCTCGAATTGGAGTTGGAGATTCGCCATGGGCGAGGGTATGTTCCCGCAGAGCGAAATAAACGAGAAGGACAACCTGTTGATGTTATCGCGATAGACGCTATCTTCTCCCCGATTCGGAAGGTCAATTTCTTGGTTGAAGATACTCGTGTCGGTCAGATCACCGACTACAACAAACTGACCTTGGAGGTCTGGACCGATGGGAGCGTCCTGCCACGAGACGCCGTCGCGTATGCAGCAAAGATCCTCAAGGATCACCTGAGCGTATTCACAAACTTTGAGGAAGAGCCGGAGGGGGAAGGGGTTGTCATCGACGAGGCGAAGAAGCAACTGCAGGACAACCTGAATCGAAGCGTCGATGAGCTGGAGCTTTCAGTGCGATCAGCTAATTGCTTGAAGCACTCGGATATTCGATACATCTATGAGTTGGTCGTCAAGAGTGAGACCGAGATGTTGAAGACGAAGAATTTCGGCCGGAAGTCTCTGAATGAAATTAAGGAGATTCTTACCGGCATGGGGTTGACCTTAGGAATGAAACTGGAAGGCCTCTCTGTCGGTGAGCCCTTCGGGAAACGAGGTGATAAGATCCCGAAAGGCTTGACGGGGGCCTGAGCCTGGCTGGATTTCACTCGACCAGGTAGGAGTACCTGCTATGCGACATAGAAATGCTGGGAGAAAGCTCGGTCGAACCACTGCTCATCGAGAGATGCTCCTCCGTAACCTGCTGACATCGCTCTTCCAATACGAGAAGATCGTCACAACTGAGGCAAAAGCCAAAGAGCTGCGCAAGCTGGCGGACAAGGTGATCACGCTCGCCAAGCGTGGGGATTTGCATGCGCGCCGGCAGGCAGCCGAGGTTGTCCAGGATGAGGACATCTTAAAAAAGCTGTTCGACGCAATCGGCGTCCGCTATAAGGATCGAAACGGGGGCTATACGAGGATGACAAAGCTGGAGTATAGAATGGGTGACGGCGCTCCACTCGCGGCCATCGAGTTGGCAGAGACCGGCGTCGACGCCGAGCCTCCGGCAAAATTGGCTAAGCGCCGCGGCCGGCGAGGAGACAAAGAAAGCGCGCTGAAGTCAAAGCAAGCCGAACCTCTGCCGGCTTATCCGCCAAGCGCCGAAAGGGCAGTCGGTCCTTGATGCCAATGAGTGAACTTGAGTATAGGATGCCCTTCCCGGTTTGTTCGGGAAGGGCATCGTTGCTTTAGCGATGAGATAACTTTCCTTTTACTGAGTCGTTGTTGTGGTAGGACGAACATCTCGAGACGATTGAGTAGTCCGTCAGTACATGAGGTAGGGCGATGAGCGGCGTAGAGATTGCTAGGATCCGCAACGTAGCCATTGTGGCCCATGGAGGCGCGGGGAAGACTTCGCTGACTGAGGCAATACTATTCAATGCCGGTGCTACTTCTCGACTCGGGAAGGTCGAAGATGGGACGACCGTCACCGATTTTGACGAGGATGAGATCAGGCGAAAGATGAGCGTCAGCTCAGCCTTCGCCTTCTGCGAATGGAAGGGGCGTAAGCTGAACCTGATTGATACCCCTGGAGCGTCTATCTTCCTGACGGATACCCGAAACTGTATGAAGGTCCTTGACGGCGCAGTTGTGGTGGTGAGTAGCGTCTCTGGCGTGAAGGTACAGACAGAGAAGGTCTGGGCGTACGCTGAAGCGGAAGGTCTCGCTAGAATGATTTTTGTGAACAAGCTGGATCAGGAACAGGCCGATTTTTTCCGAACCTTGGAAGACATTCGTCGGAACCTCTGTCCGGTGGCGACACCTCTCCAGCTTCCGATAGGAATGCACGCTTCCTTTACGGGCGTGGTCGATCTGCTGCGAATGAAAGCTCTGATCTATCAGGACGAAAGGATGGGAAAGTTCTCAGAAAGAGAGATTCCGTCGGACCTGAGACCGAAGGCAGAGCAGTTGCAAGCGGCGCTGATGGAGGTGGTTGCGGATAGTGACGACAGACTGCTGGAGAAGTATCTGGAAACCGGAATACTCTCGAACGAGGAGTTGAAGGCCGGACTGCAACGAGCGGTTATTGAGGGAAAGCTCATTCCGGTCCTTTGTGGTTCGGCCCTCAAGAACATTGGCGTGCATCCCCTACTCGATGTCCTGGTGGAGGTCTTTCCATCTCCGATAAATCGTGAAGCCCGCGCGGGAATCGATCCGAGGAGCGGGGAGCGGCTTGTGAGAGAGAGCAGAGAGGATGCCCCATTGTCTGCTCTGGTGTTTAAGACGCTCGTCGATCCCTACGCTGGTAAGATTACCCTTTTTCGGGTGTACTCCGGTGCGGTCTCTTCGGATTCCAGCGTCTACAATAGTACCAAGGGATGCAAGGAAAGGATCGGCCAAGTCATGCTGCTCCGGGGCAAGAATCAGATTCCGGTTCCCACGATAGGGGCGGGAGATCTGGGGGCCGTAGTCAAGCTGAAGGAGACATGCACAGGTGATACGCTCTGCGACGAACGAAGCCCGATCCGCCTGGACTCGGTCGACATTCCAAGCCCCATCATTGAGTATGCTATTGCGCCTAAGACAAGAGGAGATGAGGAGAAAATGAGCGTGGGGCTTCAACGGCTTCGGGAAGAGGATCCATCCCTGCAGATACGACGCGATCCTCAGACCAAGGAGGTCATTCTGGCCGGGATGGGCAAGGCCCACTTAGAGATTGCAGTCGATCGTCTCAAGCGGAAGTTTGGACTCGAAATCCAGATGAAGACGCCCCGCGTACCGTACAAGGAGACAATTCACGGGCGAACCGAGGTCCAGGGGAAACACAAGAAGCAGACCGGGGGGCATGGACAGTACGGCGATTGCTGGATTAAGCTGGAGCCCCTACCTCGCGGTGGGGGGTACGAATTCGTCAACCACATCGTGGGAGGGGTTATTCCCAAGCAGTACGTTCCTGCAGTAGAGAAGGGAATCGTGGAGGCGATGGGAGAAGGGAGCCTGGCCGGGTATCCTGTCGTCGATGTGAGGGTTACGCTTTACGACGGCTCGTACCATCCTGTCGATTCCTCGGAAATGGCTTTCAAGATTGCCGGATCACTGGCATTTAAAAAGGGCATCCTGCAAGCGAACCCGACTCTTCTGGAGCCGATCATGACGGTCGATGTGATGGTCCCTGATGAGTGTGTGGGGGAGGTGATCGGCGACCTGAACAGCAAGCGAGGACGCGTGATCGGCGTAGAGGCCAAAGGGAAAACACAAACCATCAAGGTCCATGTTCCCTTAGCTGAAATATTAGAGTATGCCACACAACTCAAGGCTATCACCGGCGACCGAGGCGACTATACCGTGGAGTTTTTTCACTATGACGAGGTTCCCCCGCATCTGATGGAACGTGTGATTGCTGAATTAAAAAAGGCGAAAGGAGAGAAGACCGCCGCCCATTGATTCTTCCTGATTTCTCTTGTGCAGATCAGAAAAAATGTGTTATTTTAACGGGAGTGGGCCGAGATGCCCGCTCTTTGTTTTATAAGGGGTGATGTTATATGACTGAGAAGGTCGTAGAGCGGGTCAAGTCGGTCGCTCTACCACTCTTCACGGAGTTGGGGCTAGAGCTGGTAGATGTTGAGTTCCGTCGAGAAGCAAGTGGATGGATCCTCCGGCTCTACATTGATAAGCATAGTGGAGTGACCTTGGGGGATTGTCAGCGAGTAAGCGAAGAGTTGAGCGATCTGCTCGACATAGAGGATCTTATCGACCATCCCTATACGCTCGAAGTCTCCTCTCCGGGTTTGAACCGGCCACTCCGCCTGGAGTCGGACTTTCTTCGCTTCATAGGCCAACGGGCAAGAGTCAGCACCTCACAGGCGGTTTCCGGCCAACGACGGTTTCTTGGCGTCCTCAGGGGTTACGAGGAGGAACGGGTGTTGCTGGAGCGGGAGGACGGCACTATTGTCCCCATCCCGTATGCGTTGATTTCGAAGGCTCGACTGGACCCAATCCTCTAAAGAGTAGGGTGTAGGGGATAGGGTATAGAACTGGACCGAAAAAAATGGCTATTGATTTACTGCAGGTTATAGAACAAGTCGGACGCGAGAAAGAGATCGACTCGGCGGTCTTGATCGAGGCTGTCGGCGCGGCGATTCTCTCTGCATCCCGTAAGACTCTTGGCGCCGCCCTTGACTTGCGCGTGGAATTTGACCAGAGATCCCGTTGCTTTGCGCTGTACGCGGTACGAAAGGTTGTCGAGAAGGTAGTTAATCCTCATGTTGAGATCTCCATTGATGAGGCCCAGCGGATCAATCCTGGGGTCCAATCCGGCGAGGAGATGAAATCTGAGGTGAAGACGAAAGAGTTTGGGCGAATCGCTGCACAAACGGCGAAACAGGTCATCATCCAGCGAGTCAAGGAAGCTGAGCGGGAGAGCGTGTTTCAGGCCTACAAGGCCAGGGTGGGTGAACTGGTGGGTGGTGTCGTGCAGAGAGTTGCCAAGGGCAACGTCATAATCAATCTCGGGAAGGCTGAGGCGATTCTTCCTCCCAGAGAGCAACTCCCCCGTGAGGATTACAGGGTCGGCGATCGGGTTCGGGCGTATATTCTGGATGTGAAGAAATTGCCACGGGGATCTCAGATTATCCTTTCACGAACGCACCCTGGTCTCTTGGCTAAGCTGCTTGAAATCGAGGTTCCTGAGATCTACGAGGGGATCGTGGAGATTAAGGCAGTTGCCAGGGACGCGGGTGAACGCGCCAAGGTCGCTGTGGCATCACGAGACAACAACGTAGATCCGGTAGGGGCCTGCGTCGGATATCGTGGCAGTCGAGTTCAGGCTATTGTCAGGGAGTTGATGGGTGAGAAGATCGACGTAATCGCCTGGAAGGACGATCCGGCAGCCTTTGTCCGGAGTGCGCTCGCCCCAGCCGAGATTGAGAGCGTCGAAGTTGCTCAGGAGACCCATATCCTCCATGTGCTGGTTGCTGACGGCCAGCTCTCTTTGGCCATTGGGAAACGAGGACAAAACGCTCGTTTGGCGGCCAAGCTGCTGGGATGGAAAGTGGATGTGAAGGGTCGGGGTGAGGTTCAGAAAGAGTTGGAAGAGCGGATCAAGCCGGAGGGCGAAGCCGCGGCGCCGGCAGTGGAGAGCTCTACTGGTGCTGCTCCGCAGTTGGCGGAGTTGTCTGGTGTAGGGGAAAAGTTGATCGGTCGCCTGATCGAAGCCGGACTCGACAGTTGCGGGAAACTGGCCGATGCGTCGGAAGAAACCTTGGTCCATGTAGAGGGGATTGGCCCTAAGACAGCCCACAAATTGATTGAGGCTGCGAAGGCTGTTCTTGCCTCGAGAGATACGGAATAGGTGATCTCTCCGCCCTTCCGCTCTTGTGTCGCCTGCCGCACCAGCCGGCCGAAGAGAGAGCTTATTCGCGTACATCTTGTCCCAGGCGGGAGGCTGGGCGTGGATCTGGACGGTGGCTCTGGTCGCGGGGTATATGTCTGTCCACGTCACGCATGCCTGGAGCTGGCGGTAAGAAGGGGTGAGTTTGCGCGCTGCCTGAAGGTAACGCTCGCACCGATGACCGTAGAGGCTCTTGAGGCGTTGATCCGAGAACGTATCTTACGCAAGGTTGCCGCGCTTCTTGGGCTTGCGCGTCGGGCCCGTAAGATTACCTCAGGCGCCGAGGCGGTGGAATCGGCCGTAAAACGCCATTCAGCCCGGTTAATTCTGAGCGCGGCTGACGCGTCGACGAACTCGGTTACGAAGTTGCAGAGTTTGGCCGCAGAGGTCGGCATCGCATGGATGCAGGCTATGGGTAAGGAGGAGTTGGGGGCCGCTCTTGGGGTGGCCCCTCGAGCGTGCATCGCTGTGATGGATTCACACTTCGCGGGAGCGGTGATGACTGTACTGAAAAAGATGCCAGTAGAGATGGATGCGAGAGAGGCTGCATGGTTAGGCCGCCGGGTTTGCGGGCAGAGCGGAGCCTCGGAAGGTCTGGGGGTGATTCGGCGTGGGAATGATTAGGGTCTACGATCTGGCGAAGCTGCTCGGTATGTCGAGTAAAGAGCTCATTGACCGGCTTGAGCAGTCGGGATTGCAACTTAAAAGTCACAGTAGTAACGTGGATGAGGACCAAGTCAGGTCGCTCTTAACGGCCGCACCGCCCCAGAAGAAAAGTCGACCCAAGTCCAAACCGTCGGAGACGGCTCCTCCGGTCCACGCCAAGTCCGTGGAGGATCGAGGTCCCAGGGCAGAAAAGGCCGAAGAATCGGCAACAACGACCAAGGCCTCGACTCGCAAGCCTGTTCAATCCAAGCCCCCAGAGACAAAGGCGCCATCCAAGGCCAGACCAGCAACCGCAGGGACGGGATCCGTTGAAAAATTGAGTTCGGTTGCGCAGAAGGAATCCCCGGGGTCCAAGGCAGTTTCCGCTCTACAGTCGTCTGAGGGAACAGCGGTTCTTGGGCAGCCGTCCTCTGTACCGATTCAATCTCCTCGCGAGGTTCTGGTCGCGCCGGCAGGCTTGAAGGCAGCGCCATCCCAGACCCAGATACCGCCTCCGCCGATCTCCGCCCCAGAGCAGGAGGAAAAAGGAACGATAATCCCGCCGACGCCTCAACCCCAGGTCCCGATAGAGCAGGTTGAGCGCGAGGCCCCTGTTCCGCCGCGCCCGATAGTCAAGATTGCGGAGACGATGACCGTAAAGGAACTGGCGGAGCAGATCTCGATAAGCCCCAGCGAGATCATTAAGCAGTTGATCAAGATGGGGATCATGACCACGATTAACCAGCCGCTCGACGTGGAAGTAGTCAAGAGAGCGGCCGACCGGCTTGGGTTCACGGTAGAAGTAACACCCCTGGAAGAGGCTGGAGCCGAGGCGAAGGAGTCTGAGGACCCTTTGCTGCTCTTACCCAGGCCTGCGGTGGTCACGATTATGGGGCACGTCGATCACGGTAAAACCTCCCTGCTGGATGCGATCCGACAGACCAATGTTATCGCGATGGAGTCCGGCGGGATCACTCAACATATCGGCGCCTATCAAGTCGATCTTCCGGGTGGTAAGATCACGTTCCTGGATACACCTGGCCACGAGGCGTTTACCGCTATGCGGGCGCGTGGAGCACAAGCGACCGACATCGTAGTCTTGGTGGTGGCGGCCGATGACGGGGTGATGCCCCAGACGTCAGAGGCGATCAGCCACGCCAAGGACGCGGGCGTTCCGATCCTGGTTGCAGTGAACAAGATCGATAAGCCCGGCGCCGATCCGAACCGTGTCAAACAACAGTTAGCAGAGTACGGTCTGGTCCCGGAAGAATGGGGAGGGCAGACGGTCTATGTGGAGGTCTCGGCTAAGAAGCAGGTCGGCATAGAGCATCTCCTCGAGATGCTGCTTCTGCTGGCCGAGGTTTCCGAACTGAAGGCGAACCCCCACCGGGCGGCGAAGGGTGTTATTATCGAAGCCGAGCTGGATCGCGGTCGAGGGCCGGTCGCAACGGTATTGGTTCAGCAGGGCACTCTGAAGGTCGGGGATGTGATCGTTGCCGGATTGCATTCTGGTCGGGTGCGGGCTATGAACAATGAGAAGGGAAAAAGAATCCACATGGCTGGGCCCGCGACCCCGGTGGAGGTGCTGGGTCTTTCGGGTATTCCCATGGCCGGAGATACGTTTGTTGTGGTCTCCGATGAACGAAAAGGGCGGCAGATCGCGCTCGGTCGGCAGCAAAAACATCGCGAGGAGACGATCGTCTCGAAGCACCGCATCACCCTGGAGGATTTACACCGTCGTATCGCGGAGGGTGAGGTTAAAGAACTTCGAATAATTATCAAGGGGGACGTTCAGGGTTCCATCGGGCCGTTTCGCGAATCGCTTGGACGGATTGGTACCGGGGCAGTCAGGTTGAAGGTGATTCACGCATCGGTCGGCGCTATCAACGAAACCGATGTGATGCTGGCGTCAGCTTCGAACGCTATTATTGTAGGATTCCATGTGCGGCCTGATCCAAAAGTCCAGAAGCTGGCTGAGCAGGAAGGCGTCGACATTCGGCTCTACACTGTGATCTATGATGCCATTAACGAGATCAGACAAGCGATGGAGGGTCTGCTGGAGCCCAAGTATATCGAGCGATCGATTGGCCGCGTAGAGGTACGCCAGGTCTTTCAAGTACCCAAGATGGGAGCGATTGCCGGTTCGTTCGTTGTGGAGGGAAAGGTCTACCGGGACAGTCAGGTCTGTGTAGTTCGGGATGGCAAAGTCGTCCACAAGGGGCGAGTGGGATCGCTTCGCCGCTTTAAAGAGGATATCCGAGAGGTGCAAAACGGGTTTGAGTGCGGCATCGGCCTCATGAACTTCAACGACATCAAAGTCGGCGATATCCTGGAAATCTTCGAGCTTGAATCGGTAGCGCAGAAACTCTAAGAAAAGTTCAACGTTCAATGTTCAACGTTGAGGACGATCTGAAACATCGAACTTTGAACGTTGAACTGTGTTGGCTATGACCGTCGGAACGTGCCGCGTTGAGTTGCGCCTAGCCGGCAACAACTCCCTCAAGGGTAAGCGGCGGGTTGTCAAGAGCCTCAAGGATCGTATCCGGGGCCGCTTCAATGTCTCCATCGCCGAGGTGGATCGTCTTGATGAATGGCAACGCGCCACGCTGGGGATTGCCTGTGTCAGCAACAGTTCTCGACTGGTGGACGAGACCCTGGCCAAAGTAGTGAACCTCATCGAAACTGACGCCGATGCCCTGGTCCTCGATTATGAGATCGACCTGGTGGCTCATTGACGCCCTTGGTCTGTTGGCGCGGGGAGGATGACGATGCAAGGCAGGCGTGCCGACCGCGTAAATACCCTGATACAGGAAGAGATCAGTTGCCTGATCTTGCAGTCAGTAAAAGATCCCAGGGTCCGTTGTGCCACTGTCACCCGTGTCAGGGTAAGCGAAGATTTACGGCACGCGAGGGTCTATATCGCCTCGATCGGAGGCGAGGAGAAACAGCGTCAGGAGGCGCTGATCGGCCTAAAGAGTGCAGCCGGCTTTCTTCGTGGAGAATTGGGACGTCGGTTGTGCTTGCGCTACATCCCGGAACTTCTCTTCTCGCTTGATGATTCCCTGGAGCAGGATCTGCACATGGCTGAGCTGTTTCGGCAGATCGAAGCTACCGAGACGAAGGAGCAGTGACGATGGCGAGTCGTGTCGATTTGCACCTTCATACGAAGGCTTCTGACGGCGCACTTTGGCCGGAAGAGTTGGTGAAGGCCGCCGACCTTATTGGGATCCGCGTCATGGCCGTGACCGACCACGACAGCATGGGTGGGATTGCTGAGGCGCAAGAGGCTGCCTCAGGGCTCGCAATCGAGGTGATCCCGGGGATCGAGATAAGCGCGAACCTGGACGGCGACGAGATCCATGTGCTGGGCTACATGCTCGATGCGAGCGATCCGTCCCTGCAAGAGGCTCTCCGTCGAATGCGGGAGGATAGGCTCGCTCAAGGCCACGCGATGGTTGAACGGTTAGGCGCGCTCGGGTATTCGCTCGAGTGGGACCGCGTGATGGCTATTGCAGACGGAGGATCGGTGGGGCGGCCACATATCGCCAAGGCCCTTGTAGAGCGCGGTGTCGTCGCGTCGGTAGATGAGGCATTCTCACGTTTCCTGAGACGAGGGGGCCCTGGCTACGTTGAGGGACCGAAGCTCACCCCACAGGAGGCGATCGGTTTGATCAGGGAGGCTCAAGGTGTGCCCGCGCTGGCGCACCCGATTATCGTAGGGGCGAGCGATTACCGCCTGGACCTGGAGCGACTGCTGCCGATGATGGTAGAGGCCGGTCTCCAAGGGATCGAGGTGTACTACAAGAGGTATACTCTAGAAATTTCAGCGTCCCTGCTTGCCGTCGCCAGGCACTATCGGCTCGTGCCTACTGGTGGGAGCGATTTTCATGGTGGTGGAGTTGTTGCGGATGCCGAGTTGGGAGGAGTAGAGGTGCCTTGGGAGACCGTCGAACGTCTGCGGGCGAGAAAACGAGGATTAACTTCCGCATCGGTCATCTCCGCGTAACACTCCATGAGGCGCCGTCTCGCTACGGCGCACAAAATGTAATGCTGACCAAACGATCGGCTTTCAGCGGTCAGCTACCGGTTCTTCTGATATGTCCCCTGCTTTATTCGAGGCTGACGGCTATTGTCTGAGGAAACTTTGGTGCGAGCGATGGAACTCAGCGGAGTTTTAAATATCAATAAGCCTGGGGGGATGACCTCTCATGATGTGGTAGACGCAGTACGACGTTTACTGAAGATGCGTCGCATCGGGCATACCGGCACACTCGATCCGAGGGCGACCGGTGTTCTGCCGCTCTGCGTCGGACGGGCAACCCGAATCGCGCAATTTCTTACCCGGGCCGATAAGGAGTACCTGATTACGATGCGGCTGGGTATCACCACTGACACCTTGGATGCTGACGGGAAGGTGTTGTCCCAGATGGATCATATCGCCGTAGATCCCGAGGAGGTGCGGGATGTCCTACAGCGCTTTGTTGGAGAGATCCAGCAGATACCGCCTCTTTTCTCCGCGAAGAAGCATCACGGGGAGCGTCTCTATCGCTTGGCTCGTCGAGGTGAAACGGTCGAACGGCAGCCGATTGCGGTGCGGATCCATGATCTCACGCTTCTGGAAATTGACTTGCCCTTCGTCCGATTCAAGGTCAGTTGCTCCAAGGGGACGTACGCCCGCACCCTGTGCGATGACATCGGCAGAGTCCTCGGGTGTGGCGCGCACCTGTATGCGTTAACTCGCGTCCGATCCGGCCGTTTCCTGGTTGAAGACGCGGTCACGCTGCCGCAGCTTGAGCAGATTGTTGCGGAGGGCCGCATTCGGGACGTGCTGATCCCCATTGGGGAGGCGCTGGGGCATCTGCCGGTTGTCAGGATTCACCCCGAGTCCTCTCGAGGAGTCATCCAGGGGAGCGGGATGTCGGCCGGCGCACTGCTCAGCTTCCCCCTGGAGGTGGAGAAGGGTGATCTGGTTCGGGTCCTGGGGTACCGGCGCCAGCTCCTTTCGCTCGCTGAGGCGACAGTTGCCGGCCGGGAGTTCCCAGCAGTTGACCCGCGCCGGATCGTCCTGAAACCGGTCCGGGTCCTTGCCGGGCAATGATTGTCATCGAGCAGATTGAGGATCTGGAGGATGAGTATTCCTCTCCTGCGGTAGCAGTTGGGACATTCGATGGAGTGCATCTCGGACATCGTGAGATTCTGGGTCGCGTGGTTCGGCGAGCTCGCCAAGAAGGGGGGACGGCGGTTGTCTTTACCTTCGCGCGACATCCGTTGGAGGTAGTGAGCCCTTCAGAAGCCCCGTCCCTCATTACCCCACTCTCGATCAAGCGGGATATTATGGCCGCGCTTGGTGTCGATCTGATGATCGCCGTGAGTTTCACCCCATTTCTGGCCGCCACCCCGCCGCGCGATTTTGTGAAGACCTGCTTAGTCGATCGGCTGCGAGCGCGGTTTATTTGTATCGGGTATGACTTTGCCTTCGGCAAGGCCAGGACCGGTTCACCGGAGCTGCTCAGAAAGCTTGGAGAGGAGCATCAGTTCGGACTTGATGTGGTTCCTGCGATGACAGTGGACGGCCAGGTTGTGAGTTCCACGCTCATTCGCAGCCTGCTGGCAAGAGGGGAGTTACGGCAGGCAGCCTGCTATTTAGGACGGCCGTACGCGATTCGTGGAATCGTAGAGCGTGGCGCCGAACGAGGCAAAGGACTGGGATACCCGACGGCTAATCTCCAGGCCACGGCTGATCTGGCGGTTCCTGATGGTGTATATGCCGGGCAGGCATGGCTCTCGCGGGGGTTATACAAGACGCTGATCAATATCGGCAGGGCCCCAACGTTCGGCGGCGAGACCCGGCGGGTGGAAGTTCACCTGCTGGAGACTGAAGAGGAGGAGTTGTACGGAGAGACGCTCACGCTCTTCTTCCTCGAACGCCTGCGAGATGAGCGGCGATTTGAGAGTCCGTTGTTGCTCCGACAACAGATCGAGCGTGACAAGCGGCAGGCGGATGCGATGTTTGCTGCGTTCCCCCGGTTTTCCCCAGAAGAATGGACTTTACTCCCCTGATGGCCTATGCTATCGTACTCGTGGTTTTGAGTATCTATTTGAGAAGAAAGGAGGATACGGCTTCGTGGCCAAGGCGTCGACGAATAAACAAGAGATCATCGGGCAGTATCGGCTTCATGATAGTGACTCCGGCTCTCCGGATGTCCAAATCGCTCTCCTGACCGGACGAATAGGGTATCTAACCGAGCACCTGAATAACCACAAGAAAGACCACCACTCCAGACGAGGATTGCTTCGCCTCGTTGCACGTCGCCGGAAGCTCCTGGATTACCTCAGGAGCAAAGATGCGAATCGGTATAAGCAGGTTATTGAAAGGTTGGGAATCCGTAAATGAGCTGCCGTGTCGAACAGATCATCGAAGGCAAACCATTAAGTATAGAGGCTGGGCGTGTGGCCAGACAGGCCGATGGCGCCGTGTTGGTCCGGTACGGCGATACGGTCGTTCTGGTGACGGCGGTAGCTTCGAAACAGATGCGGCAGGGGATCGATTTCTTTCCTCTCACGGTCGATTACCAGGAGCGGGCCTATGCTGCAGGCAAGATCCCCGGCGGATTCTTCAAGCGGGAAGGCCGTCCCCATGAGAAGGAGACGCTGACCTCGCGCCTCATCGACCGCCCCCTCCGCCCCCTCTTTCCGGATGGCTATCGACATGACGTCCAGATTATCGCCACGGTCCTGTCGGCTGACCAGGAAAACGACCCTGACGTCCTGGCGGTATTAGGCGCCTCCGCCGCTCTCACCATCGCGCCAATCCCGTTCCTTGGGCCGATTGGGGCTGTCCGGGTGGGCCGCGTAGATGGCAAGTTGGTCCTCAATCCAACCTATGCCCAGATGGAAGAATCTGACATCGATGTAGTGGTTGCGGGGACCAGAAGCGCTGTAGTGATGCTCGAGGCTGGAGCTAATGAGGTCCCTGAAGAGGTGATGGTTGAGGTGATCGAATTTGGCCATAAGGGGATCCAGCCCATGATTGACATGACGCTGGAGCTGGCGAAAGAGCTTCGGGTCGAAAAGGCGCCCTTCCAGGTTCCACCTGTAGATCCTGAATTGTGTGAGCGCGTGAACCACTTGGCCCGCCAAGGACTTCGGACCCTGACCGGGATCGCCGAGAAGGAGGAGCAGCGCAGTCGTCGGCAAGCGCTCCTTGATGAGGTCATGGCTGCGTTCTGTGCTGAGCCGGATGATCGGAAGGTCGCCGCCAGGGGGCTATTTGAGCAGATCGAGCACGAGGAGTTACGCCGAATGATCCTGGAAGAGGGGAAGCGGGCGGACGGGAGATCGCTCGAAGACGTCCGGCCGATTACTGCTGAGGTTGGAGTCTTGCCGAGAACACACGGATCGGCTCTCTTCACCAGGGGTCAGACCCAGGCCCTTGTGACTACCACGCTTGGCACCTCGGAAGATGAACAGCGCCTGGATAATCTCGAGGGAGAAGGCACCAAACGGTTTATGCTCCATTACAACTTTCCACCGTTCAGCGTCGGCGAGGTCAAGTTCATGCGTGGTCCTGGTCGGCGTGAGATCGGACACGGGGCGCTTGCCGAGCGGGCTCTACTCGCGGCGTTGCCGCCGAAGGAGGAGTTTTCGTACACCCTCCGGATCGTCTCGGATATCCTCGAATCGAATGGATCGTCTTCCATGGCTACAGTCTGCGGTGCGAGCCTCAGCTTGATGGATGCCGGGGTGCCGATCCGGTCATCAGTGGCTGGGGTTGCGATGGGGCTTGTTGTAGAAGATGAGCGGACCGCGATTCTCACCGATATTATCGGACTCGAGGATCATCTGGGCGACATGGACTTCAAGGTGGCTGGTACCCGAAAAGGGATCACTGCGTTGCAATTAGATATCAAGACTCAAGGTATCGCACCCAGTCTCATGCCGAAGGCGCTTGGTCAGGCCAGACGCGCTCGCCTCCACATCTTGGATCAGATGGACCGCGCCATTGCGGAGCCGAGGCCGAATATGTCAGCGTATGCCCCCCGCATCATTACGCTGATGATCCCGGTGGATAAGATCCGCGATGTCATCGGCCCTGGCGGCAAGGTGATCCGTGGGATTGTGGCAGACTCTGGGGCGAAGATCGATGTCTCAGACGATGGACGGATCGAGATCGCCTCGGTTGACGAGGCGGCAGCGCAGAAGGCGTTGTCGATCATCAGCAAGATCGTCGAGGTTCCTGAGGTCGGCAAAGTCTATCGAGGGAAGGTGGTCAAGATTATGGACTTCGGCGCCTTTGTGCAGATTCTTCCCGGAACCGATGGCCTTCTGCACATCTCTCAGATTGCCGAACACCGGGTGAAGAAGGTCGAAGACGTCTTGTCGGAAGGAGATGAGGTCATGGTGAAGGTGATCGACATCGACAAGAACGGTAAGCTCCGGTTGAGTCGAAAAGAGGTGTTGGAGTCGGAGGTGCAGGTCAAAGCGGAGCAGGGGTCCTCCTGAGCGATGACAGAGCTGTCCTACAATCGTCAGGTATTACCGAATGGGATGGTTGTGCTCAGCGAGCAGATGCCTGCTGTGAAATCAGCCTCGATCGGTGTCTGGGTGAGGGTCGGATCTCGGGATGAGGCGCTGGAGGGAGCCGGCATTTCGCACTTCATCGAACATATGCTCTTCAAGGGGACCGAGCGGCGGAGCGCGCAGGAGATTGCCAGGGCGATTGACGCTGTTGGCGGCACACTTGATGCCTTCACGAGCCGTGAGAATACCTGCTTTTTCGCCAAGGTTCTGGGCGAGCACCTTCCCTTGGCCATTGACCTCCTAGCCGATACCTTCCTCCATTCCAGCCTTCATCCCAAAGATATTGAGCGGGAGAGGCAGGTCGTGCTTCAGGAGATCAAGATGGTGGAGGATACCCCAGATGACCTGGTTCACGATCTCTTTGCCGAGGCGATCTGGAGTGATCATCCGGTGGCCAGGCCGATCCTGGGACGGAAGGAGACAGTGTGTCTTTTTACGCAAGACGACGTTCGTCGCCACATGGACCGCTTCTACCGTCCTGATCGGACCGTAGTGGCGGCGGCGGGCGATCTGGAGCATGAGCAGCTGGTGGATTTGGTGGCGCGGACATTTAATGGTTTTGAAGGTCGAACCGTCTATGTCGACTCCCCACCACCCTCTTCCAGGGCGGCGGTCAGGATGGAGGAGCGTGACACGGCCCAGCTCCACCTGTGCCTCGGCATGGATGGCCTCCCCTATGCGCACCAGGATCGCTACGCCCTCTACCTGTTGAACGCGATGCTGGGTGGCAGTATGAGCTCTCGACTCTTTCAGGAGATCCGTGAAAAACGAGGCTTGGCGTACTCGATCTACTCCTACCAGGCCTCATACCGTGATTGTGGTCTGCTGGTCATCTATGCCGGAACCGATCCTGAGTCCTCAGGCCAGGTCGTGGATCTGATTCGGGCTGAGTGCGGTCGTCTGCGAAATCAATCAATCGACCCTGGTGATCTCCAACAGGCGAAGGATCAGCTTAAGGGCAGTCTATTCCTCGGTCTCGAGGGGACCAGCAGTCGCATGACTCGTCTTGCCAAGATGGAGATCTACTTCGATCGTACCTATAGCCTGGATGAAATCATTGCCGGGATCGATTCGGTTTCCATCGATCAGTTCGAATCGCTAACGAAAAGGATTTTACGCGACGACGCGTTTGCCATTACCTCTATCGGCCCTGCTCCACAAGTGGCCCTACTCTCCTGAAAACAGGGTGTAGGGTATAGGGTTCAGGGTACAAAAGCCAAAGACGTGCTTAACCCCTACCCCCTAAATCCGATGCCCTGCACCCTCTCCTGCCAAAAGGACCAGTGATGATCCCCCGCTATGCGCTTCCCCGGATGACCTCCATATGGGAACCGCAGAGTCGCTACGCCGCTTGGTTGCGAATCGAGCTGTTGGCATGCGAGGCCTGGGTCGAGCTGGGCGTGGTACCTCGCGAGGCGTTGGCCGTGATCCAGGAGCGGGCCGGGTACGACCTTGGCCGCATCCAGGAGATCGAACGGGAAGTACGCCATGATGTCATCGCCTTTGTCTCGGCAGTGGCGGAACAGGTCGGCCCGGAGGCGCGCTATCTCCATTTCGGACTGACGTCCTACGATGTCGTTGATACGGCGCTAGCCTTACAGCTTCAGCAGGCTTCCGATATTCTACTGGAAGATTTGGAAGCACTCTCGCTGGTGCTTGCCGATCTTGCCGGACGCCATAAGCGAACGATCATGGTTGGGCGGACGCATGGGATTCATGCCGAGCCGATAACCTTTGGTTGGAAGCTCCTGCTCTGGTATGGCGAAGTGGAGCGCAATCTCGAGCGCCTCCGCCGGGCCAGGGAGACCGTGGCCTACGGTAAGCTCTCCGGCGCTGTCGGGACCTTCGCCCACCTTCCACCATTTGTGGAAACGTATGTCTGTACTCGGCTCGGGTTAAAGCCGGCGCCGGTTTCCAGTCAGATTCTCTCCAGGGATCGACACGCCGAATTTGTGCTCACGCTTGCCCTAATCGGGACCTCTCTCGATAAGTTCGCCACCGAGATCCGACACCTGCAGCGAACTGAGGTGCGTGAGGTCGAGGAGCCGTTTGTCGAAGGGCAGAAGGGATCATCGGCCATGCCTCACAAGCGGAATCCGGTTGCCTGTGAACAGGTATCCGGTTTGGCGAGGCTGCTGAGAAGTTACGCCCAGTCGAGCCTGGAGAATGTGCCGTTATGGCACGAGCGCGACATCAGCCACTCATCCGTAGAGCGAGTCATTCTGCCCGATGCGACGATCCTGCTTGACTATCTGTTGGTCCGCTTCCGGGAGGTTCTGGAGGGACTACGGGTCTATCCGGATCGAATGCGGCATAACCTGGAGCTGACAGGGGGTCTGGTTTTTTCGGAATCGGTATTACTCGCACTGATAGGCAAGGGGCTCAGCCGGGAAGACGCCTACCGGCTGGTGCAGCGGCACGCCATGAAGGCGTGGGAGTCGGGTGAACCCTTCAAGCCGCTCCTGCTGGCCGATTCGGAGATTCGCCGGCATCTCTCCCCTGGTGAGGTTGAAAACTGCTTTGACCTGGGCTATCATCTGCGACATCTGGATGACATCTTTGCTCGTGTGGGGCTGTGACATGTTGACCGCGAAGATATACGTTACCTTGAAGCCGGGCGTCCTCGACGCCCAAGGGGACACGGTAAGATCCGCCCTTGAGACGCTGGGGTTTGAGGGGCTGGCGGACGTGCGGATCGGAAAGTTCATGGTGCTGATGCTGAACAGCCTCACGAAGGAGGAGGCGGCTGCGCAGGTCGAGGAGATGTGCAGGCGGCTGCTCGCGAACCCGGTCATTGAAGACTACCGCTTCGAGGTCGAGGGGGCCGCGGGGTGAAGTTCGGTATTGTAGCTTTTCCCGGCTCCTGGAGCCAGCAGGACTTCTACCATGTCATCGTGAACGTCCTGAAGGAGCAGGCCTGCTACCTGTGGCATAAAGAGGCCGACCTCAAAGACGTGGATTGCGTGATCCTCCCCGGAGGATTCGCCCATGGCGACTATCTGCGGGCCGGCGCGATCGCGCGACTGTCCCCCGTGATGCGAGCGGTGACGGCCTTTGCGGAAACCGGCGGCTTTGTCCTGGGAAGCTGCAACGGGTTTCAGATCCTGACCGAGGCAGGGCTGCTCCCCGGCGCACTCTTGCCGAACGACTGCTTGCACTACCGGTGCAGATGGGTCCACCTGAGGGTAGAGAGCCGACAGACCCCCTTTACGGCTGCCATGCAACCCGGGCAGGTGGTGCGGATGCCGATCTCGCATGGCGACGGACGATACTACATTGACCAGGCAGGGTGGAAAAGGCTCGTGGAGGGCGATCAGATCATCTTTCGCTATTGCGATGCGAAGGGAGAACTCGCGAAGGACGCGAACCCGAACGGTTCGCTTGATCACATTGCAGGCGTCTGCAACGAGCGCCGCAATGTCCTTGGATTAATGCCTCATCCGGAGCGGGCCGCCGAGGCGATCCTGGGTTCTGAGGATGGTTGCCTAATGTTTGCGTCGATCCTTGACACCTTTGTCTGCTCGCCGCTGACGACATACGGAAACAGGGCCTGAGGATTTCGCCATGACTGCATCTGTCATTTCTCCAGATCTTGTCGAGTCACACGGTCTGACGGTCGAGGAGTATGACAGGATCCTGGCGATCCTCGGTCGTGAACCGAACCTGGTCGAGTTAGGCATGTTCGGCGCGATGTGGTCGGAACACTGCAGCTATAAAAGTTCGCGGGTCCATCTGGCCACGCTTCCAACGGAGGGTCCGCGCGTCCTTCAGGGGCCAGGGGAGAACGCGGGCGTCCTTGACATCGGGGATGGCATTGCCCTTATCTTCAAGATGGAAAGTCATAACCACCCGTCTTTCATCGAACCGTATCAGGGGGCTGCCACGGGTGTGGGGGGGATCATCCGGGATATCTTCACCATGGGCGCGAGACCGATCGCGCTGTGTGATGCGCTCCGTTTTGGTCCGCTGACCGAGCCAAAGAACCGCCATCTTTTGGGCGGCGTGGTGGCTGGAATCGCAGGGTATGGGAATGCGGTGGGCGTGCCGACGGTGGGCGGAGAGACCTGCTTCGCGGAAGCCTACAGCAGCAACCCGCTGGTGAATGTGATGTGCGTCGGGATTGCCAGGAAGGATCGGCTCTTCTTTTCCGGGGCTGGTGGGATCGGCAATCCGGTGATCTATGTCGGAGCCAGGACCGGACGCGACGGCATCCATGGCGCCACGATGGCCTCTGATGTCTTCGACGAGGGGGCAGAGCAAAGACGGCCGACCGTCCAGGTTGGCGATCCGTTTCGTGAAAAGCTGCTGATTGAGGCCTGCCTTGAGCTGATGGAGGGAGATGATCTGGTCGCGGTCCAGGATATGGGGGCTGCGGGATTGACCTGTTCAACAGCCGAGATGGCCTGCCGCGGAGGCACCGGGATCGAGATCGACCTTGCCTGCGTGCCCCGGCGAGAATCGGAGATGACCTCGTATGAGCTGATGCTGTCAGAGTCGCAGGAGCGGATGCTCGTGGTGGCGAGACAAGGCAGTGAGGAGCGGGTCAGAGGGGTACTCGAAAAATGGGACCTCGACGCGGCGGTGATCGGGCGAGTTACTGATGGGGGGTTGCTGCGGGTCCTGGATCATGGAAGACCGGTTGCAGAGATCCCGGCCAGCGCCTTAGTGTCAGAGGCGCCCGCCTATCACCGGCCGAGCAGCCGTCCTGCCGAGGCCGATGCGCGACAACAGCTCGACCTGGATCGTATTCCACTACCTGATGACTATGCGGCTGTCCTGTTGGAGCTGTTGGGGTCGCCCAACCTCTGTTGCAAGGAACGGATCTGGGAGCGATATGACCACATGCTGTTTCTGGGCACCATTGTCGGGCCCGGATCGGACGCCGTAGTCCTGCGACTACCCGGAGGCAGACGCGCCATCGCGCTATCCGTCGACGGCAATGGCCGCTACTGCGCCGTGAATCCCCATCGGGGAGCCATGATCGCCGTGGCCGAGGCAGCCAGGAACGTTGTCTGCGCGGGCGGTGAGCCGCTCGCCATCACCAACTGCCTGAACTTCGGCAACCCGGAACGCACGGAGATCATGTGGCAGTTCGTCGAGGCGGTCAAGGGGATCGGCGAAGCCTGCCGGGCCCTGCAGACCCCCGTTACCGGCGGCAACGTGAGCTTGTATAATGAGACATCCGGAAAGGCTATATTCCCCACGCCCATGATCGGGATGGTGGGTCTCCTGGATGATGTCGCCTACGCCACGGGTCAGTGGTTCAAGGCTGAAGGAGATCTGGTGGCGCTCCTGGGGGAAACGCGTGAGGAGCTGGGGGTAAGTGAGTATCTCTCAGTCCGATTCGGCTTGGTACAGGGTGAGCCGCCGTTGTTGGACCTGGTCAGGGAGCGGAACATTCAACGCACTTGCCTCGAAGCGATTCGTAGCGGGATGATTCGCTCGGCGCACGATTGCTCGGACGGAGGGCTGGCGGTCGCGCTGGCGGAGGCGTGCCTGGGCGGGCCTGGGACACCGATCGGTGTCGATGTGAGGCTCAACGAGACGATTCGCCCCGATGCCTTGCTCTTCGGGGAATCGCAATCCCGAATTATTGTCTCCCTCAAGGAGTCTGATTGGCCGAGGCTGGAGAAGATTGCCGAGGCGCACCGGGTTCCCGTACAACGTCTTGGAATCGTCGGGGGGACGAGGCTGAGGCTTCGTGGCCCGACGTGTGAGCTTGACCTTTCCATCGAAGAGGTAGAGAAGGCTTGGCGAAGCGGGTTGACGTCGACTCTGAGCGCATGAGGCGGGAGACGTAAGATGAAATCGGTACAGATCGGCATCTTGGGGTTCGGGACAGTGGGATCCGGGGTCGTGAAGCTGATCCAGGGAAACGGCGCCCTTCTGGAACAGCGGCTGGGCGGAAAGGTGGTAATCCGTCGGATCGCTGATACCGATATCCACCGGCAGAGAAACGTTGATGTGGACCCGACCATATTGACCACCGATGCGACGGCTGTGCTGGAGGATCCCGCGATCGACATTATCGTCGAGCTGGTCGGGGGCTGTGATGTCGCGCTCAGGTTTTGTCGGGAGGCGCTCAACCGGAACAAGCATCTGGTCACAGCCAACAAGGCGCTCCTGGCCACTCACGGGCTCGAACTCTATCGGACCGCTGCGACGCGTCGCGTGTCGATCGGGTTTGAGGCCAGCGTCTGCGGCGGCATTCCTCTGATCCGGGCGATGAAAGAGGGGCTGGTGGCCGATCGGGTCCGCTCGATCATCGGCATTGTGAACGGTACCTGTAATTACATCCTCACGACGATGACGGACAGTAGGCGGCCGTTCGCTGAGGTATTGGCCGAGGCCCAAGCCCATGGCTATGCCGAGGCCAATCCCTCGCTTGACGTAGACGGGATCGACGCCGCCCATAAACTCCAGATTCTGGCGACGCTGGCGTTCGGAGCCTATGTCCCATTCGACCGGATCCACGTCGAGGGGATCAGGCAGATCGATGCCTCCGACATCGAATACGCCCGCGAGCTGGGGTACCGGATTAAGCTCCTGGCGATTGCCAAGCAGCTTAATGGCGAGTTGGAGGCCAGAGTGCATCCGGCACTCATTCCGGAAGATGACCTGCTGGCCGCGGTCGGCGGCGTCCACAACGCTGTCTACGTTGTCGGTGACGCGGTGGGCTCCCTGATGTTCTACGGGCGAGGGGCTGGCCAGATGCCGACCGCCTCGGCGGTCGTCAGCGACATTGCGGAGATCGCCAGGGGCCTGCTGCACGATCCAATCGCGAGGGGCGTTCCGCCTCCACCGATCTCCGATGCGGAGGCCGAGGTCAAGGACATGACAGCCGTTCGCTCCTGCTACTACCTCAGGATCATGGCGGTCGATAAACCAGGGGTTCTTTCGAGGGTCACCGGGATCCTGGGCAGCAACAACATCAGTATCGTTTCCGTCATCCAGAAGGGACGCGAGGAGCAGAGCGCCGTGCCGATCGTCATGATGACTCACGAGGCGGTGGAGGGCGATATGCAACGGTCGCTTCTGGCCATCAACCAACTCGATGTGGTGAGCGGGCAGACCGTGTGTCTCAGGGTCGAGGGGGCCGCCGATTGAGCCTGTCATGAGAACGATGAGCTGGAAGGGAATCATTGATCGGTACAGGGCGTTTCTGCCTGTTATCGATCGGACGCCGGTCATCACCCTTGGCGAGGGGAATACACCGCTCATACGCGTCGAACGACTCCGAGCTGTGCTTGGGATCGAGGCGGAGGTGTATGTGAAGTACGAAGGGCTCAACCCAACCGGCTCCTTCAAGGACAGGGGGATGACCCTCGCCATCAGCAAGGCGGTAGAGGAAGGCGCAAGGGCTGTTATCTGCGCCTCGACCGGGAATACCTCGGCCTCTGCCTCGGCATACGCGGCTCGGGCAGGACTGCGCGCCTTTGTATTGATCCCGGAGGGGAAGATCGCGCTAGGTAAGCTCGCTCAGGCGATGATCCATGGCGCGCAGGTGCTGCAGATCGAGGGCAACTTCGATGAAGCGTTGCAGATCGTGAGACGGGTCGCTTCAGATCAGCCCATCGTACTGGTCAATTCAGTGAACCCATACAGGATCGAGGGTCAGAAGAGCGCCGCCTTTGAGATCTGCGATCGGCTCGGCCGAAGTCCGGACTACCACTTTATTCCGGTGGGCAACGCGGGTAATATTACCGCGTACTGGAAGGGGTACCAAGAATATTTCAAGGCTGGACAGATCGCCTCATTGCCAAAGATGATGGGATGGCAGGCAGAAGGCGCGGCGCCGATCGTCCTGGGGAAGGTGGTTGAGCAGCCGGAGACTCTCGCTACGGCTATCCGGATCGGTAACCCGGCAAGCTGGAATGGAGCGGTAGTAGCGGCTACCGAATCCGGTGGACGGATTGATATGGTCTCGGACAGCGAGATTATCGACGCCTATTGTCTTTTGGCGAAGACCGAAGGGGTCTTCTGTGAGTTGGCTTCGGCTGCGTCGGTGGCCGGGCTCATCAAATATCATCGGTCGAACCGGTTCCCGAAGGATACGATTGTGGTGTGCGTGCTCACCGGGCACGGCCTGAAAGAACCCGATGCCGCAATCCGACTTTCGCAGCAGCCTCTCACGGTAAAGGCCGATCCCGAGGCTGTCCTGAAACTTCTCTCACTCTAACCGGCTTGACGATTTTCGTTTGACAGTCGCGACGACCGACGCTATAGTTCTTTGCTAGTGCGGGAATAGCTCAGCGGTAGAGCATCGCCTTGCCAAGGCGAGGGTCGCGGGTTCAAATCCCGTTTCCCGCTCCACCCTTACGATCTACGAATCATTATTGAGCAGATGCATGATATTATTGCGCATGTTGCCCAAGGCTGGCCCCCCTATTGTTTCCCGTCGACTTCATTGCCGAATGACATGATCGTTACCTGCATTGTGGCGGCGTAGCCAAGTGGCTAAGGCAGAGGTCTGCAAAACCTTTATTCGGCGGTTCGAGTCCGCCCGCCGCCTCCACGCTTCTCTTCATCCCAATGATTACAGAATGAACTACCCCACGACAAGCCACTGGGTATCGTATCCTGTTCCGGCCCGTCATTCCGCCTGCCTGTGCGTCTCCGCACGCAGACAGGTGCGCGACACGTCTGCCCCGTACTGGATACGGAGGAATTCAGTCAGGTCCCCTGGATACCGGCTTCCGCCGGCATGACGAACTCGCGGCAAGCCGCGTGGAATGAACCCCCAGTGGATGCAAGGGTGGAGCGGTCCGGGTAGTCACGGTAGGCGACACGTGCAGGTATTTGAGACGGGGCGCATGGAGGAATTCCAGGAGGCTACAAAGAATATGCGGAGGGGAACAGTACAATAGTGATCGGCGCAATGGCTTCCCGATCGGCAGCTATCACTTGTTGAGTGCATTTCACCTCGGACACGCCGAGGTTAGGTGCAGGTCCCTCACCCGCTTGGCGCACAACCCGAGCCTGCGTTACTTAGGGTGCCAGAGCCGATGATCTTGCGCTCGCCTTTAAAGCTGAAAGCGGAAAGCTGCTTTTCTACAGCCGCCCCTGGGCAGTGCGGGCATTCTATTATAACATCGTGGCTTAAGACGAGTTTTTCGAATACCTGATCACAGCTCGTACAGCGATACTCGTAGATAGGCATGCGTAACTCCACCCTCCGGGGTTATTCTCCGCCGCGCTGGACGTAGCTTTTTACGAACTCCTCGGCGTTCTCCTCGAGGACCTCGTCGATCTCATCCATGAGTTTGTCAAGGTCCTCCTTAATCTTCTTCCCTTTTTTTACGGTCTCTGGATTCGGCTCGGCCGCTTCAGGTGGCGCATTGCCGGCCTCGCGTTTTTGCTTTCGTTCCTGCTCCGCCATGTCTCACTCCTCCTCCCGCCTCACCGAGCTGCCTGCCAAACGAGGTGTTGTACCTCCGGTATCAGGAGCTTCGTCAGGGCGAGACGGACGGCATGCTCCGAGCCCGGCAGACACACGACGACCTTTCCTTTCGCCGTCCCGCAGAGCGCGCGGCTCATCAACGCGGCGCTTCCGACCTCCTGGAAGGTCAGGCTCCGAAACAGCTCGCCAAAACCAGGGAGTATCTTGTCCAGCAATGGGCTGATAGCCTCAATCGTCTGATCCTTCTTGCTGAGCCCGGTCCCCCCGGTCATGACGATCAGATCGACTTCTTCTTCACACAGCTTCTTGATGACCTCCCTCAGGCCTTTGGGATCGTTCTTCAGGATCATGGAGGCCTGCTGGCAATGTCCGGCCTCATTCAGGAGCGACTCAATGAGTCGGCCTGAGTGGTCGTCTTCCGACTTGCGACTATCGGTGATACTCAACCTCGCGTAGCGGACTGGTCCAACCTTCTTTGCCTCTAGATGGTGATCGTGAACGCCCATGGGTTCCTCAATGAGATTAAGGCGATGTTCCGCCTGGGATGATCCCGTCTCAATTAATAATAATGGAATAACCGATTCCGGTCAATGCGGACAGCCGCAACAGGCTGGGTTCCGCCATCGTATTCCCTTGCTTTCGAAGAGCGCAGTCACCTTATGTCGCGTGCGACCGGATCAACTGCATGAACTCGTTTCGGCTCTCGATCCGCTCTCGGAAGACCCCGTGCATCGATGAGGTCACAGCCTTACTGTTCTGTTTCTCTACGCCGCGCATCATCATGCAGAGGTGTTGGGCTTCCATGACGACAGCCACCCCCTTTGGCCGCAGGGCCTCCAGGAGCGCGTTGGCGATCTGGGAGGTCAGACGCTCCTGCACCTGGAGTCGGCGACTGTACATCTCGACCAGCCGAACCAGCTTGCTCAACCCGACGATCTTGCCGTCCGGTAGATAACCGACGTGGCACTTGCCGAAAAATGGGAGCAGATGATGCTCGCAGAGGGAGAAGAAGTCGATGTCCTTGACCAGGACGATCTCGTCATAGTTGTCTTGGAAGACCGCTTCGTTCAGAACGTCATTAACCTGTTTGTCGTAACCGGATGTGAGGAAGGCGAACATCCGCTCTACCCGCTCCGGGGTCTTGACCAATCCTTCCCGATCGGGATCCTCGCCGACCTCCTTTAGTAGATCTCTGACCAACCGCTCAATCATTCTCCTGTTCCTCGTGTGGGTATCCATCTGCTCAGGCAGGATCAGTTCCTTTCCTGCTGCGCCGCCGGCGCGACCTGTCCTTCCAGCCCCAGCTTGCGCAGCCCAGACTCAGCCTGTACTCGCGCCCTTCTGGCCTCACTCCTCACGGCTTCCTTTGTGCCGAGCTCGCCGAACAACGCCTCTCGCGCCGAACTAAAATCTCGGTTGACATTCGTATTGAAACTCTCGGCGATCTGCGCTTTGATCGCGGTGATCTCTCGATCGGATTTCACTTCTATTGCCTTCGTTCCCGCCACCTTCGCCTGGTACTGCGCCCGTTCCGCGAGCAGGCTGACTGCCTCTCCGGACTTTCTGGCGCTGAACAAGTGAGTATCTTGCTTCGACTGCGATGCAGACCTGAAGACTTTCGCCTCATCCTCGGCCTGCGCCAGGTAGTTCAGGGCAAGGGAGAACTCCTCCGGCGCATAGATATCCGCCTCGAAGTCCTTCGCTTCCTGGATGGCCTTCTCCGCTTCCTCCAGCGCCTTCACAAAGACGATCTCTTGCGCGTCAGCCACGCCTGTTTCGAACAAAGTCGAAGGACCCGTCCAGAACGTACACGGAACCAGCGCGACCACTACGCCGAAGATCATGTACTGAATGCCTCGTCTCCAGTATTTCATTGTGCCGGCTCCTTCGTGAGAAAAATGTCTCTCCTGATTACTACAGGTTCCACGACCGTCAATCGCCGAGATAACTAAATCGCTTGACGAATTCAGTCCGGTCTAATTTCCCACTCTGCGCGAGCGCCTCGATCTGCCCCGGCATCTCAAAGTCCTGAGGTTCCAGACGGATCATATACGCCCGCAGTGTCTGATACGACTCGGATTTGATATCGACGTAACGAACGCGGATCTTCCCTGTTCGATGATCCAACATCTCTCGAAACGGAATCGGGACCATCTTTCCTCCCTGGATGGTCACCATGGCCTCCGTCTGACCGTCCAACAGAAAACGGGTGGCCCAATAGCCGAGACTACGACAATACTGGATATCCAGCGCACCGGGTGGAGCGCAGCGGAGCTCATAGCCGAGATCCTTGGCCACAATCGTCACATCGATACCTCGTGCCCGAAGGCTTTCAGCAACCCGCTCTTTCAGTACACGTCCTAACACAAGCTCCGAAAGACGGAGATTCCCATAACTATCCCGTTCAACCGAGCCGAAATCAGTAGGATCAAGTTTATCGGCCAGCCCTTCGCTCAGAATTACCACCCCATGCCCCTTTCCTGAGGCGCGCCGCTTGATCATTGCTCCTTCCAGGATGTCGACCAGCGTCTGAAGGGAGATTCTCGGCTCTGGAAACTCTTCCCCAATGACCGTTAATGTGGCACCGGCGGCGCCTCCAATGCCGAGCGCCAGATGGCCTGCCCGTCGCCCCATCACGGTGACGAAGAACCACCGGTTCGTTGTGACTGCGTCCTCCATCAGGTTCTGAACGATATCTTTGCCCAGGTTACAGGCGGTCGTAAAGCCGAATGTCGCCACCTCTTGTGGGAGCGGGAGGTCGTTATCGATCGTCTTCGGTACATGCGCGATGGCGATCCGATCCTTCATGACCTCCGACAGCCGACACGCCGCGAAGGCGGTGTCATCACCCCCGATCGTCAACAGATACGATACCTCCAATTTATCAAGCGTCTCGACTACGTGTCGGAGCGTATCCGGAGATTTGGCCGGATTCTCTCTGGATGTTCGAAGAATGGAACCCCCTTCGAAATGGATCCGGGATACCTCATCGATTTCGATCTCCATCACGTGGCTCATGTCGCCTTGTGCAAGCCACTTAAACCCATCGTAGAAACCGAGCACACGCACCCCACGGTTACGTGCCTCTATGGCCGCAGCAGCGATCACGCCATTAATGCCTGGCGCGGGTCCGCCTCCGACCAATATGCCAAGCGTCTTCATGAGATCCCCTCGCGATGAGCAGTAGACTGTCAGCTCTCAGTAAAACGCTGAAGACTGACGGCTATAATTCAAACGTATTCAGTGTACGAGTAACAGGACCCGGCGTCAACCGAACTCACCCAACCCGGCAGTTCCGCTCTGTAGGGGTGGGGTTTATCCCCGCCCGTTACGAGAGGGCATACAGTCCTCCCGTACAGTGCCACGCTTATAACCCAGACCAAGCATAGGGAAATCCTTGGAGACTTGAGGGCACTTCAGGAGCTGAAACCTGACCGCTGATGGCTGAACGCGTACCAATGTGGAGCGGGAGACGGGACTCGAACCCGCGACGTTCAGCTTGGGAAGCTGACATTCTGCCACTGAATTACTCCCGCGCCTTCTTCTGTCTAACAAAAGCGCTCACGCTTGTCAATGGTTTTAACGTGACTCAAGAAGGCAGCGCCTCGAAGGACTGCTGCCACGATACAAGATGTTCCTGGACGTAGGTCAGGGCCTCCTCGCGGCTATTGATGAGCCCCGTGGCCTGCGCTTCCTGCAGATGATCGAGTACGAATCCCAGAAAAGGGCCAGGCGCAACGCCGAATGCCTCGATCAGATCGTCTCCTCGCAGGATGGGCTTTACCAGACTCGTCAGAAACTCTGTTCTGTAGAATCGAAACATCTCGCGCAGAAATTCCTGATGTCGGATGAATTCCTCTGTGTCCTCGCCAATCGTGGCCAGTAGATCCGCCCAGGAATGCAACAGGACAATGGGGGCAACATGACCCAGCTCGCGAAAGAAACGATACTGCGCTTTGGTGGTGACCGTCGTCCTGCTCGAGAGATGGATCGGTCGCAGATGATGTCGCTCGATGTCGATCACGAGGCTCTCGGCTCGTCGACCAAATCGAAGGCGTTCGCATAGGCGAGTGAGGATCGGCAGGCCGGCCTGCTCGTGTCCCAGGAACCGGACTCGACCATTCGATTGTATGCTCCAAGTCTCTGGTTTGCCGACGTCGTGCAGGAACCCCAATAACTTGAGGATGGCGGTTTCGGCGATGCCTGCCTCGAGTTCCTGATGAAGCTGTTCGCATAACCAGGGGGCGTCTTTCGGAAAGAGCTGCTCAAGGTTCATGAGTAGCAATTCGACAGATCGAAGCGTCTGCAGCGAGTGTTCCCAGAGGGGCAGACGATGCGGCATGCTCGCCGGCACCGACTTAAGCATTTCGACCTCCGGGATCAGTGCCTTCAAAAGCTGCAGGGTATCCAAGTACTCGATCCAAGGCGCTGCGGGGACCGTATCGAGGATCCTGAACAGCTCGGTACGCAGACGCTCTCCAGCCACTGTCCCGAGCAGTGATGCGCGTTCGATAATCCACCGCTGCGTGGTCTCCTCGATGGTGAAGTCGAGCTCTGCAGCCAGGCGGACAGCCCTGATCAGGCGAAGCGGATCGCGATTGAATGCCGATGGAGTATCGGCTCTTAGGCGCTTTTCTCGCAGATCGATTAGCCCACCTGTTGGATCGATTACGCGCAGGGTGTCGGGAGCCGTGGGCCGGTAGTCGGAGGTGTCGATGCGTACGGCCAGGGCATTAACAGTAAAATCGCGGGCCGCTAAATCATCTTCGATCGTCTCACCCTTTGGCCGATTGATGTCGATCTGGACGATCATCTCTTCAGATCGGATGATGGTCCGCACCGTTTCCGAGTCGAAGCGAATAAGGCTGCCTTGCAGGGCTCTGGCCACGTCATGGCCGAATTGCTCCGCATCCCCCCAGATCACCAGATCGAGGTCAACCCGCTTCGCCTTCGGCCGATCAAGCAAAAGATCGCGTAGGTACCCACCGACCAGATAGAGGGAGCCCACCCTGCCGGCAGCCGCGATCGCCCTGACAGCCAGCAAATACGGGTCACGCTGCAGTCCGTCCAGACTGTAGAAGGGCGCTGTGTTCATCGAACAGAGAGACAGCGCTTGGAAAGGGGACAGTCGTTGCACAAGGGGGTATGCATCTTGCGAGTCCTTTGGCCAAGCCGCACGAGGTTCACGCACATGGAGGAAAGCAGAGGAGGAGACACCATCGGTTGAAGAACAGCCTGGACCTTTTTAGGAGGCAACACTATGTGAGGCTACCGGACCACTAGTCGGAAGTCAACAGCAATCGCCCACGAGAAAAATTCCCTTGCCATGACTAATTCTCGCCCTATATGATGTAAGAAGTCAATGTGCAAAGCGAGGATTCGCTCACGTTGCTCTTATGTACGAGTAGCCGATCTGCCCATGTACGATTGCATACAGACCGGCAGAAGACGGGCCGGCGGTTCCTCTTAGAGGAGACAGGCGAATGAGGATTACCGCAGAGATGAAGATTGATAATGTAGTTCGGCAGTACCCGGAGACCGTCCAGATCTTTAACCGTTACGGCGTTGCCTGCATGGGGTGCTCTGCGGCTGAGTATGATAATATCGCCACCAGTGCCCAGGTCCACGGCGTCAACCTGGACCAACTTCTGCGAGAGTTGAACGAGACTGTAACTGTCCGCAACTGAATCGCGTGCCTCGCGTGTTCACCATACTCAAACGAGACATTCGAGCGGCCCTCGAGCGGGATCCAGCGGCTCGTAGCGCGCTGGAGGTCCTCGTGTGTTATCCCGGCCTGCATGCCCTGTACATCCACCGCGTTGCGCACTGGTTCTGGAACGGCAACCTGAAGACCTTCGGCCGCTTCATCTCACATATAGGCCGATTCCTGACCGGAGTTGAAATCCATCCTGGGGCGAGTCTCGGGCCTGGCCTCTTCATTGATCATGGCCTCGGAGTTGTCATCGGCGAGACCTGTGAGATCGGTGAAGATGTGACCATCTATCAGGGCGTGACGCTTGGCGGTACCAGCCTGGAGAAAAAGAAGCGACATCCGACGATCGGCAACGGTGTCGTGATCGGTGCGGGAGCTACAATCCTTGGAGCGATCAAGGTGGGGGATAACAGCCGTATCGGCTCAGGCTCCGTGGTGGTCAAGGAGGTTCCCCCCAACTCGCTCGTCGTGGGCGTGCCAGGGCAGGTCATCTATCGCGATGGCAAACGGGTCCCTCGGACAATCGATCTAGAAATGACTGATATGCCGGACCCTGCTGAAAAAGCAATCCGATGCGTCCTGGAACGTCTACAGGAGCTGGAAAAGGAAGTTGAAACCCTCAAAAAAGGCCTGTCGTCCTCCCCTGCTCACTATGCGTCTTCCTCAAGATACCATTCTCCGCGAAACGAGTAACCGGCCACGTTTGGAATAATCCCACATTCTTCCTCGCCCTAAAGGCTGCCAGGGGACAAGCCGGGTGATCGTCAGATTACGAGTAGAGGAGGCGCCCTGCGGGGTACCTCCTCTACTCGAGAGGCATTAGAAGTTGATCCCGACATAGCCCCCAGTGGTGAGATGCTTAAGATTTTCGTCCGGAATATCAGGACCCCAGTAGTATCGGAAGTCGACGCCGAGGCTGAGCCGATTGTTCCAGAACAGACGTTCAATCCCTACACCGGTGACCCCGCCGACGCTGATGTTGGTAATGGCTTTGTTGACAGGGGTGTTGACGTTGAAGGTCAACCCCACAGGAATGATCCAGGGCCGATAGGGGGCCAGCCATGGCCGGATCGAACCAAGGTTGTCGAAGCGGAATTTCGGGGCGATACCGACGGTGAGAATGTTTTCTAATCCTCTCCCCTCCGCGAGGGCCTTATCCGGTGGAGTTTCAACCTTAGCATCGGAATCACCTGTTGTATGTTGAGTCTGAATGTACTCTACATAGATTTCCCCTAAAAGCGTGCTATTGAAGATCGTCATCAGGGGGAGGTCCAGTCCGGCTCCTACGTTAAAGCCGTTCCTGTCATCGGAGTCATCCTGGGCCGTCAAGAGGGAGTTGCTCCGCGGGCTGTCCATGCGGGTGTACCCTCCCTTGAAAAAGACCTGTCCCCCAGACAGTCGGGAGGTTTCTGCCTTCGCGGCCATCTCAGTCTTCATCTCTTGCTTCAGGGCCGTCATTTTTTCTTCCACGGGGCGCGGAACTTCCGCCTGCATCTTCGTTTCGAGTGCTTCCAAGCGCTGTTGCATCCGTTTGATCATGTCGTTCTTCGTTTGAACTTCCTCTCGCAATGCCTGCATCTCCTGTTTAAGTTGGTTCAATTCACTGCGGGTCTGTGCTTCTGCATGACCTATGAATGATGACAGTAGCGGCGTCAACAATAGTGCGAATACAGTCCAGCCCGCTTTGCGCATGCGCATTCCTCCCAGCTCTTCACCGTTAACTTTCCCTCGGTAGGCGTGATCGCTCTTTCGGTCGTAAAGCTTCATCATCCAGTCGGTATCGATGAACTGCACAGGTTCCGAGCCTGGTACGGATCGTGTGCCCTGACCCTGGCTACCGTGGATTACAGCGATGCAGTACACGTCTTTCACCTTCCTTCGTACGAACCCTGGCTTATAATGTTCCAAAAAATCTCTTTTACTCCGATTGCCATTCTGCCTGTCTGCATGCGGACATACACAGGTAGGGGTGTGATGCGTCTGCTCCGCGCTTAATACGGGGAAATCCTGTTCTCCTGTGCGAGATTCTCGCTTCCGGCGTACAACGTGCATGGACAAGCTTTGTGAGAATAACAACCTCGGGATTAATAGTTAAAGTGTCGGTACACACAACAAGTCGAAATTGGAGGATTTTGCAACATCAATCTGTTCTGAATACGATTTTTCAATACCAAAAACGTCCGTTTACGCGACACTTGTCGCACCACATCTGTCTTATCTTACGTCAATCAGCATCTGCCGTTTCAGCCCGAACTGCGTCAGCTTGCGGTACAGCGTACTGCGGGAGATCCCAAGCTGCGCCGCCGCCTGCGACAGGTTGCCCGTACACTGCTGCACGATCTGACAGATGAGCTGGCGTTCGGCCTGGGCCAGGTACCCGGCGGTATCCGGGCGCCCTGGTGTGGGATCCGCCGCGCGAGTCGTTCGGATGACGGCGGGAAAGTCGTCCCACCGGATCTCCGGCCGCGGCAGCAGGGCGCCCACCTGCTGCAGGACATTGCGCAGTTCCCGGATATTGCCCGGCCACGGGTAGGGGGTCAGCGCCAGGTGGCGCAGCGCCT
>NSJM01000017.1 GCA_002634395.1 Candidatus Methylomirabilis sp.
CTATAAGAAACGGTGAAGTCTCAATACCAGAGGCAACAATAAGCATGAGTGATGCGACAATACAGATAACCTGCCCCACTATCGCCACCAACATTCGATGAAAGAAAGGTAGCTCCATAACGGCCGCCAGTGTATGTCGATGATTAAGCATGGCCTCTATGATACGTACCTGTCCGAGAGTGAATAAGAGCCCCCGGTATACTAGTAAAAAAGCCCCCAATGCTTCGCGACTAATAAAAAAGCTGTTAGCTAAAATTGGAACCAGATTGTCGCGGAACCGCTTGATTACAATTCCCATATAGTACGGTACATACATCCAGCGTTCCTCAACCAGCGGCATCCATACTGATCGATTAAAGAAGGATACAAATAAGCGACCTTCATCGCGATTTTGGACAAACCAAGAGACCTGCGCCATTAGCGTAGCACCTGCTAGTGACGCCCAGACGGCGTCTGCTGGCTGTACCGCCCACCATAGAAAAACCGCCAACAGTACAATTCGCATAACGGCGCCCCTCAGCTCGACTCCAAAAAATTCGCGCAAACGCCCGGTGGACTGAAGTCGTATATCGAGATAGCGCTTAACCGCCATCAATCCGGCGTAAGGGGCAATCCAGACCGAGTTAGCATGAAACAAATTAAAAAAGCTGCCTGATATCTGTGCAACTCCAGCCAGCCCAAAAGCGCTTACGACAGCTAGCGCTCCGAGCCCGCGAATACGTATGGGGTCATCCTGTACGCGAAACAATGAATAGTTGCTAGGCACAACCTCAAGCAAGATCGTTAGCAAGGAAAGATAGGCCAGATCAACAAGGTAATCCGCATAGACTCCTGTCCCGAACCAGCGCACCAGCAAGATTGTTCCTAACAGGTTAAAGACGGCAGTAGAACAATTGACGGTAACCGTCGTGAGGAAGAGACGCTTCACTGTAAGGCTAGCCACCGACTTGTCCACTGTTTGCGAAGAATGATGGCGGCATGGTAACAGTTGATATTGGTTTGAATGGCCATAAGATTTTGGTTTTGGCTTCCACCCAAGTAGACCTCACACGTAAGCGGCTGAAAATAGGATTGTGAAAACGGACATGCAACTGAGACAGATTTATTTTCCCCTTCCCAACATATCTCCGCCGCTATTATTTGGCCCATGGCATGAAACTTAGGTTCCACCCTTCCACGGACAGAAACCGGTCATCCTAGATCGAAGGCGGCGTGCTTCGTCCCCAGGATGATCGCATCCTGCCCCCTGAGAGTTTCAAACGGAGCACCATAGGCAATCTTTTCCACAACGATTTCTACTGTCAGTCAGGTTCCACGAATGACAGGTTTCCCCAACATGGTGTTAGGATTTATAACAATTCGCCTCAGCAATGCCTTCTCGGTCATTCGCTCAGGTCCATGAGAAGGATACGCACTTAAATGGCTTTCTGGACATGGAGGCCAGAGGCCAGGGCAATCTCCGTTATCGACTATTGGGCTGGGGCAAAGCTCGGTCTCTTCCCGACAGCAGTTTTTCCCCAAACTGATCCTGCACTTGTCATCCCAGGGTGACTAAGGGGTTCTCGGAGGATTGGCCCCCTTCGACAGAGCCTGTGACGAGCCCTGTTGAAACCCCTCAGGACCACCCTTCGACGGGCTCAAGACGCATAAGATCAGAGGCTCCAGTACGACAGCTTGACCTCACCGAGAGCCTCCCGCAATACGCCTTTGACATCCACTAGCACGCCAGAGCCGTCACGGTCATGCAACAGCTTGAGATAGGCGGCCACCGGTTGGTCTTGAAAGACCCGGTGGGGAACGGCCAGCACAATGGCGTCATAGCGATGTCCCGCGTGAAAGGGATCCGGAACGTCCCGTAAGCCTAGCCGTTGGACCTCGGCTGAGCCGACGACGGGATCGGTGACGGCCACGTCAAGCCCATGCTGGGTCAGTTCGTCGATCAGCTCCAGTACCCGCGTATTGCGGGCATCACGCACATTCGCCTTGAAGGCGAGACCGAGGACCAGGACGCGGGCCCCCTTGATCACCTTGCCGGCCTGGATCAGGAGCCTGACCGTTTCCCGCGCCACATACCGCCCGATCGCATCGTTGATCCGCCGACCGGCCAGAATCACATCCGGGTGGTAGCCCACCTCTTCCGCTTTATGGGTGAGGTAGTAGGGATCGACCGGAATGCAATGGCCACCGACGAGGCCGGGCTCGAAGGGCAAGAAGTTCCATTTGGTGCCCGCGGCCTTGAGTACCTCGTGGGTGCGCAACCCAAGACGGTGAAACAGCAGGGCCAGCTCGTTCATCAGGGCGATGTTCAGGTCCCGCTGGATGTTCTCGATGACTTTGGCCGCCTCAGCAGTCTTGATATCGGGCGCTTGATAGATACCGGCCTTGACGACGAGGCCGTAGACTTGGGCCATCATGGCGGTGGTGGCGGCATCCTGGGACGCCACGATCTTGACGACCCGGTCCAGGGTGTGGACGGTATCGCCCGGGTTGATCCGCTCGGGGGAGTAGCCCACGGTAAAGTCGCGGCCGGCTTGGAGCCCGGAGGCCTGCTCCAACACCGGGAGACAAACCTCCTCGGTACAGCCGGGATAGACGGTGGATTCGTAGACGACGATGGCGCCTGGGCGCAGGTGGGCGCCGACCAGGCGGCTCGCCTCGATGAGGGGGCCCAGGTCCGGGCGCTTGGCCCGGTCGATAGGGGTCGGGACGGCGATGATAAGGAAGGTGGCCTCGCGCAGGCGCGAGGGATCGTCGGTCAGGTGCAGGTGCGGGGCGCTGAGCGTGTCGGCATGGAGCTCGCCATTCCAATCCGCGCCCTGTCGCAAGGCCTGGATCCGCGTCGGGTTTACGTCGAAGCCGATGGTGGGCAGGTGCTGAGCCAAGGCGGTCGCGAGCGGCAGCCCCACGTAGCCTAAGCCGATGACGGCGACACGGATCGAGTCGATTGGGTCTATTAATAAGTCAATAGAGTCCATTGGGTCGATTGCGTTCATTGTGAGCCATGGCCGTCAATGGGGACGACACTGTCTGCGTCCACTTCCACGGCCAACGATTGCTGCAGGAGATCGATGGATACGACCAGGCACTGTCGGCCCTCCTGTTCGCTCAAAAAGCCCTGCAGTCCGGCCAGCGGGCCCCGAACGACCTGGATCCGCTCGCCCTCGGTGAGATACGGAGACAGATCAAGGGGGCGCTTCGTCCGACAGATCGTTCGGATCGCCTCGATCTGCGCGTCGGGGATCGGTGTCAGGACGCCGTGAACGCCGACCAGAGAGATCGCCCCGACCGGCTGCAACACCTCACGCCTCATGGTCTGATCGAAGTGCACAAAGATGTAACCAGGAAACAGGGGAAGCTGGACCAGTTTCTTGCGATCCTTCCACTGGGAGAGGACCTCGCGGAGGGGAACAAAGGCTTCGATCCCGCGCCGGAGCAATTCCTCCGCCACCGCCTTCTCATGGCGGGCACGGGTGTACAACGCGTACCACTGGAGCATTGAACAGGAATGGGGGCTAAGTGAGGTCTTGGGCAGTTAGCGTACTGGGTTGAGTGAATCGTCCGTGAGAATGTGTGCTGACGAGGATAAGCTACCGCCCTTTGACTTACAGGTGAGTTGACTAATCTTAACCTATTCTGATCTTTTGTGATCTAATTCGTGACAAATTGGTCGAATTGTTTGACCCCAGCCACATTGATCTAACTTTTTACTTTAAAGCATGGTGCTTGTCAAGTCAAAACCCGAATTTATGCTTTACGCTTCGTTCCGACACGTTTATATATATTCTACACAAATTGGCAAGCAGTTCCGAAGCATTTCCTTTTGAGAGGGAGATCATTATGGCTACCATCCGGATCGGCACCTTCAACCACAAAGACGTGCAGGACGAACTGCTGGCCCACATCTGGCCACCGTCAAAAGGCAGAAGGAAAGGAAGCAAGAACGGTGACACACCTCGAACGAATACGAAAGGAATTAAGCCTGCCCCCCGGTTACCCTATCCCGGATCGCCGAAGACGAGCCGGATCCCAAACCAGCGGGGCGGAAACAGGTGCACGCACATGCGTAGGGGGGACGAGCGGAAAGGATATTCATTAGCACGGCGACATTGCTGAAAGGTTTTGAGGGCCGTGTAGGAGAGGCGCATTAGTCATAAGCATAATTCATTCTGACCATATTACACAAGAAGAACACGCGCCTTTCTTATCGTGTTGATTGAAGAAGTGGGCTTTTCTCCTCCTCTTCCGCCCGCTTTCCCTTGACTGCAATGGGCAGCAGAAATCTCACCCGTGGCTCCGTTCTGCCAGGACCGGTCCAATAGAGGTGGGCGTGGGCTCGGCGCATGTGCGGCCTAACCGACCGATCTGACGAATGGGCACCAATCTCCCGCGCCTGTTCGATCTCCCAACGTTCAAGCGCCTTCCGGTATCCAACGCCCACATCCCATACTGTCGGCTCTCGGATGTCTCTCCATCGTTCGGGATCCTTACGGCGCATCCTGGCGTCCCTATCAGGTTTCGCGCCTGAATGGACCACTCTGATCACATCCGGATCTCCGCTCAAGTACAGCAGCAGGATGACAGCCAGGCGTGCCAAGTCCGATCGGAATGAAGCGCTCATCTCCATTGAGATGCCAACGCTTTTCTCAGCTCGCTCTACGCCGGCAGCCTGAGCCTGCTCCAAGGCTGCGCTCACGGTCGGGGCGTCATTGTACAGGATGGCCAAGGGCACCCATCTGTGCTCATGCAGCCGCTGTAGCCGCAGCTCGAGCTTCCCTGTGCCTTCCTGCCCGGTCAGCAGATCGTAACAGGCTGAGACCACGATGGGCCCTCCGAGCCTTGCCATTCGAGGACTGGGCAGCGGCTGGGCAGCCTGATGGCCGTCATGGGCGTCTCATCCGGCCACGGACAGTCTGAGAGGGCCTCGAATAGACAGGGCTCGATCCGCCAGACGGTCTTCGCGTCGCGGTAGGCCGCCCAGACCAGCAGATCCTCGGCCATGGCGATCTGATCCAGTGTCGAGAGGCCAGGCTGCGTGACGGCCAGCCAGTTGAGTAGTAGGCTGCCTGGGCAGACCACTTGTGGGGGGAGACGAAAGAGGTTGAGGTGGGCAAGGAAGTGCGGAAGCTGCCGCATGGTGTCTTGAAGCCTGGGGGTAATCTCCTGGCGAACCTTGCGCCAGGCGAGTTCGGATGCAGGGAGCGAAGAACGGCTCGACATGTCGCGTATCATGGCTGGCTCACACCGGAGAGATCGACGCGCCACTGCTCTTCTTCGAGGTAGAAGTTGAGATTGACCGGGTATGACCGCTCCTGCACGGATCTGGGGGAGCCCTTGGTCTCGAACAGCAGGATGGCCGAAACGACGACGTGTTGAGACGATACCGATTTGATCTGAAGACCGCGAAGGCGCTTGTCGCAGCAGGCAAGTTGCCACCGGCTGCTCTCCATCCGTTGAGCGAATGCGTCCTTCGAGATGGCGGATCGGCTCTGGCTCGTACCTTGCTCCCACATCGACCACCATTCGTGATAGCCCCAGCGTTCGATCAGCCGGTCAAAGTGGGCCCGAACGAGGTCACCATGGGTCGCGCCCTCGGCAATGGAATGGCCTGGCAGAAAACATAGCAGCCACAGCGTCAATGTGGCGAGGATGGCGACACGTCGGTATGGGCTCACCGTCTTGCTCCGCAGAGCGCTTCGCACGGCACCCCATCCCCGTCACGGTCCAGGGAACTGATGCCGCACTGCGTCAGATAATACCGCGCTTCCTCGCAACTGGTCATCTGGCTGCAATACTGCTTCGCACCGCATTGCCTGGCAGATTCGCCATCTCGCGCCTCTCGCCCTAGTCTGAGCGGCGCATCAACCCCCACGGACTTCCCCCGATCGCCGTGCCGGTACTCCCAGGGTGGCACCGGGTGCGGATCGGACCACAGGCCCCGCCTGGCCTCTCTCGCCTCCTTCTCTACTGTGAGTAGCGTCGTATCCCGAAGATATTGCCGGTAGACCCACGCCATCCCCTGGCGAACCTGCTCCGCATTCACATCCGTTCCGCCAATGAAGACGCGCCCCACCACGCGCCCATAGCGGTCAACATCCCGCTGCTCGACCCGGACACTCTTGCCGAAGATCATGTCCGAGAGCGACTGTTTGGAGCGCTGACCGAAGGCCTGCGACTTCTCGGGCGCATCGATCTCGGCCAGGCGCACCTTGATCTGCTTGTGGCCCCCCATGAGCACGGTGATCGTGTCGCCGTCGGAGACGCCCACGACACGGCCTTCGTACACCGAGTCTGCATGGGCTTGGAACACAAGGAGCCAAGAGAACAGCGCCAAGCAGAGCGCGAACCGGAATGAATGGGAGGCGGAAACGGTGCCGGATCCCGATCTAGTAATGGTGACTGCCGCCAAGGTTCCTTTGTCCCCTCTAGCGGCTTACCGCATCCTTGAGGGCCTTGCCCGGCTTGAAGCGGGGTACCTGGGACGCCTTGATCTCGATCGGCTCTCCAGTCTGGGGGTTACGGCCGGTCCGGGCGGCTCGGCTCGCCACACTGAAGGTGCCGAATCCCGCTATCGTCACACTCTGTCCCGCCCTTAAGCTGTTGGTGATGCTGTCGATGCAGCTACGAAGCGCGGTTTCAGCGACTGCCTTACTGATGCCGGCATCCTTGGCGATCTGTTCCGCAATCTCAGTCTTAGTCATGTCCTCCTCCTGTTGTGATAGTGAATGCGACGACCTCGATCAGGCTGGACGATGGGGCCTCGCACGATGCAGCGAGCAATGATCGAAGGCTTCCTCTTTGGCAGGCAAGCGGAGGCACGCATCACAAGCATCTCTGACCCTGAGACAGGCGCCGTCCTTCAGCATGATGTGCACGTGGCCATCCTCCCCCATAAACGACTTCAGGACCTTCGCTCGTACCCCTTTCAGCACGCTCGGATCAATAGCCACTCTTACCTCCCCAGTGCGGGAAACTCGTACGGCTCTCCCAGCAACCCAGCAATTCGACTCTCGATCACTCGGACCTTGTTCCGCGCCTCTACCGCACGCAGGCGCGTCTCGATGAGACCCTTCTGGGCTGAAGCCACGTCGATCTGGTCCGCCTCCTGGATAGAGAAGGCGACCTTCGCCTTCTCATGACGCAACTCAGCCAGCCGAACGTCGGCCTCAGTGGCTTGAGTGGACAAGATCGTCACTTCTCTTTCGTTATAGAGGGTCCGCAGCTCCTTGAGCTTGTCCTGGACCATCTTCGAGAATTCCACCTCGCGCCGTTCCGCTTCTAGCGATGAGGGGGATCCCCGAGGCAGCAGCTCTGCGAGGGGGATAGAAGCCGTGAGGCTCAGGCCGGCGTGCAGGCCGCCTGAGATCGCACCCCCAGTATCGGCGGGCAGCAGCGTATCACGGGCAGACAGCCCTGTCGAGGCCGATAGCCTGATCCGGTTCAGCAGGCTCGACTTGAGCCTCGCCTCCTCGGCCTCCAGTTTCTTCATCCGCACCTCGTAATTATTCAAAAGCTTCGCCTCTAGCTCACCAAGAGAAGGATAGGGATAGCGAGGCATGCCCTCCGTCACAAGGTCCATCGGCCCGGGCTCAGGGGGAGATGTGGACCCACCCTGCCTTACCTCATCGGCGCCAAGGGCGGCGGGCGCCATGGCGAAGCAGAGCGCCACAGCCACTCGGATGCACGCTCTACTGATCCGGTGTTTAAAGACCGCCAGCTCTTCCGATGCGTGCTCCATGAGCATCCAAGGCGCCAACGGGCAGTCATCGCGAGCAACCTCCTCCGGCCCGCCACAGGGGCACTGACCGACCACCTTTTGCAGACGCGCCCAGGCCTTCGCGTCCCACTCCGGGCTCAGCCCCGCTGGCACCCATCCCATGGTGATACTTATTCCCCCATGATCAAAATACTCTCTGGCGCCTCCAGCTCGGCCAGGTCCAGGATCATGCTGGAAGCCCTAGGCTTCTTTTCAAGAAGAACACGATCCGTCGTAAGCATCGGACACCCCAGGCTTTCAGCCAACGCGACCGAGATCGCGCGAGTAAGCCCTATGCCGTATGCCTCGGCAGTAGTCACAGCCCTTCGCATGAGATCCCATGAGAGTGGGTGGATGTCCAGATGCAACCCCTCAAGCTGCGTGAGCACCTCCGTCACGTCGGCGTCAGTGAAACGAGGATAGGCGCGAAGGATAATCGTCGCCTCCAACAGCGCGACATCATGCACGACCAGACGGCATCGCCCGGCGGCGTGATGCTGCCGGATGAAGCGCGCTTGCGAACGACCCTCCCCATTGGCAAACCATACCAGGAGAACCGAGGCATCCAAAACATAGGCCTCATGAGGTGCCAGCGCTGCGCTCATCTCCCCTCCCTTCTCTCCTCGGCCGGACGATCATTCGATCCGGTCCTCAACGCCAGGTGGACCTTGATGAACTGGTCCTGCGGGACCTCCCAACGACCGACGATTTCCCCGGAGACTGGCGCCAAGACCTCCCGCTCCTTCCGCTTCTGCTCTAGCCGCTCCTCGATGTGCCGTAGCCTCCGCCGATGTTCCAGCCCAGTGGCGGCCACCTGGTGGATCATCCTCTCCCGCTTCAGGACAAGGTCCTGGCTTTTCGCCTGGGCCTTCTCTCTCGCAAGTCTGGCCGCTTTCAGCTCTTTTGGAAAGAATGCCGCCGCACGCTGAAAGTGAGCCGTCTCTTGCTCACTTCGCTCTAACTCCTCCCTAGCCTTGTAGATCTCCGCATCCACTTCTTGTAAGGCGAGCCGACTAAGTTGCGCATTCGTCGCCCCCTGCTCTTTTTCCGCCCGAATATCGGTCATCAGGCTTTGGATCTCCGATCCGTCGTCTCGCAGTGCAAGCAGATCCCCTTTGGCGACCCGATCGCCTACTCTGACCTTAACGGCGTCAAGGCTTGCCGCTCGAAAGGTCAGCGCCATGACTGATCCGGCATCGCCGCTGCCCCCAGCGCGCGCTGGTGGGCCGTCAAGGTACTTGATCAGGACCTCGCCTTCAGCTATTGGGGCCGCCCGCACGGCATCCAATTCGCCCAGCGTCGCATACTCCAACCGCAGCTTGCCATCGCCCCATCGTACGGTGGCAAATCGATCGGGGCTCGCAGCAAAGTGAGCACCGAGAAAAGCAGGGTCAGCCGCCTGCAACTCGCCAAATAGATAGGCCCGCCTGCCGTGGAGAAGCCCTTCCAGATCCCAGAGCGTCCGCCCGGCCATACGGATCCTCTCGACGCTCACCGAGCGAGCCTCTTTAGACCTCACCCAGACGCGGTGAGGCTTTAGGTGAGCCCCGTCCTCCTCGGAAAGGAGACGGGGCCGCTCCTTATGGTTAATGAGGAGGGCCGTGTTACTAGGGGCTCCGATAACGTCGTAGACTCCAGAGACTTTCTCTCCGGAGAGCGCATCGGTGGCGGCAACTACGACCTCGACTTCGTTGGTCTCATCAAGGGCGCGGAAGTCCTGTACCGCACTCTGGATGTCTCCTAGTACCAGGTGAAGCGACCGCTTGAGGCCGGCGCTGGCTACTGGGTATAGGAGCAGGAGCACGACAATCATGGCGCACAGCAGGATATACTCGCCCTTACCGGCCACCGCGATTCGGTACCGCTCATTCAAAAAAAGAACAGCTCTCAGGCGCCCAGGCCAGAAGAGATCTACACCCATGACATTGACCTGATCGAGGAGGATGTGCGAGGCATAGCCTAAGAGGAGCGCCAAGGAAATGCCGCGATACCCGAGCAGGTAGAGTGGCAAGATGAGCAAAGCGAAAAGCAGAAGGCCTAGCAGGCTGTGGGTAAGAGTTCGGTGGCCCACCAGCCGATTGATCCGCCGTGCGATGGGGAAGAACGGCCGACCGATCCCGGAGGTGGGAATGTCAATGTCAGGCAGCAACGAGCCGAACCCGGCGACGGCCAGGTGCTCGATGCGTGGCGCGGTATTCGCGGAAGCTACCGACACAAACCAACACACCGCGCTAAAGGCGATATGGGTAGAGGCCGTCATATTCGATTGGCCTTTCTCACAAACATCCCCACGAGCACCATTATGAGCATCATCACCGCCCCGATGATAAAGTTATCTCGATCGCCGATCCCCCTCGCCGCATAGCGAAGCGCGCCGAAGGCTAAGAACAGGAGCAGGAACGCCCAACTGGTGGCCACATATCGCGCCTGCGTCCCCAGGTCGAGCTCGCGAATGCCCTGACGATCGATTCTCTTCTCCAGGCTGTGATCGGCCAGGATGTCCTTCACCGCCTTTGGATTCCCCCCGGAGGCATGGTAGATGCTGCGGCGGTAGTGCTCTGGGTCCTGCGTCGCGATGGGAACCAGGGTCAGGCATGCATCGATGAGCTGATAGGTTTCCTCTCGGATAAGCGGGAGAACCTCCACCCTGGCCGGAATACGATCGAGGAAGGTCTTCAGGGACTTAGCGTGTGGATCCGATGTTGCGACGACAAGCGTGGCCACATTGATCAGTTGATGGAACCATCCTTCGGTTGTCGGGACAAGCCGGTCGAGGTGGTCGAGCAGGAGAAGGCACCGCTGTCCTTGGAGCGAGGTGACCACGGCCCTGGCCAGGTCAGCCGCCGCAAGGCCCCTTGCTTTAGGTAGAAGCGTCCGCCACGTCATGCGGGTGGTCGCCGTATCCGAGAGGTACGGGTGCTTGAAAAGTCGATGCTCGTGGAGCTGCTCAGCTAGCGCCAACATCATCGGCTTCAGATTACGCGACTCCTCGACAAGAAGGACCCTCACCTCCCCGCCCTCCTTGAGGCCACGGTAGAGCCGTTCCATGAGGGCCGACTTGCCGATCCCCTTTGCGCCGGTAATAAGGGTATGACGCCCCTTCAGGGCTAGCCCCCAGAGCGTCGCCAGTAGATCCGCCCGCCCGAGAAAGATTGGCTCGAAGGTTTCCCGTGTGGAGTTTACGACCGGCCTATCCATCGCCTACCCTCGCCGCGTACGGCCGAACCCGCACTACGGTGTAGGCCTCCTCGTCCCCGAAGTTGATCAGCCCAACGCCGGGCTCGAGAAGGCTGGAGAGCTGATCGCGCTCAGCCAGGAAACGCCTGGCGGTAGGAGGGATCTCGATCTTGTCGGTCTTCAGGATCAGCTTCGCGAAGCAGTTCATCATAATGTCCCGGCTGAGGTGGGCGGACGATGTCGCCGCCACGATCAGCCCCAACCCGAACTTCCTCCCTTCGGAGGCAATCCGGTTCAGGATGGCGTGAGGAGCCTCGCGCCTGGCCGGCATCATAAGCTTTGTCTCGTCCACCACCAGAAAGAGCCGATGCGTTCCCTGGGAACCGCGCATCTGGAGACGTCTCAGAAGCTGCCTGCAGAGGGTATCTGCCGCGAGGTACTGCAGACCAGGGGGGAGCTTGCTCAGATCGATCCGGGTCGTACCTCGCTCCCTGATCGGCACCTGCGGCTTCGAAAAGATCCCGTAGGAGAAGGCCGGACCGAGCTTCGTCTTCACCGCCTCGGGCCGTCGATCTTTCCCTGCCGCCTCGGCCAGCCGGTCCAGCGCACTTTCCAGGTCCCGGAACGTGGGAGGCTCTCGCCGCCACGATTCGTGATCCTCTTGGACGATTCCCGTATTTTTGTAGACCTCGCCCAGCGCCCGATCCAGGAGGGCAAGCTGATTCCCGCCCATCGGCGCGAAGGTTTCCTTCAGACTTTGAAGCACCAAAAAGCGTTGAGGATCAGGCCCCCCGCCCGCCGGATCGAGATCGACGACCAAAGGGTTTACCCCATATTCACTCGTCATGGAGATGGGGTAGCTTTCTGCCTTTTCGATCAGCAGATCCCCGTGAAAGTCAATGGCAACGACCCCAAAGTCGCGACGAGAAAGTTCCAGCATCGCCGCCCTGATCGTCTGCGTTTTCCCCGCCCCCGATCCACCCAGGATCAGGAGGTGCGGATTCGCCAGGACGCCAGGGTTCCATCGGACGACCTCCCCGGTTTCCACTTCATCCCCTAGCGCTATACCATGTTCGCTTGAGGCCTCCGGGTTACAAGGTCCATGCGGTTTCGAGTGTGGTGTCCCGGCCCCTAGGACTAAGGACGGCCCGTCGAGTGCCCGGCGTAGCCTGGCCTTATGCTTCAGCAATCTGATTTGGGCATAGCCCAACAGTAGAAGCAGTGCTGATCCTAGAAGCAGGAGTCCTAGTCCCATGACCGCTCCACGCCAAAAAGCGTCGCGAACCACGCTGCGTAGCCCTTCACCCTGGACATTCGCCCATATCTGTTATCCGTTGGTACCGGGAGCCGCTCCTCCACGAGGGTGATCTTGGAAGAAATGACATCTTTGAGAGATTCCCCGACCTCAAAGGAAGAGAGAAGGCCGGCTGTCTCCAGAATCTGCCTGACGCCGTCATTCAGCGCAACCAGGGCCAGGCGCCGTCCGAAGGCGGTAAGAGCGCCTCTGGTCTTGATCAGGATCCCCAGGCAGGAGCTCCCCATGATCTTCACCTGCCCCAGATCTACGATTAAGAGCTTCACCTGCTGATCCTCTATCAGGGGCATCAGACGGGCGCCCAGCATTGGGGCTGCCTGTAGGTCTAGTTTGTCAGTCGTCACGGTCACAACCACCGTATCCCGGCCGATTCTGTGTAGGTCAGCAAGTGCGCCGATTGCCCCGTCGCCCTCTTTAACCATCGTGGTCTCATCAACGACGTCGACCTGCTTCCCCTCGCACCTCGCCTCTGATAAGCTCTGGTCGCCATCGCGCGAGGCAAATGGAGACGCCGCCGACCCGTCTGCCGGACACACAGCTCTTTTCCAGCGCATCACCACTACCACGCCTTCGGGGTTGCGAACGAGAACCAGGTCCTCCACCATCCCTTTGATGATCTGCAGATCGCCAGCGTTTTTAAGGGCTGATGCCCCAGAGGCGAAGGTTGCCACCAGCTCCAGCGGTTTCGTCTCGAAGATGACCGTGAGCATGGCGTCAGCCCCTGCCGCAGACAGGACACAGGAGACGACTTCCTCCGCCGCCGTTACAAACAGCTCGATTCCTCGATCTCGCGCGGCCATCCTGTCAACGACTCTGGTCAGACTCTCGCTCACGACCCGGAGACTCGACTTAAGGCAGGGCAAAGACAGCTCGCAGCGATGATGTCCATTCGCCCCACCCAGGCTCTGCGTGCTGAGCAGCCCACCAGGGGCCTTGGCGAAAAGGTGCCACTCCCCTGCCGCCCCTTCATACCGATACTCGATCTGCTCCCTCCCTTTCGAGCGCGCATCCAGCGACGTGAAGACCAGGGCCGCCGAGCTGAGAAGCTGCCTGGCCAGCCGGTCCACCACACCCACCAGCGCGACTTCATCCTGCGGTCCAGTAGACGCGACGGTTTCCGCCAGCTTCGAATCGACGGTATGGTCGGGGACGGCAGGCTGATCTTTCCGCCTAGGCTTCACAATTTTGAAGACCTCGGCCTTGGCGATGTTCGGCCTTGCAGAGTCTGGCCGCTTAAAGGGGAGGATGGCGGCCATCTCCTTGCCAATATCGATCAGCTCCCCAGTGGGGGCGGTCTCAGGCCCGATATCCGTAGGGACGGCAATCTCTTTCGCCGGCACCCTCTTTGCCGCTGAACGGCTCCGTGCGCGCGGCCTGCGCTCGCCTTCACCAGGCGGCTCCTGCGCTGTCCTCGTCGCTATTTTTCTATGTACGCCGACGCTCTTGCTCATTGCCGCCCCACAATCTCCTTGACAGCTAGTGTGAGTTTTGTCATGGTTTACTCAGTTTGGAAACATATCGCCCCACATCTCGAAGAACGGATGCCGCCTCAAGGATCGACTATGGCTGTTCCGACAAGGACTTGCGCGTGTCCCAGCCCAAAAAGGGCCGTATCCTGCTTGATACAAAACTGATGTTTTGTAAGAACTCCTCGCCATGCCGCAGAGGGCGAAATGAAAACCGGCAATAATAGCGACCTGAATCTCAGGAACCATAAAGTAGCCCATAACTCAGCGAAAAGGCGACCATCGATCCGCCTCGGGGAGGATGATGTCGCCGATCATATCGATAGGTTCCGCGACTACATCCGGATCCAGCGCAACCTCAGTCCGGGTACCATCACCGAATACACGCGAGACTTGCGGTTGTTCGAGGAGGCAACGCACCATCTCTGTCTGCTCCACGAGATTCGCCCAAGCCACATCGAGAACTTCCTGAAGCTCCTGAGAGAGAAACGGGGGCTCGCCCCTGGTAGTGTCAACCGGAAGCTGGCCGTCCTGAAGTCGTTCTATCGCTGGATGCTTCGTCAGGGGCTCATCGACCACTGTCCCACCGAGGCGCTCTTCGCCGCCAAAGTTCCAGAACGTCTGCCTATTTATCTCACCAGAGAAGAGGTGACGCGCCTGCTTGCGTTCACGCGGGCTCTCTGCAATACAGCAAGAGGAAAGAGTCTTCATACGATGACGTCCCTCCTCTACTACACTGGGATGCGGGCATCTGAGCTCGTCGGTCTGAACCTGACCGACATCCAGCGGGATGGGGATAAGCAGATGGTGCGAATTCGGGGTAAGGGAGATAAAGAGCGGGTGGTGCCTCTCCACCAGAAGGCTTACGATGATGTTCAGCGGTACCTTGCCATCCGGCCGGATTCGGACAGCGCCGCCCTCTTCGTGAGCCCTGGCGGAAACCGGTTTCACCGCCAGCAAATCAACCAACGACTCCGGACCGTAGCCAATGATCTTGGCCTCGGTAAAAGGCTCACGCCTCACAAGCTGCGCCACAGCTTCGCCTCCCATCTGATCCAGGCGGACTACGATATCTCGCTAGTTGCGGAGCTGCTGGGCCATGCATCCCTCAACACCACCAGAATCTACGCCCATCTCAGGATGGCTGATCTCCAGCGGGCCGTCGCCACACTCCACTGAGTCTTCGAGGTCGTCTACAAAGGCCTGTTCCACAATATGATCAAAAATGTCGTAGTCCACTCCGTACTTCAGATCCTCCGCCTTAGCCATCGCCTCGCTCGCTGAACCGGCCTTAACTCGTAACTCGGTGTACGCCTTCGCAGACAGAATCGCCCTATACAACCGCTTGTTGCTCATTGCCCACCTCCATTCGTTCCTCGATCACGAGCTGATATAGAGCGTGGTCTGTCAGAACCTTAATCCCGTGAAATGCCGCCGGTACCCGCTCTATCGCTCGCCGCCTGTACGCCTCCTGCTCCTCCTGTGGGAGCCCCCGCAGGATCCCCTCGGCCAGCCTTCTCCGTTCTATCGCGTCACGTCTCTCGATTTCATCTAAGGCTTGGCTCTCTTCAGCGACTCTCCTGGTTTGCTCATCACGCTGGATCCGCTCTTCGTAGGGGACGTAGTCCTCCGGCATGTCCAGGCCGGCACGCAAGGTTTTCCTGAGGAGGGGTAAGGGGTGCGCGATCCTTCGGTTGCCACCTCGATACTGCCCGGTCAGCACATCGATCGCGAGGGTGACCTTCTCGGCGCCATATTGAGTGAGCAGTTGAAGGAGTGCGTCTGGCTTGATCACTTCAAAAGGAGAATCGCGAAGTACCACGACGAGTCTTTCGGGAAGTGGCGCCTCACTTTGCCCTTCTGTATGTGGTGGTAATGCTAAAAGGTTTGTATGTATTGTTTGGGGTGACGCTGTCATCCACTGTTGGGTGGCGCCGTCACCCACCCTGGATGACGGCGTCATCCGATCCTGGGTAGCGCTGTCATCTGGACGCGGAGCGGTTCCTGACATCGGCCGCCGCTGCATCCGCCGTCGCTTCTCAAGGTCTCTCCGGCAGCGATCGATCAGATCCTTATGGGCACGTTGCAGAATACATGGCAGCGCGGAGACCTGCTGATCCGTCAACGGGGGTGGGTTTTTCACAACCCTGAAAAGATAGGATTGCTTGCCGATCTGCCCTTGCCTCTGGATCTCGATAAGCCCAGCGTCACAGAGAATCTCGATTGTGCCGCGCTCATGGTAGCCGGAGGCGCGGCCCGCGCGGACATCTCGCCGCTCGCGCCCCTTCAGCTCGTTCCGATCCATTCCGAGGCTTGCTGCCAAACGATGGAGCGAGACGGTGCAGGTTTCGCTATCGCCGTAGGCAAAGCGAAGGATCATTTCGTATGTGGCTGCGGCTTTGTGTCCTAAGATTGGTTGCCAGTAGTCCTTGAAGTAGTTGGGGATTCGAACATCCCCGCGGAGGATCGGATTCGGCTCCACAGCCTCAACCTCGATTGCGTCGAGGCCGGCCGGTGGCGCCTCTTGCCTCTCATCGTCACGACCGTTGATCCGGTATCCCATCTCTTTCCTCGGCAGATGACGATCAATGCGGATCACACTACGCATAGCGTTTTGTGGCTGGTTTTGCATAACGAATAAGCTTTTTACGGCACAATCTGTTAAATAGTAAGATACAATCAGCGGGTAAGCCGTTTACTATCATTACATGTATTGCACTATAAAAATCGTACCTGCAATGGGCAAGTGGACGCCAGTCCAGGCGTACAATTACTGTGAAACGTCGTATTTCCTCAGCCGTTCCGGCCCAAAATAGCGCACCGTCACAAGCCGAGCTGTCTCCCCCGCCACGCGCTCCACCGTTGGCTCTTTGCCGCCTGCCATAATCCGCTCGCGAGCTTCACGCTCGATCTCGCCCCGCTCCGACTCGGAGAGCCTCTCGATCAAGGTCTCGAGAAGTAATCGGTCCTCCTTGTTCAAGCGATCCAGCCACGACTCTTCTGTCGCCTCCGCCAGATCCCCCTCACCATTAACCCTTGGAGCAGCCTCTACCGTACGTTGTCGAATCGCTTGCCGCACTCCCTCTGGCAGTAGGAGCCGATAGACCGCTGGACATCGCCCGCCCCCGGCAGCTATCGCCTGTATGAGCCCATGCACCTCAAGTGCATGGAGCGCACGCTGCACGGTCCGTCGTCCGAGCCCCAGATCGCGCGAGAGGGCTTCTTGCGTCACGCTGCAGGTCCCATCGCTTGGTGCCCCATAGATCCGCGGATCGATCCGGCTGCGCACCCAGAGGGCGAGATAGACCAGTTGCACAGAGGGGTGATAGGAAGCCAGTCCCCCTTCTACCAGCGCCTGCAGCTCGACGAGAGTCTCGTGTGCGCGAATGTCCATGCCGAGATCATCTGATGAATAGAAGAGAACGTCAAGACTTTTCGCGCCATGATGACGCCATAAAAACGGAGCGACCCGATTCGGCCCCATTGAGAATGATCGATTCCCGATAACTATCGGAAAATCGCGGATTTGTCAGGTGTTTCCGGGGTATTATGGGGCTGCCGTCGCGATCTGTGGGCGGCGTATAATAGCCATTATACGCTGTCCAGACCATTCAAATACCCTCTTGACAACCGGACATCCAGAATTCATACTATAGTAGCATTTGGGTATGGATAACAGAGGAGGCAGCGAATGGGGCAAATCGTCAAGATTTCCGTCAGTCTTCCGGTAGAGATTCTGAAAGCCGTTGAAGGTGAATGCAAAACCCGCGGGGAGAGCCGTAGCCGGTTCTTTCGTCACGCCGTCGAACGTCTCCTGGACCAGCAGCACGGGCAGGAGGCGGTGAGGCGGTATGTCGAAGGCTACCGACAGCAACCGGAGACGGATGAAGAGGTGGCGCTCGCGCATCAGATCAGTAGCGCCGTGTTGAAGCAGGAGCCCTGGGCGTGAGGCGGGGGGACATTTGGTGGGCAGAGCTTCCGCCGCCGGCCGGCCGTAGGCCCGTCGTACTGCTCTCCAGAGATGAAGCCTATGCGATCCGGGCACTCCTGACGGTCGCTCCCGTCACGACTCGTATCCGGCAGATCCCCGCCGAAGTCCCGCTCGGCCCTGAGGATGGCCTCCCCCAGCCTTGTGTTGTGAACCTGGACACGATCCTCACCATTGCCAAGGCCAGCCTGCGAGAGCATATCACAACGCTCAGCGCGGAGAAGCTCGAGGCGGTGGAGGCGGCGATCCGTTTCGCGCTGGCCATGGAATAAGAGGCCCTCAGTGGATCCGCTCCCGAGCCCAGCCTGGTCTGACGCTCTTTCGGCCTTCACCAAATGGCTCCAAGACCAAGGCCGTAGGCCACTCACTGTCCGGTCGTATCTGCACGACATCACCCTGCTCGCGCGTTGGCTCGCCGATAGGAGTATCAGCGCGCCGGCGCAGATTACCCCGCAGGCCCTGCGAGACTACGTCTCCTATCTGCAGCTCGCCCAGCGTCGCGAAGCGACAACGATCAACCGCAGGATCATCGCCATCCGCCGCTTCTGCGGTTTCCTGACCGAGGCAGGCCTCGCGCCGCCCGGCTTCACGCCTGCCTCCCTCCGGCCCCTTCCTCTACCACCACCGACGGCCCCCCCGATCCCATCGGCGAGACAGCTCCGCCGCCTAGCGATCGAACCACCCACAAAAACCCTCGAGACCTGGCGCGATTACGCCCTTGTTCAGCTCGGTCTCCAGGCCGGGCTTCGCCTGGGCGATCTGGCTGATCTGCAGCTTGAAGATCTCCGGCTCTCTCACGATCCCCCATGCATCAAGATCCGATCCGGAAAAGGAGGTGTTTCTCGCACCGTCTATCTCAATTCGGCCGCCAGAAAGGCCCTCCGCGCCTGGCTCGCCGTCAGGCCCCCTTCCCCTTACCAGGCCGTGTTCCTCTCACGGACCAGAGGCCCGCTTTCGCGCCGCACTCTCCACACGATCCTGACTACCCAGCTCCGTCGCGCAGGTATCCTGCACGCAACCCCTCATACCCTCCGTCACGCCTTCGCCACGCTCCTCTACCGGGAACATAAGGACCTGCTCCTCCTCAAGGAGGCCCTCGGTCATCGCAAGGTGGATACGAGCGCTCGCTATACGAGACACACCGCCCATGAGATCGCACTGGCCATTGAAGCGCTAGACACTAATGTTGGACGATCACGGCCAGAGCCCCTATATCCCCATGGTATCTAATAGCATTCTCTACACCCATTCCTTTATCATCCTACCAACATGATATACTAATAATGCCATTACAATTAGTCATTTGTAATACATGTTTCCACACATGAGCACGCTACCTTCACTTTTTTCTTGACTCGACCCATCCCCTACTGATATACGTTTCCTCATAATGTCTACAGTTATAGCGGTCGCCATGCAAAAAGGTGGGGTCGGCAAGACCAGTACCGTGGTCAACCTAGCCGATGCCTTGAGGCGCCTGGGATTCCGTATCCTGGTGATTGACCTCGATCCTCAGGCCAACGCATGCCGTATCCTCGGCACTACCGCCCCGACCGCGGCCGCCCCTACTGTCACCGATTTGATCCTGAATCGCGACACAGCGCTTCGGGAGGCCACCAATCCAACCAAGATTCCCGATGTCTCGCTCGTCTACTCCAACATCAAGCTAGCCTCCATCGATCACCGTCTCAGGAACCCGGAACAATATCCCCAACCCCTCCAGCAGCTTCAGCGTAAGCTGGACGGCGATAATGGATTCGACTACATCCTTCTCGACTGCCCCCCCTCTCTATCCCTCTTGACGATGAACGGCCTTGCCGCCAGCAATTACCTTATTGTTCCGATGGAATCCGGCTCTCAATTCAGCTTTGACGGGGTTGAGGATCTTTTGGATATCGTTCGCCTAGTCCAGTCGGTGCAGCCCCAGCTCGCACTGTTAGGTGTACTTATTACCAAGCACGATAAGAGGCAGAATGTTTGTAAGGCGGTCTTCAGCACCATCGTGAATAAGTTTGGTGACGATGTCTTTAAGACAACAATTACAAGCTCAACCGCTGCACGAAAGGCCGAGTTTAGCGGAACAAGCGTCCTACAGTTCGACCGAAACAGTACCGCCTCTCGCGACTATGTGGAGCTAGCGCGGGAGATGTTGGGCCGCCTGGGGGTTGCGCCTCGGGCAGCTACGGCTACTTCAGATGATGCCGCTTAGGTGCGCCTGTATGCCACAATATCACCGTAACCCCTAGCCACAAAACACCGCCCATGGCTAAGAAGCCAGAAAGCAAGGATCTTAGAAAGCTACGCGCTCTAATCGAGCAACGGGCCGATAAAGTGATGGATCCCAAGCGTCCTGGTTTCAACGCCGCCGATATTCTCGGTATTACACTTCTAGCACCTACCCACGAGTCCGAATTTCACCCTCAACTGGACACCCCCAAGGGTGTGGATACCACCCACATGGGTGGCACGCACACGCCCATGGCTGGGGCCACACCAGGGGAGGAGCCACACACTATAGTAGTAGTAAATAGTAATAATACTACTACTAGGCCGGGACACCACACCCCAGGTCTGGACACCCCCAAGGGTGTGGATACCACCCACATAGGTGGCACGCACACACACAGTGATGAGACCGTGCTAGAAATGTCAGCCCGCGAGTCGGAGTTCTTGGAGACTAGCGCACCTCGGCTTGCGCCTGACATCCACATGGCTGGCCCTAGTACAGCCACGGGCGTGGTAGACGCCCCCAGTGGTGTGTGTACCACCCACATAGGTGTACCACATACAGTCTCAAGGGAGATGATTTCACCGGAGAGTGCCCTTTTAGCCTTACGACTCGGACGCGGACTTCCAGCCAAGGCTGTGGCAGTGTTAATGACGCTCGATCGCTACCGAAGCGTCATTAACCCCAGCTACACTGTTCCCATTGGCTACTCCCAACTTGCTGATAAGGCCGGCATCAACGCCCACTATCTGAGACGGGCCGTACTCCCTACACTCGCGCTACGGGGCCTTATTGCCATCGCGGCGAAGGGATTCGATGGAACGATCTATCAGCTTCGCTGTGACCACCGGGTGATTGAGTTGATCGTCTCTGCGACAACACAAATATATGACGCTGAATTGCCCTCCAATAGGCCTCCGGAGTTAGCCTATCAACACGATTCAGCCCCGTCTCCTTCCAGCCTGCCTGACTGGGTAAACCGAGAGAAGTGGGGGACGCTGGCCCCGGACACCATTCAGCGCCTGATTGACAGGTCCGGATCGGAAGAGCAGGCCAGGGAGGTGCTGGAGATCATCGTCTACAACGAGACCCACGGTCCAGAACGGAGTAGGGTTCGGAACCGCCTATCCGTTCTCTCCCGGTATTTAAGTTCTCCCAACGCCGAGATCTGGCCGGCAGATGATGGCTACGAGACCATAAGCCTCCGCAACGCCAGGCTGGAGCGGGATAGAGCCTTAAAAGAGAAGGCGCTAGCAGAGGAGGCGCTGAAGGCTCGTCAGGAGGAGCGGAGGCTGCGGTTCCTGTCGAGCTTGACCGATGGCCAGATGGCCTGGATCAAGCACGAGGCGAAAAACACCGTTGATCACTCACCCGGATCGCGACAGGGATTCATCAAAACATCGACTCGACTCGCCCATTACAAGGCCGAGGAAGAGAAGTTTATCGCCGAGTGGTTAGAACGGACGGCATACGGCGAGAGCGTGCCGGAGCACGCGTAGTGGAGTATAGGTGACGCATGATCGTTCCTGACACCATTGCCTGCCCGCAATGTGGCGCCCAGATCCCTTTATCGGATGCCCTGCGGGCCCACATGCGGGAGGACTTCGAACAGACACTCCAGGTCCGCCTCGCCGAGGAGCACGCCAAGGCGCTCGCCCAAGCCAAAGCCGACCTCGCCATTGATCACGCCAATCTCACGGCCGAACTCACTGAGAAGGCCACACAACTCGAAGACAGCCGCACCCGCGAACTCGCACTGCTCAAGAAAGCCCGAACACTGGAAGATGAAAAGGTGGCCCTCGATCTTGAACTCGAACGTCGTCTGCAAGCCGAACGGGCGACCATCGAGCAGACCGTCGAGACCAGACTGGCCGAACAACACCGGCTCCGCGATCTGGAAAAGGACAAGCAGCTCAGCGACCTCCGCCGACAGATCGAAGAGTTGAAGCGCAAAGCGGAGCAGGGATCCCAGCAGAACCAGGGCGAAGCCGCTGAACTCGATCTGGAGGCCATGCTCCGCACCGCCTTTCCGCAGGACGAGATTGCGCCGGTTCCCAAAGGGATCCGCGGCGCCGATGTCATTCAGCGGGTGATCAGTCCGGGCGGCAGAGCCTGCGGCTGTATCGTCTGGGAGGCCAAGAACACCAAAGCCTGGAGTGACGGCTGGCTCGAGAAGCTCCGCGATGACCGGCGAGAGCTGAAGGCCGACGTGGCGGCCATTGCAACCACCGCCCTTCCGAAGGACGTCAAACACCTCGCGCTGGTGGAGGGCGTGTGGGTGACCGACTTCACTGCGTTGCCCGGCCTCGCCACCGCGCTGCGGTCTCAACTGATCCAGGTTGCCTCAGCCCGGGCCGCCGCCCAGGGCCGAGGGACGAAGATGGAGCAGCTCTACGACTACCTCACCGGCACGGACTTTCGACAGCGCGTAGAGGCCATCGCGGAGGCCTTCGTGGCCATGAAGGAGGACCTCGACCGAGAACGGCGGGCGATCGAAAAGATCTGGGCAGCGCGAGAGAAGCAGCTCGGCCGGGCCCTGTCAGGTCTGGCCGGCATGTACGGCGATATGCAGGGCCTTGTCGGAGCCAGCCTGCCCAAGGTCGCACATCTGGAGCTGGGAGCGGGCGACGGGCAGCCAGCGCTTCCGGCCATGGACCATCCCTGATGGCGACAAGTGGATCACGCGCCTGGATCCCAAACAGCGCTTCACCTTCTTCGTGCCTATAACCTCGAATCCTCACACCAAGCGATTCTCTAATGCCCTCCAAGCGGTCTCTCCTTCTCCTCCTCACCCTGTTAGATTCGGCAGATACGCCGAAAGGCGTATTGACACCGAAGCTGGCGTCTGCCACAGTCAACGACAATTTGTCGGGCCGCCTGATTGCATTGCATTATTCCCTTGACAGGGGGGGGGTAGCTTTCTATGCTCTCCCGAATTATAACCTGACGTGCAGAGTGTAACTGATGTAAGGTTTCATCGGGCGAGGGGTTGGGTGATTCCCGACAGCCATGGTGGTGTCCCCCTGGTGCCAGGCGAACGCGCCCGCCGTGCCTGCGATCACGGCACACACGACGCGCGTTATTTGTGGCCTTTCAGGTCAACGGGCGCGTAACACCAACGGGTCAAAGGCGTAAAACCCCTCGTCCTCCTTGGGCACGCAAAGCAATTCCTGCCTTACGTTCCCCTCGCCCCCGTTTGGGGGAGAGGGTGCGGGTGAGGGGGATCTCAGACGTCATGCCCACAGCATCACCGTCGCCAGCGATTCGCTAAAGGAGGGGAGCGGATGACCGCACGACACCACCCAACATCGCGTGACCTTTCCCATCGAGAACTCCCTGGGATGTGGCGATTTCGTCTGTCGTTGCTGCTTCTACTCAGCATGGCCATTAGCCCTGGTCTCATTGTTCCTGGCGAGGGTCTGGCCGTTGAACCAGCCCCGCTACCCATCACGTATGAGGGTGTTACGTTCAACCATGCTTTCCGCTTCACGACCCTTGATGGCATAATTCATACCTGCTATTTTGTGAATCCTGTCCCATCACCCCTTCTCTATCCTGCGCCGTATTACGGCGTCGAGAGTGACGCCATGTATTCTCCCGACGAGATGTGCGGCGGAACCTGGTTGGCACACAACACGAGGCTCATCAATTTCGCCACGCCACCCGTCTTCAGTGGTGTCGAGACCATGGCATGCCCTCTGAATACGTGGTCAAGCTTTGATATTATTGTTCCGGATTTCTGGGGCTCTAGCGGAACCGATATTTGCGGTGATACCTATTATCCCGGCGACAGTCTTTATCCCGCAAAGAACGCTGCCGATGCGCAGGTGACCTTCACCCAGATCACCAGCTCTACCAGGGACTCCTACTGGAGCCCCTCCAACAACAACTGGAGCCCCTCCATCAACGCAGACGGCAGCCGGATCGCCCTTGTTTCCAACCGCGATCTTACCGGAGGCAACCCTGACGGGAATAGTGAGATCTTCCTCTGGACCCAAGGCGCAGATCCCCCGATCATCCAGCTCACCAACACCATCGGGGACCCCTACGCGGGCTTCAGCAACAAAATCGAGCTTTCTGCCAACGCCCATGGCACCCAAATCGTCTTTTATTCCCCCCTCGACCTGACCGGAGGCAACCCTGACGGGAATAGTGAGATCTTCCTCTGGACCCAAGGCGCAGATCCCCCGATCATCCAGCTCACCAACACGATTGGGTATCATAACTTCGCCCCTCCCTCCATCAACGCCGACGGTACTCGAATCGCCTTTCCCTCCGGCAACGACCTGACCCCGGAAAGCCCCGGCAACGTAGACCACGACTGGGAGATCTTCCTCTGGACTGAAGGGAGCGGCTTTACCCAGATCACCGACACTAGCGCGCACAACTACTGGGCTCCCTCCATCAATGCCGACGGCACCCGGATCGCCTTCTTCTCCAACGGTAACCCGACCAGCGGCAACACTGACGGCAACGAGGAGATTTTTCTCTGGACTGAAGGCTCCGGCATCAGCCAGATCACCGACTCCCCTATGCTCCCCGGCTCGAATGGCAGCGGTTATCCCTCCATCAACGCTGACGGCACCCGGATCGCCTTCCTCTCCAACAGTGACCTGACCGGCGGTAACCCTGACGGTAGCAACGAGATCTTCCTCTGGACCCAAGGCTCAGATCCCCCGATCACCCAGCTCACCAACGCCACCACCACCATCTGTGACTGCATGTTCCCTCCCTCCATCAACGCTGACGGCACCCGGATCGCCTTCTCCTCTGGCAGTGACCTGACCGGCGGTAACCCTGACGGTAGCAACGAGATCTTCCTCTGGACCCAAGGCTCAGGCCTGACCCAGATCACCAGCTCAACCAGTGGCGTCAGCTCCAATCCCTCCATCAATGCCGACGGCACCCGGATCGCCTTTCAATCCCTGAGCGACCTGACTGGCGGCAACCCAGACGGCAATTGGGAGATCTTCCTCGCGGAGATATCACAAGCCTCTCCCTCCGACACCGATCACGACGGCATGCCGGACACGTGGGAGGTGGCGCACGGGCTGAACCCGAACGATCCCTCCGATGCGGCCCAGGACCCTGATGGCGACGGGCTGACGAATCTGCAGGAGTTCCAGGCCAGCACTGATCCCCACAATCGCGATACCGATGGGGATGGGATCATTGATGGCGAGGCCACGACGCCGGAACGGGTGGATCCCTCGGAGGACACTACGGCTGCTCCTACGCCGGTCGATAAGGCAATTGTGATCACGCATGGCTGGAACTCGAAGTCGTCGGACTGGGCGGGTCCGCTGGCCAACGGCGTCTGTCAGAAGCTTGGCTTTAGCGGCTCCCTTCCGCCTGTTAATGCGACGAACGGTGCAAGAACAATATGCCAGGTCAACGGCTGGGATGTGTGGGTGTATGACTGGCGGACCGATGCTGAGTTCGCACCGCTTCTTGATGTTACAGGCGAAGATTCCTACCGATTTCCGAAGGAGATCCTTCCTTTTGCTGAGCGGCAAGGTGACGCGCTGGCGAAGATATTAAAGGAAAAAAATTATGAACACGTCCATTTTGTTGGCCACAGCGCCGGGGCCAAACTCATCGAGACCGCGACGTTCGGGCTTAAGCTATGGGTGGGCTTGGAGAAACGACGGGCCGTGAAGATCCACGAGACCTTCCTGGATGCCTATGATCCGCGCAAAAAGGATTCGACGTATGGTGACTGGGCCGACTGGGCGGATAACTATGTTGATACCCGGCAGGTGGGACTACTGGCTCCCTATGATGGAACCAAGCTCTTTCTTAAGCATGCCTACACTATTGACGTCACTCCAGAGTCGGACGGGTGCCAATCGGGATACGGAATCGATCTGCGCGCGGTGTGGACCTGTCGTCATAGTCGGCCCTACCGGTTCTATGGCTGGTCGATCAACGACTCCTCCCTAGTGGACAATGCGAGCGACAACCAGTTCGACCCGATGAGCAGTGACGGCGGAATGGGGTACTCGCTGTCCCGAGAGAATGGCCACGACCTCAAGGATCTGCAAGCTGCCTTTCCGGAAGGGGGAAAATGCAAGGTACAGGGAGAATCCTGCAATCCGGGCGCTCTCTCACTGAGCACCTTGCGCTATCTGGCCGCTGCGACTGCGGATGTGGACGCCAGTCACTATCGGCCCGCTACGATCGTGAACGTTGTGGTTGAGAGTGTGACGACCGCAGTCGAGTACATCCAGGGAACAGGCGCCTATCTGTACGACTTGATCAAAATGGGGTGGGCTTACGTCGCGGGCGGGACCCTGCAACCGATGCGGGCAGCCGCCGACCGCGTCATCACCAACGCGGCTCCCGTGACCGAGGAGCCGTCCTATCTCGCGGTCAACGTCACGACCGCGACACCGGTGAACACGCTGCGCTTCAACTGGAGCTTCGACGCTGCGGGCGAGGGCTTGCTCAGGGTGTTCGTGGACGGCCACCTGGTGCGGCAGATCGACCAGCGCCATGTGACGCCGGCCTCGCTAGTTACAGAGGAGATCTACATCGGCGACGACGCAGGCCCCCTGCCACCTGGGACCCACCGCATCACCTTTAACCTCGACGGCTTCGGCGCCAACGCTAGCGGAGTGGAGTTAACCGGCGTGGAAGTAGGGTTGACGGGTCCCCTGCTTACCGTCACCAAGACCGGTACCGGCTCGGGCACCGTGACCAGCAACCCCGGCGGGATCGACTGCGGCGCGAGCTGTAGCGCGAACTACCCGACCGGCACTCCCGTGACCCTCACCCCGACCCCCGCGTCCGGCTCCACCTTCGCCGGCTGGTCGGGCGACTGCGCCGCCGATGGGACCGTCACGATGGATACCGACAGGACCTGTACGGCCACCTTTAATCTCACGAACGGCCCCGACCTGACCGGTACGTGGGGCAGCCTCAGCCAGTCCTGCCGGACGAGACGAGGCGTGCAGACCTGTACGCTCAGCGGGCAATTCACCGCCAGAAACCAGGGTAACGTCCCAGCGCCATCCGCGTCGGCCCTCAAATTCTTCCTGTCCAGTGACGGGGTCACTCAGGAGACCTTGCTGACCCAGGTCACCGTCGGCAGCTTGCGAGTCGTCCGGAGCCAACGAGTGCGGTTACGTGTGCCCCTGCCCTCAGGCTACAGCGCCTCGGGGAAGTATGTTGTAGCGGTACTCGATGCAACGAACGCGGTAGGCGAAAGGGTCGAGAGCAACAATGTGCTGGTCTCCGGACCGATTCCCTGAAGTACTAGCCTGGAGTCGCGTCGAGCAAACTGGTAGCGCTTGTGGAAACGGGACGCGCTTGAAAGGATTTGGCGGCACGGCTCGACATCGGCGTTGCGCGACGTGCCACCCTTGGCGTAGTGCTCTCGTCGGAGATCAGAGGGAGGCAACATGTTGTACAAAAAACAGGTGATAGCGGCTTTTCTTTCCGCGTGTTCTATCTATTTCGGCAGTGCTTACTCCTCTGGAGCGGGGAACTTTTTCGATGACGTAATAAAGGAAGTCACGGCAGCACAAGACAAACAGCGATCCGCCTCTTCGGACTACAAGAAGATAGCCTTTTTTCAGGCGGTTAATCTTCAGTATCAAAAGGAATTGGTCAATAAAAGAGTGAGAACGTCTGCGATCTACAAGCGGTTGGTGCAGAATCCGCGTTCGGGTCCTGGCGTCGAGGGATTTGTGAATGTATTGCTGTGCGACGTGAAGAGTAAGAGTACTTGTGACGATCTCTTTCTCGTGTCTATGTCTGACTTCGCACTCTTTGACGCACTGAACGAGGATGTCAAGATCGAAATCTTCGGAACAATTCAGCCAAAGAGTGGCTTTTTCGGTTGCCACTTCTATATCACAAGTTTCAAGCGACAGGGGCAATAACCCGCGTCATTTTGGGGACGCTTTACTTATTTCTTCACCTCCGTTGAACAGGGCCACCGGTTGATTGTGGAAGGGGCCGAGGTGGTACCGGCGGCGGCGCAACCCGGCGATCAAGTCCGGGTTAAGGTTCGGCATAGCGTTCTGGCTCCTGATCCGCTGGCCACGATCCCCGCTACGGAGAGCTGGCCGTTTCTATTCACAAATCAACCGGTCGGGAAACTCATCCGGGAGCCCGCGAACATAAGGCACAAGGCGGCCACACCAGATCTGTAACTTTAGAGTCACGCTGCATTTCCCTCCAAGCAATTATCATTCCAGACCTATAGGCGCGTCACGCTCCATGCATGCCCTTCGGAGCATGGGTTGCGCCGGCGCCATCCCCGCGCCTTTAGCCTGGTACCCCATCCGCCCCTCCCAGGAGGCTCCCCCCTTCGCCTCACCCAAGCACACCAAGCTCGATCCGGTTCCCTCGGTCTCGCGGCTATAAGGATCTCCGGACGCTGGTTGCCAGGGTAGGCCGCGCTGGGGCGCGGGGTGCCATGCGAAGAGCGGTGTCGATAGGCGGGGATCATATCCCTACGATACACCTCCTGCCCGGGCCGTAATCTTACGAGCTTGTGTGGTGGCAGGGCGCTGGTTGCCTTATGTGGGCGGCCTGGGGGCCGCGGTGGTGGGCGAAAGACGGTGTCGACCTGCGCGTGTCTTGTGGCAGGGGGTCGCCTCGCACGCAGCTTTTTTGATTGTACCGCCCCTTTCGCCTCCGTCAACCCCCGCCCCTCGTACCGACCGCCCCTGCGGCATAAACGGCCTGCTCCCCAGAGGGTCCCCTCCATTTAATCCTCGGGGCTGGGGCGGGGGTCCTTCACGTTGTTACGGCCTTCGGTGACCTCGGCGAAACCGTTCTGCGGCGGCCTCGTGCTCTCCAGCCTTTTTCTACCTACTCCATCCTGTCGCCATCCCTTGGGCAATGTACCAGATCGGGAGCCTCCGTCGGCCTTGCTCCAGCTGGGGCGGTCTCCTTTTTATGCCTGCTGACGTTGGGTTTGCGGGTGCTGTCGGGGCTGGTCCCGGCCGTTACTTCGGGAGGTGTGTCATGGCTGCTCTTCGTTACGTTGCGGTTGTTGGTTCGCGGTCGCTTCCATCGTCTTGGGAACCGCGGGTGGCCTCGGTTACCCACTCGCTTCTTGGGCGCGGTTTCGGCATTGGATCGGGCGGGGCGGTTGGGGCGGATCTGTTCGCTCTTCGCACGGTCGTTGATGCCGGTGGCGGTGGGTGCGGGTCCTCGGTCGTGCACCTTCCCGGGGATAACTCTCTTGCGCCTCGGGATTGCCGCCCGTCCCTGGTCCGGTTCGCGGCGCTGGGGGGCTCGGTGGTGTCCGGGTCGCTCATTCGCGGGGCCTCTCGGGACGTTGCCGTTACCGCCCTTAAATCACGCACGGCGGCCCTCGTGGAATCGGCGGCGGGGGTTGTGGCCTTCCTACACGGCCCGTCATGGGGTACCCGCTTCACCCTTCGTTGTGCGCTGGCTCGGGGTCTTCGGGTGGTGGCGTTCGTCTGTGGCGGGGGCGCGGTCCTGCCGGCGTTCGTTGGGGGGCGCTGGGTTCCGCTGCGGTGTTCCTCGGACGCCTGGGTGGGCGGCTTCCGGTGGGTGCCGGATCCCGAATCACCATCACCCCTCAAATCGTTACCCGAAATCGTCCGCATCCCAGCAGAGGGTGGCTGTCCCATTCACGAGAGCTTCGTCCATGTCGCGTCGCTGTCGCAAAGCGACCGGCTCTGGTTCGAACGGTGCGAAGTAGTGGGCGATACAATCGTGGCGCCACATCCAAACGAGTCGGACGGACGGCCCGCCTTCCTTGCCGTTCCCGCGCTCCGCAAGCGGTTCGGCTGCGATGCCGCTACGGCGATGGAACTTGGCGAACTCTTCCTCGCGCTGGATGCCGATGAGCGGGTCGTTGCCCACTACGTGGCCGAGGCCCGGGAGTGGGGCACTGACACCGTCCGGAGTGGACTCTTCCGCCTGGTGGTCCAACTGGCTATGCTGGAACAGGCCGACGATCCTATGGACGATGCCGATCCGTACCAGGAGGAGGATGAGGCCGAAGATGAGACTTCCGCGCTGTCCTCTGTCGCCTATCACGTGGTCGGGCATCTCGGTCACGAACCCGAAGTCACGCCATGGCTCGAGACCCAGCCGGCCTGGTTCCGCGATCTCATCGGCCGGATCGATGCCTGCCCCTCCCTTCCCGCGCTGGCGGAGCTGGGTCGGGATGTCTACGGAATGTCCCTCACCCACGATCAGGCGGGCGCGGTCTGGACGCGATACAGTCTGCGCAAGGATGAGCTTCACCGGGGTCTTCGCCTCTCGACCCAAGCGGCGACGTTGCTCCGCCGAATCACCTGGGCTGGTGAGCAGACGCTGCCACGGATCGGGACCGAGCTGTACCGATGCCAGCGAAACGGCCTCGGATCGCTGCCTTCGCACGAATGGGCCGTCCTGTGGGGAGCCTATCAGAGCCGCAAGACGACCCTCGATCCCGCCGTTGCGCAACCCGAGACCCCGGTGCCGTAGCCGGGGTCTTTTTTTTGTGCGGATGGGTCCTACGGACCGCTATCCCCGCCTTCCCTCCACCGCCCCCTGGGGGCTCCCCCTGCCGCTGATCGGGCGCTCCGCCTATAGGTAACGGCGCGACCTCGGCTGCCGCAAGATCCTGACGGACCTCGCTCGGACTGGGCGTCCTGCGCCTTGCATCTAAATACCGCAAGGCTTGGCCGCCACGTCTTCCCTCGCCGCGCCTCACGGAACAGGCTCCGCCTGATCCGCACCCCCAGGCTCCGCGCCCTGACCCCTCCCGCTCCCGACTCCTCTTTGGTTCGCTATCACTGAGGCCGTCCCCTTTCCGGCTCCGCCGGATGGGATCGGGTCTGTTGTGGGGTGAAAGGAGGTGGTGCATATGGCATCCACGACACGACTCGATTGGAGTCTCTTGCTGCACGAAGCAGTAACTACCCCCGGCCTCATCCTGGAGGCCTACACGGCCTTTCACCGGTTTAGCCTGGGCAATCAGCTCGCGGCGCTGAGCGAGTGCCGGACGCGCGGAATCCCGCCCGGGCCGATCGCCACCTATGCCGGGTGGCAGGCCAAACGGCGCCAAGTGAGGCGAGGAGAGCGGGCGCTCGTCCTCTGCATGCCGGTGACCTTGGCGGCGCGCCCGCACGATAAGGATGACGTTGACGCTGAGAACCTGCCGGTGCGCGAAGAGGCGCAGGCAGGGCCCCGTACGGTTTTCATCTGGCGAGCCCGCTGGTTCGTCCTCTCCCAAACCGACGGGGATTCGGTGCAGGCGGAGCCGCCCCTGGCCTGGGACAAGGCCACGGCCCTTACCCGCTTGAGCATCAGCGAGGTCCCCTTCGAAGATCTGGACGGCAACTGCCAAGGGTATGCGACAGGCCGAAGCGTGGCCATCTCTCCGGTGGCGCAGCTTCCCTTCAAGAGCCTCTTCCACGAGCTTGGCCACATCCTGCTGGGACACACCGACCGCTCGCTTCACGATCCCACGGCGCCGCCGCTCTCCCTCAAGGAGGCGGAGGCCGAGGCGGTCGCCCTCCTGGTTCTGGAGGCGTTAGAGCTTCCAGGGGCCGCCTACTGCCGGGGCTACATCCAGCACTATCTCTCGGATGCAGCGATCCTGTCCGCCTCGGCCCACCGGATCATCCAAGCCGCCGACGCTATTCTCCGCGCCGGCCGTCCACTCTCATCCGCCGAGGAGTTTCCTGAAGGGAATGGGATCGGGTCTGTTGGGCTGGTGAAAGGAGGTGATGGTCATGTATAGCCCACGGATCGATGAGGATCTCATTCCACCCCTGTACCGCTTGGCCAAGGTCAGGCGCATCCCTATGACGCGCCTCGTGAGCGAGATCCTGCAGAAGGCATTGATGATCGTCGATAGTCAGCAGGCCCAGGCCGATCAGGACGGCGCCGGGACGGTGAAGGGAGGTGAGAGCGATGTCAGGTCCTGAGCCGAGTGATTACGAGGGGTACGACGGGTGGCTCGATCAACTGGAGGCCATGCCGTTGGACGAGGCGCTCGATCTCGCCCGCACGCGAGAGATGGAGCGGCGGCTGGCCCAAACCCTTGACGCCGAACGAGAGCAAAGAGGAGTGGGAACATGATCGAAGAGAGCAAGGCAGACCCTGTCTGCATCGCAAACGCGACAGGCAAGCAGGATTTTACCGACAACGCTGAGCCTTGCGGCGCCGTCGAGTGCTGGGACACGGTGCTGAGATGGATCTCCTTCGAAACCCCAGCTACCCGATGGCTTGCGAGCGTGCAGGTTCCGGATCCGGATTCAGAAAACGTTGTTGAGTCTGTTGAGTCCATTCAATGGACCGAGAAAGGAGACGACGATGAATCGGCAACTGTTAGAGAGAGTCTTTGAGCGTGCCCAGATCAAACAGCGCCAGGGCAGGAACGGCATGCTGGACTATGTGGAGGGCCACTCCATCATCCAGCGCCTGAACGACGCATTCGAGGGGGCCTGGTCCTTTGAGGTCCTCGATCACAAGATCGTGGAGGAGCGGGACGAGATCCTGGTCTTGGGGAAGCTGTCCGCTGAAGGGGTGGTCAAGATGCAGTTCGGGACCACCCAGATCACCCGTGAACGCGACAGTAAGAAGATCGTCTCCATCGGCGACGACCTGAAGGCGGCCGCCACCGATGCCCTCAAGAAGTGCGCCACCTTCCTGGGCGTGGGCCTCCACCTCTACGGTGAGCGCTCAGCCCGCCCGGCCGGGCGAGAGGGTAATGGCGGCCCACGGCAGGGGACAACCGCTCGCCGCGCGAACCGCGAACCTGAAACCCGGAAGCCGGAGCCCACGAATGGTCAGCCAGAGCAGCCTGAGGGCTCCAACGGCAACGGCCGTCTCACCAACGCCCAGCACAGTGCGATTCTGACCATCGCCAAACGGCGCGGGCTCTCACAGATCGAGCTGAACCAGGAGTCGCTCAATCGGTATGGCGCTCAGGTCCCGTATCTGACCTCGCAGAGCGCCGCAGACCTGATTCAGCATCTGCAATCGCCTGCCCAGCAACCCACTCAGTAGCGAGAAATAGCGCGGGGGTGAGGAGCAGGGGGCCGAGAAGGCCCTAAACCCTGAGCCTCACCCCCTCACTTCCTGAAAGGAGGGATTATCCATGACCGTCAACGAGTTCAGCAACCATCTGCACATCTCCCATAGTCAGCTTGACACCTTCCTGGGATGCCCTCAGAGGTACAACTACCAGTACGTTCAGGGCGCACCCTGGGAGCACCTGCCTGCCTCGCTCGCCTTCGGCCGGGCGATCCATGCCGCTGTCGCCCACTACTACCGGCACCTCAAGCAGTTCGGGGAGCCGCTCATTGTCGGGGTCTTCAAGGCTTGCTTTCATGCCGAGTTCAAGGACGCCATCCCGAAAGACATCGAGATGCTGTACAAGGATGGCGAGAGCGAGCGGTCGATGCGGGAGAAGGGCGACGCGCTCCTGGAGGTCTTTCACGCCAAGATCCGTCCGCAGACCATCGAGGCGGTGGAGATGCCGTTCCTGGTGGACCTGGTCAATCCTGCCACGGGCGAGATCCTCGACAAGAAACTCGCCGGGATCTTCGACCTGATCGAGAGCGATGCCGACGGGACAATGACCATCGCGGACCTGAAGACCTCCGCACGTCGCTACACCGAGAACCAGGCCGACAATCACCTCCAGTCGATCCTCTACGCCTACGCGCTGCGACGCCTGGGTTACACCACAGACGGGCAGAACGTCCTGATCCGGTTCGATGTCCTGCTGAAGACCAAGACGCCCGATATGGAAAGCTACTATGCCGTGAAGGCCGAGGAGGACGAGACCTGGACCCTGGCGTTGATCCGGCGCGTTCTGCGCGCCATCGAGGCGGGAGCCTATTACCCTGTGCGGAGCTGGCGGTGCCCCGAGTGTCCCTTCCGCCGTCGATGCGCCGCCGACATCGCCTGAACTGAACCCCTATTGCGAACGGGATCGGTCTGGTGGATACTGGGCCGGTCCCTTCACCACAACCAGTGAGCGTCTCAGGGCGCCCCCTGGGCGAGGAGATTGTCATGTCTGAACGGATCCTGTTTGATGGGAGCGCGGCGTTGGCCAAGGTCGTCCGGCGGATCAAGACTCTGGTCGAGTTCTCCGGCGTTCCGAGGGGTAGCATCGGCGAGGTCACCAACTGCAATATTCGGGCTAAGTGAACGGTATTGGGTGTAACGGATTGTAATGAGTAGCAAGAAGAGCAACAAGTAGTCCAGAAGAGTAACGTTTTCCCGCATAAACAAATGCCCCGCGGACCTAACCGCGGGGCATCGAGTCGTCACAAAAAATACTCGATAATTTGCTGCCCTTCAGTGACCAGACATTTATCTGCCCTTCAATAGCCCTGCAATTCGATGGCGTATGGGCTGCTTAACAAAGATGGCCATTGGGCATCCGAGATCCTCCGTGATCTCCCACTCCATATGTTCGGCCAATTTGTCCATGTCAGATACGTATTCACTAACCATCACGGTGGCGATGCTGCTGAATAGCAGCGAAGGCTTGATGTTTACACCGATAATAACCGCGTGCCCAAACTTATCCTGGAATGCCGACAGGATAAGTTCACGCAAGGCAAGCACCCTTCGTTCGTCCTGGCTAGGAACCTTTGGAGTCCCCGTATCCGTATCCATATACCGCCCCTTTAATACAGTTTTTGTTCTTCGGGAGTCAATCCCAAGGTTAGTTGAAACAATGAAACGAGTCCTTCTTCAAGCGGGGGATCGGGGCTTCAACCTCCTCGAACCGATTCGCGCGCCATGCCTTGAATCGCCGGGGAGCCTCAGTCCAAGAGGAGGCCTTGGAGATCAACCTCGCCTCGCCCATGCAGGCCCCGCGCTGGGTGCACTCGATTTTCAACGGAACGTAGCATGCAATTCATTGGGCCCTTCACTCCCGTCTCAGTAGTTATTGCATACAGGTCACAGAGGGCAGTCCTTGTCAAGGGGCGCCTTGACACCTTTATCGGTTAGGATCTGGATATAGAGTTGTTCCATGTCGCTGATGAGGCGCTTCATGGTGAAACGTTGCTGGACAGAAGCCCGAGCAGTTCGACCCATTCGACCGGCGGTCTCCGGGTCTCGAAGCACCCGTAGAATGGCAGCGGCCAGAGCCTGCGCATCGCTAGGGGGCACTAGGAAGCCGGTCTCCCCATCAGTGATCAGGTCCGGGAGACCTCCAACACGGGTGGCAACGACTGGACAGCCGGCCGCCATGGCCTCGATCACAGAGACCGGCGTACCTTCATTGTTGGACGATACCGTGAGAACATCCAGGTCGGCGTAAATACGGGGCAGGTCCCGGCGCCACCCGGTGAAGAGGACCCGATCAGCGATGCCTAATGCGCGGGCCTGCTGCTCCATCTCCAGCCGGAGGGCGCCATCACCGACGATAACAAACCGGGCAGCAGGTTCACTGGCGATTACCAGGGCAGCAGCCTGCAGGAAGAGTCGGTGGTTTTTAATTGGAACGATACGGCCCACGATCCCTACCAGCCGAGCGTTATCGTCAAGGTCTAGTTCGCGGCGAAACTCCCCCTTGTAAACAGCGCAGCCCAGGAATGGGTCCAACTCGAGACCAAGCGGGATGACACGAATCTTCCCTGAGGGGGCGACACCGTAAGCTATCAGGTCGCCCTTGACCTGCTCGCTGACGGCAATGATACAGTGAGTGATGCGGGCCAGCATCCTCTCCATGGTGCGAAGGAGCCCGGTCGTGAGGGGGCCATAGTATCCATGGAGGATGTGACCATGGTAGGTGTGGATGATAACCGGAACACCGGCCAGTCGCGCCGCCAGGCGTCCCAGGAAACCCGCCTTGGCAGTGTGGGTATGGACAATGTGGGGCCGCTCCTGGCGGATGAGGCGGTAGAGTTTAAGCAGCGCGGTGATATCCCGAGGCTTGAGGCTCGCCTCAGCAACGATCTCCGGGACGACAATAGGCTTCACGCCACGGGCGAGAGCCTCAGCCAGCATGGAGCCCTCACCAGGGTTCTCAAGGCCGGTAGCAAGCGATTGTGCGAAGCGAGTCGGGTCGAGGCCGGCATTGAGACCCATCACATGGATAGTGGGGCCGCCAATACTGAGCCGCGCAACGACCCGCACCACCCTGATTGCCCCCTCAGTGACGACAGATGGCTTTCTGTTTCGCCTCTGCTCCTGCACGTCTCCTCCGTTGAGAGATCACGGTCTCATACAGCGACAAGGTCTCTGCTACCATTCTCTCGGCAAGGAAGTGGTTTTGTACACGTTCCTGCCCTCGCCTTCCCATCCCTTGCGCCTCTTCAGGATGCATGAAGAGCCAGGTGATGGCGCGGGCGAATGCCTCCGGAGCGTCAGGCTCCACCAGCAAGCCTGTTTGGCCTTCAACGACGATCTCCGTGAGCGGCGCTATTCTACTGGCGACTACCGGCTTCCCGGCCGCCATGGCTTCAATGGCAACTTGTCCAAAGCCCTCTGATCTTGACGGAAGAGCAAACACATCCAAAGCATGGAGGAACGAGGAAACATCGCCTTGAAACCCAACCATTCTTACCTGCTCATGAAGACGGAATTTGTCGATCAATGCCTGAAGCGTCTTACCATAGCCCCAGAGATCATGCCCTGCGATGAGGAGGGAGGCATGGGGGATCTGCTCAGAAACACACGGCATCGCTTTGATGAGTAAATCATGACCTTTTACAGGTCGGAGACTTCCTACGGCACCAACGACTGATCGCCCGCTTAGTCCCCAAGTCTGTCGAACGTGAACGCTCGACCGAACGAACCCTTCTGTCTCAATCCCGTAGTGGATTGCTGTCACTTTCTCAGAGGGATAGACCACTCGTCTGCTACCCACGTCTTAACGGCGTGGGAAATCGCAATCACGGCATCGGCATGTCGCCAGAGTAAAGAAAACAGTGGCAGAGCCCGCTTGCCGGACCAATGCCTACTATGCAGGCCATGAATAGAGCAGATCCAGGGGACTGAGGAGTAAAGGAAATGGCTGAACGCTCCCGCGAAGTCCGCACGTGGCAAGTGAGTGTGCAACAGCGCAGGATGTTCCTGTCGCAATAAGCGAACTAACCGGACAAGACAGCGCGGATCGAAGCGACGGTCTGCGCCTAAATTGATAACTTTTATGCCTTCCTGCTCGAAATCACGCCGCAGCGACAGGCTATCTTTGACGTGCTCCTTTAGGCAAGCCACGACAACATCAATCCCCTGTCGCCTCAAATACCGACACAGGGTCAGGAGATGCAGTTCCGCTCCACCGGCCGAGAGGGTGTTAACGACGTGCAGTACTTTCATTCTGCGCATGTCAAGGCCTCATCTGGCAGACGGTGAGTCCCCGCTGGTGTGGACGCTGCCGGCAGCACACTCCCCCGCCGCTTCTTCAGACCTGCGACACTCGCCAGAAAGGCGAGAAATGTATCGGCAGGAAGGTCTCTATCTGGCCGCCAAAGAGCGGGGTTCGTATTCCACCAAATCAGGAGAATGAGGAGACCAAAAGCACAGAACTGCACCCAAACACATACGGCGACGTAGTTGGGATCGCCCTCACCACACCGATGACGGCTCTGTCTGTTCAGAAACTAGCGCCCTAACGTTCCCCCACTCTCGAACAGCTTGCTCACGCCGCACGTTCGTTGCGGTCGCGATCGCCAAGCCCAGGACTAACCACAGAAGGTAGGAAATGAGGGACCCCGGAAGCAGCCACACTGCAGTTTGGTTACCTATGAGCAAGGAAAGCAACCAAACATAGCTAGCCGAATAGAAACTGCATTTGATGCTCGGCGTCTGGCTCCCAGCAAATTTGAGATGTTTTAAAATTATACTCATCATCCATATATATGCGAATAGTCCAACTACGCCCCCATCAGTCGCCGCTTGAAGGTACTGATTCGATGTTGTCGCTATATAGTTAGGCGAGAAGTAAACTCCGAACTCTTCCAAGGCACCGTACTCCATCGCAAGAAAGCGAAATCCTGTATAGCCAACGCCAGTCAGGATATTATCGACAAAAACTCGGGTCGCGATGCTCATCGTGAGTACACGTTGTTCCCAACCACTCTCGAATGCAGTCCCGACCAATCTTGTTTGCATGGATCCGACATCATAGAGAATCAGTATACTTGAGAAGACTATCAAAACAATAAGTGTGAGCATGGTCCGTTTGTTTAGTGACGTCAGCCCCCTTCGAGACTGCCAGACGAGGAACGTAATGCCAACGATCAACGCTATAACCGACCCACGTGTCCCTGTCGCAAATAGTGCACCAGTCAAAAACAATGCAGGTATCCACCGCCCCTCAAGACCTTTTTGATAGATGAAAAATAACAGGATAAATCCGATCTGGTCACCCAGGGGACCAAAATAGCGGACTCCCGCCTCAGTTATCTGCACCTCACCAATCGTGACATCAAAGAAGAGCCCTAACACATTGAGATAGATGCTAGCTGCAACGGCATAGCCCAAATATTCCACGAGCTTCTGACAATAAGCAACACCCCTCAGCGTTCTTACCGAGGACACTACTAAGGGTAACACGCTCATCTGCACCACCAGTCTGGCGAGAGCAATAGCCTCTGGACGGGCAATAATATCCCACTCGAACCGATAAGAAGCCAGTACGGTTGCCGCAGCCATCACTCCGATAAAGACAAGTATGGCCACATACACCCGGCCTAGACCCACATGACCGCGATCAACTGCCAGCGCAATCCCCGTCTTTAGCAACGCAATGGCCAACACCAGGTCGAAATACTGGATATCCGTCTCTCCAAAAGACAGCAGTGGATCGACCGTCCCGTTGTATGCCAGAACCATCAAGACGGGTACAACGATAGTAAGCGATGCCCAGTTGGGCAGCACTACTGCCACCAGGACGATCATTCCAATCTGCCAGATTTCCACTATTCTTCTCCCTACACACCCTACCCGGAGTTTATCCTCGCTATCGCACCCTCTCGAGGTCTACCTCGAGAGGGTGCTGCTTACCTCCACCCCGCCTCAGCCCCTCTACCTTCACCTTAACCAAGCCCTATTTTTGTCTTGACAGTGGGGGGCACCTAATGATCCAGATCTCTATAATGCTCCCCGAAAACTAGACAGGGCAATAAGGTGGACAAAGAGGCTGAGCCGGCGGTGAACAAGGAGACAGCATGAGCATGGGAATACGGAAGCGTCACGACGCCGCCTTCAAGGCCAAGGTCGCCCTCGAGGCGATCAAGGAAGAACGCACGCTGGCCCAGCTGGCCAGCGACTACGGGGTGCATGCCAACCAGATTGGGCAGTGGCGGAAGCAGCTGCTTGAGCAACTGCCCGCGGTCTTCTCGGAGAGGAAGAAGGCCGGGGAGCAGGCCCGCGAGGAGCACGAGGCCGAGCTGTACCGGCAGATCGGGCAGCTCAAGGTCGAGGTGGAGTGGTTGAAAAAAAAGTCACACCAGCTGCTCGGAGCGAGAAACGCGCGATGATCGAGCCAGGACATGACATCCCGCTGAGGCGCCAGTGTGAGTTGCTGGGCCTGCCCCGCGCCTCGTGGTACTATCAGCCGCAACCGATCGCCGCACTGGAGGAACTCCTTCAGCGGCTGATTGACGAAGTCTACACCCGCTGTCCCTTCTACGGGGTACGACGGATCACGGCGTGGCTGCGGCGGCAGGGTCACGACGTCAACCCCAAGCGGGTGCGACGGCTGATGCGCCAGATGGGCCTGGAGGCGCTCTATCCGAGACGCCGATTGAGTCTCCCCGCGCCGGAGCACACCAAGCACCCCTACCTGCTGCGGGACCTGCGCATCGAGCGCCCCAACCAGGTCTGGTGCACCGACATCACCTACGTGCGGCTCGCCAGCGGGTTCGTCTATCTGACGGCGATCATGGACTGGCACAGCCGCTATGTCCTGTCCTGGGAGCTCTCGACCTCGTTGGAGATCCGCTTCTGCCTCGCGGCGCTGGAGCGGGCCCTATCGATGTCGACGCCCGAGATCTTTAACTCCGACCAGGGCTCGCAGTTCACCAGCGCTGAGTTCGCCGGACGACTCACCGAGGCCTCCGTGTTGATCAGTCGCGACGGTCGCGGCCGGGTCTTCGACAACATCTTCGTCGAGCGGCTCTGGCGCTCGGTCAAGTACGAGGAGGTGTACCTGAAAGCCTACCAGACGGTCAGGGAGGCCAAGGAGAGCTTGGGGCGCTACTTCCGGTTCTACAATACTGAGCGGCTCCATGAGGCATTGGACTACCGCACCCCTCTCGAGGTCTACCTCGGGAAGGAGCGGTTCACCACCCCGTCTCAACCCCCCTCTCTCCACCTTACTCAACCCCTATTTGTGTCTTGACAATGGGGAGCACCTCACTCCATCTGGCAAGTGTCATCGGGCCGGTGGGGGTGAGGACCCCTGCCGACCACGGCGCGCCTGGGTGATGGCCTCGAGGTAGGAGGGATCGATCCTCGATGGTGGGAAGAACTGAGGACCCTGACTGTAGAGCCAGACATAGCCATCGCTAATCTCCATGGCATATGTCAGCGCCTGTCGCAACGCCTGCGGCGTGCGGTAGTCCGGCCGGCTCCCATAGTCGAGCATGAGCCCAAACCCGGCCTTTACTTTCTTTTGGTACTCCTCCGGCACTGCGCTTACCTGAAGGGCATCTTGGTGGATACGCCGGTAGCCTTCGAGAAACTGGCGTCGCTCCTTGAAGGGATACGCGTACTCATACCCGTCAATGAGTACCGCCCCCTCCGGCATAGCCTCCAAGAGACCATCGTAGAACGCCCGGAGCAGGCCATACTCGGTTTCCTCGAGATGTCTGCCTCCTCTCAACTCACTAAAAGGGAGCGTAAAGCCAAAAAGGGTAAAAATGACGGCCTTCGGCTGGTGCGCGGCGATCGCTGTCATTACCTGCCGCCCCCGCTTACGGGCCACCTCCTGATAGGCCGCAAACGGCCGGTCCACCTTTCCCCGCTGGGCCGGGTAGCTGAAGATGGCGGCGTGATAGTCTTCAGGATCCAGCATGATCCCTTTAAGCCCGGCCTGTTTGGCGATTCTCGCCAGGACGCCGAAGTTGTTTACGATAGTATTCCATCGCCCATCATCGAACCAGGTGAGGTCGGCCGCTGACCCGGAGGCCGAGAGGGCAACGGGGAGGAAGTTATCGGTCAGGGACATAAAACGAGGGGCCCGGAGATCGGCAATCGCATCTCGGAACGCTTCCACCGAAAAGGCCCGCGTCCCCATGACGTGCCATCCCAGAAGGTTCCCGGTGGCGCCGTCCCCCGTCGTCGGCCGAGAGCGATCGATGGCGATGGTAATCCCCATGCCGTCGAAGGGCATCTGATCCATCTCCCGCCAGTGCTCCCGGATATACTGGGTGTCACGAACGCCCCAGCCATAGTAGATGAGTTTTTTTGCCCCCCCCTCCTCGGACCAGGCCGTGAGTGCGGACGTTTTTGGTGCAGTCAGTTGGAGAAACAAGAGCCCGCACGTTAGGAGGGCGACGATGGATACGGAGCAAGACGCGGAGCGTTTGAAGGCGCGGTGCCAGCACTGATGTCGGCCGCACGGGATCGAGGCAGTCGCCCAAGTCTTGGATTGGAATGGGGACCGGATGCTCACCTCCTACCAGTCTCCCTGCGGCCACCGAGTCCACGTTATAATGATCCAGGCAGCCAACATCAGCATCGGGGATAAGAGCTTAATACATTCGATGTTCATAACTGTTCAAGATTTGATATCAGCCATTTGACACCAAGCTTCTATAAAGATCAGCATGCGCACGACATATCTGATCAAGGCTGAATTTATTGAGAATTTTATTTCGAAGACGTTTCCCGCGCCTAGTGGCATCCGCATAATCGTCCATCACGGCATCAAGCGCGCTTTGAAGTTCTGGTACGTCAACCAAATAACCACAGTTGTCATCAAGCAACATGGGAATAGCGCCAACGGGAGGAGCGACAACAGGCAAGGCGGCTGCACCGGCTTCAAGGATAGCCATAGGTAATCCTTCCCAGCGCGAAGACATGACAAAACAATCGACCCGCTCAAGCAATTGAGGTACATCATGACGAATCCCGAGTAAGCGCACGCGATCATTGATGCCTAACGTCTCGACTTCCCGTTCTACCTCTGGTCGCAGGAAACCATCACCGGCCATCCAGAGTTCGCAGTTTTTTTGACGCATCGCAGCAAATGCACGGATAAGCGCAATAGGGTCTTTCAGCGGCTCAAGCCGACCGACAAATAGAAGCACTCGGCGAGTGTTAATACCACTCATATTCGCGGCTTTGGCCAGACGCACCTGAACACCATTTGGAATAATAATAGTCCGTGATGCATTCATTTCACAATGTTGTCCCGCCATAAAAAGTACATCGACATCACGCAGGGCTTTTGTCATACCGATCAACATGCGACGCAACCATGAAAAACCTTTTGTGTTGTGACTTGTGAATACCAGCTTCAAGCGCGGCAGCGTTATCTTGCAGATCGAGGCAAGGCAAAGTGCGTGGAACATATGCGCGTGGATGAGTGAGACTTTCTCACGACGTACTATCGTGATCAATGCTGCTGCTACCTTAATGAATGCCCATGGATTCTTACGCATCCCAATGGAAATAACCTGAAAGTCCACGTTGCTATACTGTTTCATCAGCCTACAGTCATTATTAAGAGCGACAACGAAGGAATTACAACTATGATGAGTGAGCCGCCCTGCCAACTCCATTACAACGCGCTCTGCACCGCCCACGCCCAAACCACTGATAAGCTGGAGTACGGTAATTTTGTTGGGCGCTTTATCTTCCTCTATCGATTGCATTAGGCGTGCTCCATTCCGTGATCCGTTTTGCAACGTCCGGCCAGCCATAACGTACGGCCTGTTTACTGTTGCGGTCAGAAATCTCATGAAGCCTGTTCTCGTCGTCAAGGAGCTCCCGGATTCGCCGGACATAAGACTCGGCTTGGAAGCTTTCAATGACAAAACCGGTTTGCTCCGGCCGAATTAAGTTCCTATAATCGTTGGAGTTTGAGGTGATCACGGCTAATCCGCAAGCCATAGCCTCCAATAAAGCTGTTGGCGTACCTTCGGAAAATGAAGTGTGTAGATAAATTCGAGAGCTCCTCATTTGTTGAGCCACATCAGCAGGGAGCAGATTCCCGGCAAAAGTGATATTTGACAGTCCACGACTCCGACACAGAGCTTCAATCACGCATTTTTGAGGTCCGTCACCAATCAGGACAAATTTTACGTTCGGCATGGCAAACGCTATTTCAACAACCAGCTCATAATTTTTTCCAGGAACGAAACTGCCGACACTAACAACATCGATAAACCGATCCCGCTCCTCTGATTGATCTTTGTCGAAAAACACTTTTTCGATTCCACTGTGCTGCCAGCGCACGGGCTGTCTAGTTAAGGAGCCGAGGTACATTGCATCCCAAGCTCCTGTGGTATAAACCATCGCATATCCTTTTAATACAAAGCGATACATGGTACTCCATAGTCCTCGACGGGCAGCACCATGAAGGCTTCCAACCGAATTCTGCGATCTTGTGACACGTGCCAACAATCGGCCAAAAAGCAAAGCACTCCAATCACCATGGACATGAACAACGTCAAAATGTAGCCTCTGTGAACTAATCTTCAAGAGTAAGACAAAGTAAAAAAATAGATCACGCGCTGCTTGTGGCCTCATCCTACGAAGGTTGACCCATGGCAACACGCGGATGTCGTTCAAGGATGTGGCCTGCCCCCGGTTGAACGCCACAATCACCTCGCAACCCAAACGTCTCTGTTCCTCCGTAAGATGGAGAATGTGCTTTTCCATCCCACCTGGTAGCGGCGGGAGGAACGGGTAAATCCTTAAAATGCGCATCGGACACCCATTAATCTAATCCATAGACTTGATGGCAGAGCGATACAACTCAAATACTCGATTCCACTCGAACCGATCCTTGATCGTATGACGCGCGGCAACCCCGAGTCTTTTGCGCAGACACTCCGACTCGGCCAGCAATCTGATTGCTTGCGTGAGACCGTCAGCATAAGGCTTGTCAATTACAATGGCGTTCTCTCCATTAACCAATACCCCCTTGATAAAGCCTACATGTGTGGCCACCACAGGCAGACCGACAGCCATTGCCTCCAATATGGCTCTCGGAACGCCCTCTGATAGCGCATAATGAATGTACACGTCGTGCTTAGGCAGTAATGGCGCCAGAGATTGATGATCCAGATTCTCGATAATCTCTAATCGGTCACGTATACATAACTGATTGGCAATTGCAATGTACTTTTCTTTTAGAGAACCCGCGCCAACGATCGTCAGATGGAAACTCACGCCGGTTCTGTCCAAGTCTTTAATAAGCTGACAGTGATTCTTTGTTTCCGAAAAACTTCCAACAGTTATTATCCGTAAAAGTTTATCCGTCGAATACGAGTCCTTGTAACAACGGAATACATTAAGGTCTACGCGATTGGGAATCACCATGACCTTCTTGGCGGCCGATTCTCCATAAATTTGCAGGATGTATTCACTCATGTCTTGCGAGAGGCTGCGAATTCTGGTTGCTGCGCTAAAAGTGATGCTGGAAAGTTTGCGATAGATCACATGTTCTATGACACCCTTCCAACCAGGTCTGGCAGGCGCAAAATAGTGAGCCCCATGTAACTCAACGAGCAGCGGTATACGAAAGACTTTTGAGCAGAAAGCCGCAGCCAACCCACCAAGAATGGGACACTGGACAAGCAAGTGGGTTGGTTTGTATCGAAGTACGAACCACGGCAAAATCCAGCCCAAGAAAAAGAACGGCCACATCCGTTCCCCGAATGCCGGCAGTAAATGCAGGTGCATTGATCGAGCAACACTGTGGATGTACCGATTACCTTCCCCGCGGGCAATCACATGATATTCATCAAATCCTTTTAGAAGCTCATCCCAAATTCGGCGGGTGTGGTGCATCGCTGGAAAAGGAGGATACTGATTTCCACTGATATGAAACAAGCATGTACGACTCATGCAAATAGCACCTCCTCATACATCGCGGCGATCTTCATAGTCGAAAATCTCTCTACATGTTTCTGATTTTCCTTTGCCAATAGCTCACGCAACAGAGAATCTTTGATCATTTTTTCAAGGCACACAGCAAAGGCAAGAGGATCGCCTCTTGAGACGATGAGGCTTGACTGAATATCTCCCATTAATTCGCGAGTACCACCGGCGTCAGTTGAGACAATAGGCAACCCCGCCGCCATTGCCTCTAAGACCACGCGGGGAAAGCCTTCATTGTAAGTCGGATGCAGGAAGATGTCTGCAACCGCATACACTCGCTGAATCTCACGGTTCGGCACACTTCCCAGGAAGAGGCATCGTTCAGCAAGGCCCTGACTTTGAACTTGGGCCTGGATGAACGGCAGTTCCGGGCCAATCCCGACAATAACAACAGCGACCCGATTTAATAGACCCATGTTACGCAAGTGAGTCAAACAGAAAGGAAAATAAAGACGGGTGCGCCTGACGGGCGAGAGCCGATGCACCAGTAGCAAAACCAAGATGTCCGGTTTTAAACCGTGGGCCTTTAGGAATGCCGCCTTTTGAACAGAACGATCTGGTTTCGGGACAAACCGGTCAATGTCAATATCATTATAAAGGAGTCGAATTTTTCCCCTTTTAACTCCGCCAACACGCGAATAATAATCGACCATGTAAGCCGGTCCCGTAACAAAGTAGTGGACAAATCGACGGGCTAAGGTATTCGGGATATGTGAGACTAAATACCATTTCAGTTTTTTCAGAGACATCGGTTGGGCCGCATCGTATTCTATAGTAGTGCCGCTTTGCCACAAAAATACTTTCCCGCCAAAAATTCGGTGTGTTAATGCTGCAATAAGCGCTGGTGGGGCGGCAGTTCGCACATACGTCCGCATGAAGCCACGATGAATCAAATGTATAATGACTCGAAATAATTCCAGCAAGCGGCTAAGACCATGACGGTGCTTGAGTGGAATTACACTGATATTTACACTGGAAAATGTCGGGATGAAATCGGCCTTCTCAATAACCAAAGTAATTTCAAGCCCGCGCATAGCCAAGGCTTCAAGCAATGCCGGCACATGATTGAAGTGCGATGCATCCTTTGCTGAGTAATTATTCAGAATATAAGTCAACTTCTTAGACTGCATTCGCCAACTTTCATATTTAACACTTCGCTTTGCCACAGAATCTACGAGACCTTGCAAGCAGATACATCATCCAAAGTGATAGTCCCTCTGCACCGATCAAAATCAGACTGAACGTACTTGCGGCGTGAAAATTAAGTGTTAAAAGTAGCCATGCCAATCCCCCAGCTGAAACGCAGTAAGTCACCATGGCTAAATTAACACGTAGAGTGTCGTAACTCGAATATGCCTTTACCCGTTCTATTATCGAAAAAACATAAAGCCATACAATAACACTCAATAGCAATACTATAAGAAACGGTGAAGTCTCAATACCAGAGGCAACAATAAGCATGAGTGATGCGACAATACAGATAACCTGCCCCACTATCGCCACCAACATTCGATGAAAGAAAGGTAGCTCCATAACGGCCGC
>NSJM01000114.1 GCA_002634395.1 Candidatus Methylomirabilis sp.
CCATGGCGGACTTTCATGCGCATGGGCGCGCCAGTAGCGCATGGGGTATTTTCGTTTGTACGGAAATGAAACATGGTTCTGGCAATGATGAATCATTGTGAAACAGTCTGGACAACATCTGCGCCAAAACCCTGTGAAGGCCTAAAAATAGGCCCTACAATGGCCTAAAAACCTCTTGACAAACCTGTATCGCTACACCAATATCGTTTCACGCTCAGCCGATTCAGCTCGGCCTGCCTACCTAACACAACACAGAATCCAATTGTTGTTTTAGTACCACGACCATCGAGCAATAACCGTAACCGGATGAAACAGGCAGTGGGGCTACGGGGATGGTGGGTCCACGATACCGGATTCTTATCGGGATAAAGGTAAGCCTTTCGCTCACGGCGCTGGCTACCCTCTTCTCTCTGACCGCAGCAGCCGCCATCACTCCTCCGCCCTCGTCAACACTCCTTGCAACAGGGAAGGCCATCTATACGGCAGAGTGCGCCGCCTGCCACGGAGCGGACGGCCGCGGCAAAGGTATAGCCGCCGACCTGCTGAAGATCAAACCGCGCAACTTCGTCACCGCGAAATACCGCATGGTCTCCACGTGGGAACGCCTGCCTACCGATGAGGACCTGTTCAACGCGATTACACGCGGGCTACCCGGAACCGCGATGCCCTCGTGGACACACCTGCCGGAACAACAGCGCTGGGCCCTGGTCCAGTATGTCAAGTCATTCGCCGAAACGCCGATCACCGTCAAGCCGCAGCAGGCGCCCGCCTCTGGCGCCGGTACCGGAGAAGGGGTCATCGCTGTTCCGCTGGAGCCCCCGTACGATCCCGCCGCCGCCAAGCGTGCGAAGGAGCTGTACGCCGACGGCTGCGCCTCCTGCCACGGGCCAACCGGCAAAGGGGATGGCGTACAGGAGCAGTTGGATGAAGACGGTGTGCCCACGCATCCGCGCGACCTGACAGAGGGGGTCTTTAAGGGGAACCCGGACCCGGAGACGCTCTATCGGAGGATACTCGCGGGCATGCCCGGCACACCGATGCCGATGAGCGACTGGGCGGTCGGTAAGGACGCATGGGATCTAGTTCACTATGTGCTGTCCCTCTCCACGCCGGAGCAGCGCGAACAGGCGAATACATGGACCCCTCCTGAGATACCAGGGCTGATGAGGGGGGACCCGGATAAGGGGAAGAGCCTGTTTACGGGCGCCGAGAGACTCGCCGGCGGCGGGGCGTCGTGCCGGGCGTGCCACTCCGTCAGCGCCATCGGGGCGCTCGGAGGCGGGGTCCTGGGGCCGGACCTATCCGGCGCGTATCACAAATTCGGCGATGGGATGATCACGTGGACAGAGCATGTGGCGCCCATGAAACCGATCTACACCAAGAAAACGCTGACGGATGAGGAAAAGCGTCACCTGTTGGCCTTCTTCACTACGGGCATCGGTCGGGCCACCAACCAGATCTATCAGCTTGCCGGCATCGGGTCCGTCGGGGCCGTGGTCTTCCTGTTGATGATTCAGGGGATATGGAGGAATCGGGGCCGGGATGTACGTCGAACCATGTATGAACGGTCTTACAGCAACCAAGGAGGGGTGTCCTGATGGGTTGGATCCAGGACCTGTTCAAGCCCGAGCGCCGCGAGTGGGAGGATTTCTACCGGAACCGTTGGCAGTACGACCGGATCGTGCGCAGCACCCACGGCGTCAACTGCACCGGCGGATGTTCCTGGGAGGTGTATGTCAAGGACGGGATTATCGTATGGGAGATGCAGCAGACCGACTACCCCATGCTCGAGGACAAGCTCCCCCCGTACGAGCCTCGCGGATGCCAGCGTGGCATCTCCGCCTCCTGGTATGTGTACAGTCCCATCCGGGTGAAATATCCGTATATCCGCGGCCCCCTGCTCGATTTCTGGAGGGAGGCGAAGCAACAGCATGAGAATCCGGTAGAAGCCTGGCGGTCGATCGTCGAGGACGAATCCAAACGGAAACGGTATCAACGGGCGCGCGGCAAGGGCGGATTCCGGCGCGCGTCGTGGGACGAGGCGTTGGAGATCGTGGCGGCCGCCTGCCTGTACACGGCGAAGAAATACGGACCGGACCGGCTGTTCAGCTTCTCGCCCATTCCTGCCATGTCGTATCTGTCGTATGCGGCCGGCTCGCGTTTCACACAGCTCTTCGGCGGCGCCAGCATGAGCTTTTACGACTGGTACGCGGATCTGCCCAACCAGTTCCCGGAGACCTGGGGCGATCAAACCGACGTCTGCGAAAGCGCGGATTGGTACAACTCGAAGTTCATCGTGTCAGTGGGGGCCAACCTGAACATGACCCGCACCCCCGATGTCCATTTTATCTCCGAGGGCCGCTACGAAGGGGCCAAGTTCGTGGTGGTGGCCCCGGACTTCAGTCAGGTGGCCAAGTACTCCGACTGGTGGATCCCTGTGAAGGCCGGCGAGGACAACGCCATGTGGATGGCCGTCAACCACGTGATCCTCAAGGAGTTTCATGCCGACCGGACAATCGACTACTTCATCGATTACCTGACGCGCTATTCAGACGGTCCGTTTCTCGTCAAGCTGGACACGGCATCGGATGGAAGCGTCAAACCCGGCCGCCTGCTGACTGCGGGGGAAATCGAGCGTTACAGCGGCGAAGAACACAACGCCTGGAAATTTCTTATTCAGGATAGCCTTTCGGGCGAGTTGCGCAGTCCGAAGGGCGCTGTCGGTCACCACTGGGGCAGCCGGAATGGCCAGTGGAACCTCAAGCTGGAGGATTCGCTCGACGACTCGCGGATCGACCCGCAGCTCAGTTTCCTCAATCAGTGCGATGAGGTGATGCAGATCAAGGTCTACGATTTTGCCGCGAAGCGGTATCTGTTGCGCGGGGTTCCCGTGCGCCATGTGCGCACAAAGGACGGTCCGGTGCCGGTGGCCACCGTCTACGACCTGCTGTTCGCGCACTATGGCGTCTCGCGCGGACTGCCCGGCGACTATCCCACGAGTTACGACGACACCGCGCCTTACACGCCCGCCTGGCAGGAGCCCATCACCGGGATTGGGCGGGACACCATCATCCGCTTCGCCCGCGAGTTCGCCGGCAACGCCGAGAAGACCCGCGGCAAATCGATGGTGATCATCGGCGCCAGCGCCAACCACTGGTACAACAACAACCTCGTCTACCGTGGGCCGTCCACCGCGCTGATCCTGTGCGGCTGCTGCGGCGTGAACGGCGGCGGACTCAATCATTACGTCGGACAGGAAAAACTGACACTGGCCGCGGCATGGAAACCGGTCGCCTTCGCGAACGACTGGTTGAAACCCCCGCGCCTCCAGCAGACCCCCTTGTGGCATTACATTATGAGCGATCAGTGGCGGTACGAGGGGGAGTTTACGGAATACGCCCCGCTGCCGAATGACGCCAAATGGGCAAAAGGGCATGCCGCGGATCACGTGGCCCGCTCCGTTCGCCTCGGCTGGATGCCGTTTTACCCGCAGTTCAACAAGAATCCGATCGAGGTCGTTCGTGAGGCGGAGCAGGCCGGCGCCAAGAGTGCGGAGGAGATCGTGCAATACGTACTTGACGCGATCAGGACGGGCACACTCGAACTCTCCGTCGAGAACCCGGATGCTCCGGAGAACTGGCCGCGGGTCTGGCTGATCTGGCGTGGAAACGCCATTCAATCCAGCGCCAAGGGTCACGAGTTCTTTCTGCGCCACTACCTGGGGACCCACAACAACCTGATCGCCCAGGAACGGGTGAACGGAACCGCCAAGGACGTCAAAATCACAGGCAAGGCTCCGGAAGGCAAGATGGACCTGGTGGTGGACATCAACTTCCGCATGGATACCTCGGCCGTCTATTCCGACATCGTCCTCCCCACCGCCTTCTGGTATGAGAAAGACGATCTGAACTCAACCGACCTGCACTCATTCATTCATAACCTCGGGAAGGCCGTCGATCCTCCCTGGGAGGCCAGGAGCGATTTCGACATTTTCAAGGCGTTGGCCAAACGAGTCTCGGAGATGGCCGGGTATGCATTTGACGGTCCCGTGAAGGACTTGGTCGCCGCTCCGCTCAGCGCCAACTGCCCGGACGAGATGGCCCAGCGGGAGGTCGTGGACTGGAAGGATCAGAACGATCCGCTCGAACCCGGTCGCAATTTTCCCCATCTGAAGATCGTCGAACGCGATTACTCGAAGCTGTATCAGAAATTCATCTCGTTCGGGCGGAAGGTGCGCGAGGACGGGCTGACCGGCCACAACTGGGGCCCTATTCCCATCGGGAAATTCTACGACGAGTTGCTGGAGTACCCAGAGGGAGGATCCCCGGACCCCCGCCACAAGCGGACGGTCTCATGGGGCGGACAGAAGTACCCCTCGCTCGAAACGGCGCTGGATGCCGCTAATCTGATTTTGCACCTGTCGCCGGAGACCAACGGCGAGATCTGCTACGAAGGCTTCAAGGCCAAAGGGGAGCTGGTCGGGGTGGAGCTTGCTGACCTGGCCGATGGCCACCGCAGCCAACGGCTGAACTTCGGCGATCTGAAACGGCAGCCCAGGCGCACCCTGATCTCTCCCTGCTGGAGCGGGATGACCAACGACGGACGCGCCTATTCGGCCTGGACGATGATGGTGGAGCGGCTTGTGCCCTGGCGCACGCTGACCGGCCGCCAGCATCTGTATCTCGATCACCCTTATTTCATCGACTTCGGCGAGAACCTGCCGACCTACAAGCCGAAACTCGACCCGGTCCTGATCCATGACATCACCGAAAGCGGACAGGATGAACGCGCGCTGCTCCTGAACTACATTACGCCCCACGGCAAGTGGAACATCCACTCCACCTACAAAGACAATCACCGCATGCTCACCTTGTCGCGGGGCATGGATCCGATCTGGATCAATGATAAAGACGCCGCCCGCGTGGGCCTTAAGGACAACGACTGGGTGGAGGTCTACAACGACAACGGCGTCGTGGTGACCCGGGCCAACGTCAGTTACCGTGTCCAGTCCGGCACCTGCCTGTATTATCACGCGGTCGAACGGACGATCTACGTACCGAAGTCCCAGCTTCGCGGACGGCGGGCCGGTGGCCATAACAGCCTCACCCGCACGCGGGTGAACCCGGTCCAGCTCGCCGGCGGATACGGCCAGTGGTCGTACGGATTCAACTCACTGGGACCGATCGGGATCATGACGCGCAACACCTACTGTCTGGTGCGCAAAATGGACAAACTGCAATGGGACTAACGCGCTGATGCAAGACGCCTGGGTCGAGCAGATGGAGCAGACACTGAATCCGATGTCGGTCCCGATGGATAATCCCATCGGCACCATAGAGTCAAAGGATCGTCAGGCGATCCTGGCCGCCCTGCTCGTCCACCTCTGGCATGGCTACCGCAAGATGCGGGATTGCCTGATGGAGCTGGAAGACGCCATGCTGCAGGGCAACCGCGAGCAGGCCCGGTCGCTCCTCCTGCAGATCAAGAGATTTTGCGGGACGTCGTTTCGCTATGAGGAGGATGCTGTCCTGCCTGCGCTCGATCATCACATCGGCAGTGAACAGCTACATGAACTCACAGCAGCCCACGATCTGGTGATTCGGCACGTTCGCAGACTGGAGGGACTGCTCTCAACGTCTCCCGGCGGAGAAGAACAGATTGAGCAGGGTCGAATGCTGATCCACGCGTTGCTGATGCAGGTGGCCTGCACGGCAGGGCTGACGCTGCTGATTGAAACCCTGCCGCAGGACGCATTGATTCGGATCCTGCAGGCCCGCGAGCGCGCCCTGGTCGAAGGAAAAGATCTGTATGAATGGGACAAAGACATTCGTGGCTAGAGAGTAATTCCGGAGGCGAACCTAATGGATCCTCGCGCACAGGTATCAATGGTCTTCCACCTGGACAAATGTATCGGGTGCCACACGTGTAGCGTGGCCTGCAAGAACATCTGGACCGACCGGGAAGGGGCCGAATACATGTGGTGGAACAATGTGGAGACCAAACCCGGTACCGGCTACCCGACCCGCTGGGAGGATCAGGAACGGTATAAAGGCGGATTCGAGCAGAATGGGGATGAGCTGAGACTCAGATTGCAGGGCCGGCTCGGTGCGCTGGCCAACATCTTCTTCAATCCCTACCTACCTACCGTCGACGAGTATTACGAGCCCTTCGATTACGATTACGAGAAACTGTTTTCGGCGCCCGAGGGGGACGATCAGCCCGCGGTCCGGGCCAAATCGATGATCTCCGGCGAATACATGGAGATCGAGGCCGGTCCCAACTGGGACGATGATCTGGGCGGTTCCCCCGTCTACGCGGCGAACGATCCCAACCTGAAGAACCTCACCGAGGCGGAGCGAGCGTCGCTGAACGAAATCGAACGGATGGTCTTCTTCTACCTGCCGCGGATCTGCAACCACTGCGCAAATCCCGGATGCGTGGCCGCCTGTCCTGCCGGCGCCATTTATAAACGGGGAGAGGATGGGATCGTGCTCATCGGCCAGGACAAGTGCCGCGCCTGGAGGATGTGCATCTCGGGCTGCCCCTACAAGAAGCCGTACTTCAACTGGAAGACCGGGAAGTCCGAGAAGTGCATTCTGTGTTACCCCA
>NSJM01000018.1 GCA_002634395.1 Candidatus Methylomirabilis sp.
CGAGGGGAAGAGGCTTCGGCCCTTCATCCGGTCGCGTTTCGGTTCTGATCGGCCGAAGCAGTACTGTACACTTTTCGGCAGCCGTTCAATGCTCCGGCACACGCTGTATCGTGCCGAGCGGCTCATCGCGCCTGAGCGTCTCCTGACCGTCGTGACCCGCCCGCACCTTGATTATGCTCGCGAAGAGCTCCATGACCGCCCTCCGGGCGCCGTTATCGTCCAGCCTAGCAACCGGGAGACGGGGCCGGGCATCCTGCTGCCGCTGTTGCATGTCTACCGGCAAGATCCGAAGGCTGTCGTGGTCTTACTGCCGGCCGACCACTTCATCGCTGAGGAGGAGCGGTTCATGTCGCATGTCGAGGAGGTTGCCGCCTTTGTCGCTACAGCCCCCGGTTGTCTCGTCCTCTTAGGGGTCGAACCGAAGCGACCGGAACCCGAGTATGGCTGGATTGAGACAGGTGGTATTTCCGGATACCATGACCATGCGGAGGTCCATCACGTACGACGATTTTGGGAGAAGCCCGACCGCCGCACTGCCCAGATCCTCTACCGCCGATACGATTGCTTGTGGAACACGATGGTTGCAATCGGACGAGCCTGGTGGTTGATCAGCCTTTTCAAGACGCTGACGCCTGGACTCTTCAGTCTCTTTGACGGCTTAGAGCCCCTCATCGGGTCTCCGATAGAAGCTGAGGCCGTCGAAAGCGTCTACGCCAAGCTGCCGGCGGTGGATTTCTCACGAGCGATTTTGGCTCAGCATCCTCCTCGCCTTGCGGTAAAACGGGTAAAAGACGTCTACTGGAGCGATTGGGGAAACCCGGCGCAGGTTGAGATGGATCTTGCCCGCTCTGACTTCCGGCCGGCATCGGGAAACAGACTGGAGATCGGATTGGCAACGCAAATCGCCTAACTAGTGCTTGATTGCGATAATACACGTTACGTCATTCCCGCAGGTCTTAAGCGGGAATCCATTGATTTCCCTGGATACCCGCTTTCGCGGGTATGACAACTCATGCCAGCTACCGCCGCCCTCGGCCTGATCCTAACTGGGCACAAGGGTGCGCCTCCAGTATGACGGCCCAAGGGCGCGCTGTTTTCCGCTCTACGGTGTCACACCTCACACGTTTCGTTACATCTCGCTACTCCGTAACCCCGCCTCGGCTCTGCTGTGGACGCGCCCCAGGCCTTGCTCAATCCGGTACCCAGGTCCGAGAGCGTGTACGGCTTGGTCAGCACCACGTCAACTCCGGTCCCCGTAAGTCTCGACGGATCGATATGATCCCCCCATCCGGTGACGAGGACAACGGGGAGGCTGGGGAGACGGGTCTTGGCCGCCTGGGCCACATCCCACCCCGACATCTCCGGCATACCCAGATCAGTCAGAAGCAGATCGAACTTGTTCGCCTCCAACAGCCGAAGACCCTCCGGTCCTCCCGTCGCTACTACGGCCTCATGGCCAAGCGTCTGCAAAAAAGCTATCAGGATTTCCACACCAAGCGGATCATCATCGATGACTAAAATCCGTGCGCACTATGGTACGCTCGGCAGCGCAGTCACCTCGGACATGACAACCGTTGGAATGTCTACAGCAGCCGGCAGGGAGATCGTGATGGTTGTGCCACGCCTCTCCTCGCTGGCTACCAGAATTTCACCACGGTGGCGGCGGACGATCCCGTGAACCATGCTGAGACCAAGTCCGGTCCCTCGTGTACCCTTCGTCGTAAAGAACGGGTCAAAGATACGCGCTTTGACACTGTCAGGAATTCCGACTCCAGTATCCGTCATCGTAAGCAGGACAACTCCTCCACGTTCAGATCGACATCTCTTCTCACCCCACTCGCCATTCACGATCAATTCTTCTGACCATTGAGCGGTCTCCCCACTCCTCTGAGCATGTCGTAGCGTGATGGTCACAGTTCCCCCCTGCGGCATCGCATCCAAGGCATTGAACAGCAGGTTGGTGACGACCGCCCGGAGTTCCGAGGCATTTCCGAGAATACGGGGAACAGATGCAAGCTCAGTCACAATCCGAAAGCAACGACCGCTGGCCTCAGCCTGGTCCTTCCAACGAGGCCTGGTAGTGTCCAGCACTTGCTCGATCACCTTATCGAGGGCCATCAATACAAACGCCTCCTCCTCAGCGGGTCGGGTGAATTCACGGAGTTTGCGGACGATCTCAGCCCCATCGAGGGCCGCCGCTTCCAGCAGCCGCAGCGTCTCCTTGATTGTTGCCGCCTGGACAGATCCCTGCGCGAAACGTGTCTGCAGGAGCTGCACCTGCCCCAGGATCGAGTTCAGAATATTATTAAAATCATGCGCCACGCCGGAGGCCATCTGGCCCATGGCTCGGAGCCGCACCGACTCCACGAGCGCTGCGTCGGCCTGCGCAAGGGCTTCGACCTTTTGTTGCAGTTCTACTGCTATCTGTCTTGCCTCCTCATAGAGGCGGGCGTGTTCGATAGCCGTCGCCGCCTGCGCAGCAAATAGCTCCATCAGTTGGATCGTCTCACGGTCCAAGGTCCAGCCCCCCTCCGGATGCTCAACACCCAGCACGCCGATCACTCGTCCCTGCACAATAAGCGGGAGGTTGAGGAACCCGTCGGAGGGTAGCCCAACCAGGTGATCATAAGGCGGCTGCAGTCGAATCGCCCGGGTAGTAGGCATCTGTGGATTCCAGAACACCGGCGCATGAACACTATAGGCCTGAACGATAGGATTCTCTGAGTCGGTCAGCGGAATCGGCCGTGATCCCGGGCTCAGGGCCGTACTGGCTACTGTACGCAGACACAACCCTTCAGGATCGGCGAGGAACAGGGTCAGGCGTCGTAGCCCTAAAATATCCCGCGCGGTCCGCATGATCCGATCCAGACGTTCACGAAGCTCCAGGGGTTCGCGTATATGGAGGCTTGCATGAAGTAGTTCGAGAGACTGAACGTGTTTCATCGTGACACCTCGGTTCGGTTGAATAACGGTCTGTGGATGTCTTCTTTGCTCGCACAGTAGGGTGTTGTTGTGACGTGTCTGTTACGACCGGGTTTCTCCGGTGTAAATTCCTACCGACACACGTCTGTCGGGCTGGAACTTGTAACACGCTTTTTACTCCCGTGTCATCACACGGACATAAGGAGGGGGTTAGGATACGCCATGCTCCGCAGCATGTGGGTCACATGTTGTCATCGGGGTGTGTACATCAACTTCTCTACAGGAGGTATGGTCACATGTCGAACAGGGTTGGAAAAGAGCTTGCTCGAGCCGCGTTGGTTCTCGGATGCGTGGCAACGATTGCCTGTGTCGCGTCGGCGCAAAGCATCGGACCAAGCACAACCACGGCGCCGTATCTCCTCCCCTCGTTGCCGGGGGTCGAGACGGTCTCGATCCTGACGGTTGGCGACACCATTGGCGGGTACCCCTTGGTGGGTATCCCGGATGGACTGGGCGCCTTCAAGAACGGTCACCGAACTTTCACACTGCTGGCAAACCACGAGCTTAGACCCACGCAGGGCGCCGTCCGCGCCCATGGGTCGCAGGGTGCGTTCATTTCCCGCTGGGAGATCAAGCGGAACACGCTGGAGGTCTTGAAGGGCGAGGATCAAACACCCTCACCAAACGACGTGTACTCCTGGGATCCGGTGAGCAGCCAGTACGTGCAAGGGACGGTCGCCTGGAATCGCTTCTGCTCGGCGGACTTGGCGCCTCGGAAGGCGTTCTTTCACGGGGGGAAGGGCACACAGGATCGCCTCTATCTCAACGGCGAGGAGGCAAACAACGGAACGGCGTGGGCTCACATCGCCACGGGGCCTCACAAGGGTCAGTCCTGGCAGTTGCCGCGCCTCGGGCGCATGGCATTCGAAAACGTGGTAGCCAGTCCGCATCGGCAGTTAAAGACCGTCGTCATCGGGCTTGACGATGCCGACGCAAGCACAAGCCCGATACCGCCTAACGTCCCGAGCGAGCTCTACATCTATGTCGGCACGAAGACGAAACATGGCACTCCTATAGAACGCGCGGGCCTCACAAATGGCGGCCTGTTCGGCATGAAGGTAGCGGTCAACGGAATCACGGTGACCGAGGAGAGCAACACCGACGGACTCGGGAGCGGAGGCAACTATGTCGGGTCAGGCACCTTCAGCCTCCACAGCTTCGGCGACGTCTCCGGGTTGACTGAGACCCAACTTCAGGACGCCGCCATCGCTGCCGACGTCTTCCGGATGCAGCGGGTCGAGGATGGGGTGTGGGACCCCAGGCCGCGCCACAAGAACGACTTCTACTTCGTGACGACCGCGAGCTTTTCAACCAACAGCCGTCTGTGGAGGCTTCGCTTCAATGACATCGAACACCCGGAGAACGGCGGGACGATCGAGATTCTCTTGACGGGCACCGAAGGCCACAAGATGCTCGACAACATCACCATGGACCGACACGGCCGGCTCCTGATGCAAGAGGACATCGGCGGGCAGAACGCTCTCGGAAAGATCTGGCTGTACGACACCAACGGCAGTCAGTTGATCGAGATCGCGGCGCACAACCCCGCCTTCTTCGCGCCGCCTGTCCCGCCTGCCCTTACGATCGATGAGGAATCCTCCGGAATCATCGATGCCAGACAGATTCTCGGAAGGGGATGGTTCCTCCTCGATGTCCAGGCCCATTTCACTCACCCCGATCCGGCGCTGGTACAGGGCGGGCAGTTGCTCGCCATGCACGTGGACCCGAGCATCGGTTCTCCGGACGATGAGGACGAAGACGAGGACGAGGGAGAGAATTTCTAACGGCCAAGTCGGCTGTCAGAGTGTCTGAACCCCACGCTTGGTCGATTGCGGGAACTACTGAAGGGGCCAAGGTCAGTCCGGAAGGCTGGCCTTGGCCCCAATAGCCGGCTATTACCAGATGGGAATGAGCGTCGACGAGATACTGACCACCCTGCAACAGCCGATAGATGTGGTTCGGACAATGCGCCTGTCTTACGGTGAGGTGGTAGGTCTCCCGAAAAGCTCGTGGCTTCTACCGCAGTAATGATTATCCTTGTAATTAGTGGACTACTACTCCATAATTACAAGGATGATACCAAGACAACTGCATGACCCACTGATTCAAGCCCTGCGCGAGGCGCCGGCAGTCTGCCTGTTGGGACCGCGGCAAGCGGGAAAGACTACGCTGGCGCTAGAGGTCGGGAAACGGCTTGGCGGCTTGTATCTGGATCTGGAATCGGAACTGGACCGCGCGAAGTTGGCCGAACCGGAAGCCTATCTTGAGCGCCACTTGGACAAGCTTGTCATTCTCGACGAGGTCCACCGCACCCCGAATCTCTTTCCGATTCTGCGCGGGCTCATTGATCGCGCCCGGCGTACAGGCCAGGGCCATGGGCAATACCTGCTGCTCGGCTCGGCCGCTTTGGGCCTGCTGCGACAATCCGGCGAATCCCTTGCCGGGCGGGTCCGTTTTCTCGAACTGACACCATTTACCGTACGGGAGCCCACAGACAGGGATACGGCGACGCTCTGGCTGAGGGGCGGCTTTCCGGACAGCCTGCTCGCCCAGAGCGACGAGCAAAGCCTGCGCTGGCGGCGGGATTTCATCCGCACGTATCTGGAGCGGGATATCCCCCAGTTCGGGCCGCGCATCGCTGCGGAAACGCTACGCCGATTCTGGACCATGCTTGCGCATCGGCAGGGCGCGCCGCTCAATGTCGCCGAACTGGCGCGCAGCCTGGGGGTGGATACCAAGACGGCCGGGCGGTACCTGGACCTGCTGGTGGATTTGTTGCTGGCCCGGCGGCTGGCGCCCTGGCATACCAATGTGGGGAAGCGGCTGGTCAAAACCCCACGCCTGTACCTACGTGACAGTGGCCTGACTCACGCCTTGCTGGGGATCGCCGATCCGGAGGCGCTGCTCGGGCACCCTGTAGCTGGTGCGAGCTGGGAGGGATTCGTCATCGAAAATCTGATTGCCTCGGCCCCAGAAGGCACCGAGGCGTACTACTACGGCACGAGCGGCGGCGCGGAGATCGACCTGTTGCTGCATCTGCCAGGCAGTCGGATGTGGGCCATCGAGGTCAAGCGCAGCGTGGCGCCGCGTCCAGAGCGGGGGTTTCATGCGGCCTGCGCGGACTTGAATCCGGCACGCCGGTTCGTGGTGTATCCGGGCACGGAGCGATTCCCGCTCGGGCAGGGTGTTGAAGCCGTGTCGCTGGGCGAACTCGCCACTGAACTTTACAACATGAGCAAGAGAGGATGACCATCAGTCTCAGCTTCTACCTCGAGGATGAGCAGTGGCTGGCGGATCTGTCCCGTCTAGGCCATCCATGACACGCGACGCGCCGAGCCGTTCCTCGCTTCCCGTCTCCGAACTCGCCTGGCGTCAGACCGTCTCAACGGTAGCCGCCACGTTATTCATCTGTCTACAGCATCTCCGACCTCGTGGCGTCAAGGGCATGGCTTCGGTCAGAAGGGTAAGAGGAACCGCAGGTAAGTGGCACATGGAAACTCTTGACAAGCTCCCAGAACGGCTGGAAAATTGCAGGTATTGAACGCGTTCGAAGGAACCTATCCGAATCTTCGGTCGGGCGCGTGAATGCAATCGGCACACTCAACCTTGCCGATCTACTCAACCTGCGAGGTATCGATACGGTACATATCCAGGGATTGAAGCAAACCGGACGAGCCCTAACCAAAGGCAAACAGGCACGGCAGGAACAAGAATATGTCGATGGCCACCACACTGGATGATCGATCAGAGACCCGACGATCTTCGCCCAAGCGCAAGCAGTTGCTGGATCAGGAATTGGCTCGCTACGTTCGATTGCTCACGGAGCATGGCGAGCCTGAGAAAGTGATCCTGTTCGGGTCGCTTGTCGGGGGACAGGTTCACGAGTGGTCGGATATTGATCTGATTGTGGTTGAACACACGGCGCTACCCTTTTTCCAGCGGTTGCGGCAGGTGCGGCGGCTGCTGCGACCAAAGGTTGGCGTTGACATCATGGTCTATACGCCTGAAGAATTCGCTCAGTTGTGCGCTCATCGACCTTTTTTCAGGGACGAGATTGTCGCGAAAGGGGAAGTCGTCTATGAACACGGCAGGTGAGCGATGGAGGGTCGGATTGAATATCGGCCAGGAAAGGAGTGGATGAAGAGGGAAATGGCACACGAACAATTTGTTACCGATACAAAGGGAAACAAGGTGAGCGTGATCCTTTCGCTCAAACGATATGAGCGATTGATGGAGGACTTGCACGACTTGGCGGTCGTTGCCGAGCGACGAGACGAAAAACCGATCAGCTTTGAGGAAATGAAACGGCGATTGAAGAAAGATGGCATCCTATCACGTTGACTTCAAGCCATCCGTTTACAAAGATTTCCGTCGTCTACCCGAGTCGGTCGTTGAGCGCGTGATGAAACGGATTGAGCAATTGAAAGACGAACCCTTGCCTCACGGTGTAGAGAAATTGGAAACCGCCGAACGCCTTTATCGCATTCGGATTGGCGACTATCGCATCCGAAGAAGAGCGCACTGAACGCGTTCGCAAAAAGCGAGCGGGCCAACATTCGCGCGGATGAAGAAAAGGCGTTCAAGGAAGCTGCAAGGTACGTGCTGGCTCTGACGGAACGGCAGCTTGCGGAGTTGATCAGGGAAGGCGAGTTTGTCGAGGTGACAAGGCCATGAGCAAGAAGTATCGAAGCGAGGCGATGGCCTCCATTCACGAAACGATGGAGGCTCTGCATAAGGTGGGCGTCATCGACAAGCAAACGATGCGGCGTTTTGACGAGGCGTGCCTGACACCCGCCCGGCCACTGACGGCACAGCAGATCAAGGTCATCCGGGAGCGGGAGCGTGTGAGCCAGACGGTCTTCGCGAACTATCTCAACGTGACGCCGAATCTGGTGAGCAAATGGGAACGGGGCGAGAAGCGGCCTTCCGGCCCGGCGCTGACGCTCCTGTCTCTTGTCGAGAAGCACGGTATCACGGCAGTGGCCTGAACTTGACCAGACCTCGCGAGAGGAATGATAGACGCAGATGAGTGAACGGTCGTCTGGTAGAATATCGAGAAATGGAGGTCAAGCCATGAGATTGGCGGTGGAACAACAGACATACCCTTACATCACCACGAATCGGAGAATCGCGGGGGGCTCCCCCATCATCAAAGGGACCCGGATCGCCGTCCGCACCATAGCCGGCTATTACCAGATGGGAATGAGCGTCGACGAGATACTGACCACCCTGCAACACCTGTCGCCATCCTACGTCCATTCGGCGTTAGCTTACTACTTCGATCATCAGCAAGAGATCGACCGCGAACTGGAGGTCTCGACTGATGTCGAACAGTGGAAACAACAGGTACTCGCACATCCCAGAGCGGCGACCACGCCGCAGCTAGATCAACAGACTGCTTGATCTCACCACCCACTCTGTCACGTTGGAAACCCTCACCCGCGCGGCTCACGCCGTGGAACGTCACGTCAAGTTGGAACTGATCTGAACGCGGGCGCTTGACAAGTTGCTCGCGGCGGTCTATCATATGCTCAGCTTATCAGAATATCTGATACTCAGGCAGGAGGGAGCTCATGATAGCGGAGACAAGCAGGGTAGGAAAGCGGGGGACCATTGTCATTCCGGCAGCGATTCGCCGTCGTCTGAAGATTGAAGAAGGCGCTGTCGTCATGGTCGAGGAACGAGAGGACGGCATCCTGATTCGCCCCGCTGTCGTCATGCCGATTGAGATGTACACGGCTGAACGCCGGGCAGAGTTCCTTCTCTCGAATGCGATTGATGCTGAGGACTACGCGAGGGCGTGCGAGGAGGTCAGGCGGATGGGACTCGACCCTGATGCGATCCCCCACTATACGACAGCCGGGGATTGACGGGTGGACCGGCTCTTCCTGGATGCCAACATCCTGTTTTCTGCCGCCTATCGACCCGATGCCGGCCTCCGGCGCTTGTGGGAGATCCCCGGTATCCAGCTCATTACCTCGACCTACGCGGAGGAGGAGGCTCGTCGCAACCTGGAGACCTCTGTGCAACACGCTGCCCTGAGTGAGCTGCTCCGTCATGTCAAGGTGCTGATCTTCCACCCCGGCTCCTCTCTTCTGCCTTCCGGTCTGGAACTTCCTGACAACGACCGGCCGATTCTGGAGGCTGCCATCTTCAGTCAGGCCACGCATTTGCTCACCGGTGATATGAAAGCGTTTGGCGCGTATTACGGCCGTACGCTCGCAGGGGTGCTGATTCTTCCACCCGCTATGTATCTTCGTGGGCACCGATAGATGTGGCAGCAAGTCCATCTATCTGTCGAGGATGAGCAGTGGCTGGCGGATCTGTCCCGTCTAGGCCATCCATGACACGCGATGTGCCGAGCCGTTCCTCGCTTCCCGTCTCCGGACTCGCCTGGCGTCAGGTCCATCTCCAGGAATATTCACACCCCCCAGTCGCCCCGACTGCGGGGCAGCAAGGAATGCAACGCCATAAGATCAACACGCTCTCACCACAGGCCAGACTACCCCTATAACCACTAAACAGGGGTGGGTCCTTTTTGCTTTATCACGGTGGGTTCTTTTTGCGTTGTCAAAAACGACCTTTGTCAAAAAGACCCAAAGCACCCCACAGGAGGACTTGGCTCTAGCCCGCAGGAGGATGAGAGAGATCGAATACTGCGCAAGCGCATCCGACAGAAGGGAGCCATCGGCTCCACACTCGACGAGTTTCGGTCTACCGTCTGCGACATCTTGAGCCGCCACAAGGTGTAACCCATGTCCCCGGACGTTTTTGTGACCTATCTCGCCGACCGGTCACTATGCCGCCTTCTTGAGGGTTACATGCATCCCAGCCCTTGTTGCGAGGGTGATAAGCATCTCGAGGCTAAATCGTTCCCATTTGCTTCTGATCAAGTCTGAAACCCTGGATTGGCTAACGCCCAGGATTTCCGCAGCCTTAGACTGCGTGAGCCTCTTGGCCTTGATCCATTTTCGGAGATCAGCCATAAGATCGGCGCGCATTTGAAGAATTGCGGCCTCATCCGGGGGATACCCGAGGTCAATGAATACGTTTCCAGAAGCATGAACAACAGTCTCACTCATCAGTTCCCTCCAATCTGTCTGTACCGCTGCCGAGCGAAATCAATATCATGCCGGCTCGTTCTCCGGGTCTTCTTTTGAAATGCATGGAGCACATACACCGCATCGCGACGCGTGGCGATATAGATAACCCGCCACTCACCCAAAACCTGGATGCGGATTTCTTGCACGCCTGGGCCGATGACGGGTAAGGGTTTCCAATCACTCGGTTCTAGTCCGTGTTGAACCGCGCGGAGCTCGAAGCCTGCGGCCCGGCGCGCTTCATCCGGAAAATTTCGCAAATCGTCCAGACTCGATCCCAAAAATCTAAGAGGTTTCATAGTCACACATACATTATATAAGTTATTATATATTTGGCAAGTTCAATAAATCGGCTCTTCCGGGGAGGTCTTATCAAGAGGTGTGCAAAAAGAAGTCAGGCGGCAATCTCCCTGGCTTGTTCCGGGACTTCCAACCTCTGAATTGAGTACACTGTCCCTGCAATCTGAGATAAGTCAACAACAGGCTTGACTCCACTCTTTTTCGCGTCTCCCACCCCAGGTCGTTTGCCCAGGTGGCCTGCTGCTCAACTGGCTGGCCGTGACACAACCTGGCCTCTCGACACTGGAGCAGATCGCCATGGCCCAGGACTTGCTGGTCTGGGCCGCCTATCGCGATGCGAAGACCGTCTGGCGGATCGAGCCTCGTCTAGTCGAAGCCCTCGCCGACTGCCCATGGCCGGATGAGACACCCATGACGGCTATCAGGCTGCCCAGCCGCTGCCCCGTCCTGGAATGACAAAGTCCGGAGGGACCCATTGTGGTCTCGGCCTGTTACGATACGGAAGCGTGCTCACTCCTCAGGCGGCTTGAGCCCCGAAAACTGCGATACAACAGCACGTCGTAGGCAACCTTCAGACCGCCCACTACGAAGAAAGACGCGCCGGGGGGGTATCTACGTGTTCACGATGCTCCGATCCTCGCGTTCACGATCGAGCGCTCCTGGTGTTCAGGATAGCCCGACACCCGCACCACAGAGTCTCTACCCGTGCATCCGAATACTGAATGGAGGCCGGAGTTATATCTTCTCCGGAAATATCTCGAGTACGAACAGCCCCGCTTCGGGCGATGCGAGAAACTCCCGCAGGGCATCAACGCGGGCACAAAGTAAGCGCGCGATGATCTCGGTCCCAGCGTTTCCCACGGATAACCAGACGACCTTAGGGGGTGGACCATAGAGGAAGGAGAGCTGCCGGAAGTCGTTGTCCTTCGAGACGATCGTAAGTCCATGATCTTTGGCGTACTGCCAGATACGAATATCTGGGCTGCCACGCATCCCTGCGGACTCAACATGTTCGCTGGTAGGAAACTGAGGCTGGAGCAGATCAACTAGCCGGGGACTGAGATTCTCGTCGAACAGAAGCTTCACGCCGCTGGAGGAACCGCTAACCTACGCTCGCGGGCAGCGGCAAAAACGAGACACGCGCGGATGTCTTCTTGCGTCAGACTGGGAAAGTCCGCAAGAATCTGCGACTCGGTCATCCCCCCTGCGAGGTATTCGAGGATGTCATATACGGTAATGCGTGTCCCTCGAATACAGGGCTTCCCTCCACGAACGCCTGGAGTAATTGTAATCCGATCTTCGAGCTTCATATTCCTGTGTTACCCGTCGCGTTGTGCGATGGCAAAAGCCTGCATTGGAATCCCGTAAGCATCACTGTCAAGTGAGTCGCTTGAGAAGCCGACCCATACCAGCAGTCGATCTCCTCGGTTGACTCACCTTTGCAACGACGCTTGCTTGTAATATCTCGCACGTAGCCCTATCGGTCAAGATGATTCTGACCGGCATACCCGGCAGCGTTGGTGAGCTATCTCTCCCACGATAGGCGGGCTTGCCGACGTGAAGATTCCGACCCACAACGCAGTCTCTCGATCGGCTTCTACAATACGGAGTCGTGGAGATGGCCCCTCTCTTTCTCAACCCGGACCGGCGATCGATGTAGAAACCTGAGGGGGAACATCCACCCTTCGTCCGCGTAACGGGTTACCGTGCCACCGACGGGCACACGATCTCCCAGGAATGGAAATCCACGCCCCGGAACTCCTCGGGTTTCATGACGGCCAGTTGGTCGATGACCCGTTTCCGCATTTCCACGGAAAAGTCGATGAGCGGGGCGATCTCGTCACGGGTCATAGACTCGGGAGTGCGGTGCGGGTAGATCAGTTTGAGTAGGCCGGCGGCGGTCTTCTTGATGGCATCCTGGTTGCGCCCGGTCATGCCCTTCATGTTGACGCAGGCGGAAACGTGGGTCTGAAAATTCCGCCGCCGGAGTTCAGCGAATATCTCGGCCATGTAGTCGGTCAGGAATCCGTAACCCGTGGCGTAGTTCTCCGGACGGATCTTGGGCATCTCCCAGCCCGGCAAATAGGCATGGATGCGGTCCAGGAATGCGGCGTCCTGCAATTCCGCCGGTAGGACCTCGAAGAGATGCCTGTACGTGGAGTCTGCCTGTTTCCTCTCCAGATCGGTGTCGATGTTCCCACCCAGCACAATCGAGCACTGAGCAGAGAACTCCTGGTCTCCCCGGCTGAACTTTCCGGTCTGCATATAGTCTTTCAGGACGCTGATGCTGGACTCGGCCTCATCAAAGCGGGTGTTGGCGATTTCGTCGAAGAACACGACGTGCTTGAGGCCAATGACGCCCAGCTTGCGGGTTCCCTTGTTGTAAAAGAGCGTGGCCGGCGTCGCCTTGCCCCCTGACACGACGAATGAGCGGTTGGATGTATTGCGGAAGGTGTAGGTCTTGCCCGTCTCCCGCGGCCCCAGTTCGATCAGGTTGTAGTTGGATTCGACGAACGGCACCAACCGGAGGAGCATCAGCATCTTCGTCCGACGGTCGAAACGGACCGGATTGAAGCCGATGGACTGCACCAGGAGGTCAATCCACTCGTCATCGGTGAAAAATGGTCTTTTAGAGATGAAATCGTCCAGGCTGAGCCGGGTGTACTGGAGCGGGGAGAATACACGGATGTAGAATGGATACTTCCTGCCCTTGATCTCATACGTGGCGTCGTACTCGATTTCCATCGTGCCCCAGGCGCCACTGGTCAGGAGCACGTCGGCATACTGCTCCAATATCTTGCCGGAAACCCGGACCGTATTATCCCCCAGAGCGGGAACGTCGGCCCAGTAGTGGTCCTTCGCCTGGTCGAGCCGGACTGCGAGTTGACCCAGCAGCGTGTACTGCCCCTGTTCCTTGATCCGGCTCTTGATCAGCTCCTTCTTGGCGCTCTCGGAGTAGTGCTCGGAGAGAATCTTGTCGATCTTGCGTTGCCCGTCGACCGGGGCGTGCGCGTCCACGTACCTGCTCACCAGGTACTCCATCACGTACCGGGGAAACTCCTTGTATGCCTCATTCCACCTGGTCAGAGGCTTGAGGATGACTCGATCTGCCAGATGGCCAATGATCTTCCGGTTCAGCGGATCATCCGGGAGGCCTATCGCCATCTGGGAGAGGGTATCCTGCCCGGTGTCCGCAATCGGTGTGGTCTGTTCAGTATGCTCGCTCATGCACAGTCCTCGTCAGTTTATGTCGTCAAATCCCTTGAGGGCGTCCGTATCCAGTTTGGTCTGTTTCGGCTGCACAACCACCGACACCGTTTCGATTCCGCCTATCGCGTCCCGCCAGTTGCCTGAGAGATCGGTATGCCGGAGCCGAACTGAAACAGCCATCAGGGTACCTTGCTGATCCATGTCACGCGATAGGGTCTCGCGGTATCGGCCCACGACAGTACAGCGTACCGGGAATGAGCCGCCAGGAGGTAACGTTGCATCCTGAATGAGCACATCCTCGCTCAGGTTGGTTCGGACCCTCAGCTCGAAAGAAGCCGCGACATTACCCGAATTGCGGATCGCAAATGCCAGTTCAACCGAATCGTCTTCACGAACGGCGATTGCAGATACCGGCAACCCCTCGAGTTCCATCCGGGCGGCCTTCTCAGTGACCCGTCGTAGTGTGAACCCCGGAACAACCATCTCTGCCAGCGAGAGACCGCCGTGACTGTATCGCGGCGCGACCTTCGCAGTTTCCCGCCGGAACCACTTCCATCCGACGGCCACGTCGTACTGCTCCGTTCCTGCCGTGATCGGCACGGCCCCGGGAAATCCCTTCGGGCGAAAGCCGAGCGCGTACCGCCAACGGACATCGGCCTGCAAGTCCCGTCCGTTTGCAGCCGCCTCGGACTGAGTCACCAGGACCCCATGGGTGCCGAGCAGTTCCGTAAACCCATGATCGGATACGACCATCACGGTGTCTTCGGGTCGAATCCTTCTAAGTAGGTCGTCCAGGATTCCCCGCACGCCCTGCTTCTTGTCTCCGAGTATCGCCATTCGGATCGTGTTGTTGAACGCGGCAAGATCCCCGCGGAAATCGTGGCACTCGTCGGACACGGGGTAGATGAGGACGTTCAGGGGGGCGGCATGTTGATCCTCGAAACCCAGCATCATTCTGGCTTTGCCGGTATCCGCCTCTGTCAGAAATCGGAGCTTGGTCTTGGCCTCCTGCGCCGTCAGCCCCAGATTGCGGGCTACCAGCGTTGACTCGTCGGAGGTCGGCGTACCCTTGTAACCTTTCCAGTTCTGCGGCAGACATCCGGCAAGCAGGCTTGTCCGCGCCACCTGGGTGTAGCTCGGCAGTGCGCAGAAGCAGGCCTGCCCCTTGACCTCGAAATGCTCGGCAAGGATGGGTTGAACGACGGTATCCCACGTGTCGAACCGCATCCCGTCAAAGACCAGAATCCACACCCTGCCGGTATCTTGCCCGAGTCCAATTCGGCCCACATCCGCCTTGAGACGGTCCCGGAGAAGATGCAGTGCACTCCGAGGACTCTGTGCGAATGCGGCAGGATCGGCTCGCACAAAGCCTGCCAGCGCCTGATCCAAGGCATCCAGACGACCGACCAGTCTACCTTTCAGGGACTCGGCCGACGGACCGACATCGTCCTGCCCACCGAACAGGTACTGCTGCCCTGCCTGAGTCACTTCCGAATCCTCGAAGCCCTCCAGAAAATGGAATACCTGCGACAACTGCAATTCCAGCGTGTGGTAGCCGTTCTCCAGATACCAGTCCAGCAGGGCATCAGCGTGCGGGAATGTCGGAAGGCGCGTCGCAAGACGGTTCTCGATCTGTTCCAGAATGGTCAGGCATTGCATTCCCATACGGGACTGCCGTGATCGGTCCGAGTCGTCGTCTTGCGATGCCCTCAGCATCGACTGTTTGGCCAGGCCGCCAAGCATTCCGGTCTGCGCGACTGAAGGATCGGCGAAGAACATGAGGAACGCCTCCCTCAATGCCTCATGGAGGACGACGGGCACCAGGGGTTTCTGGAGGATGCCCGTGATCCGCTCGACGGGCGTTTTTCCCGCCGGAGCAGCAAGATCGAGAACTCTCCGAACCAGTTTGGGCGGAAGGAATGCTTCAGCATGACGCTGGATCGCCGGCCAGAGCCTCGCATCAGTCGAGACGCACCCAATCAGCATCCCAGCCTGCTTCTCCATCTCGGCTACCGGGGTCTCCGGGGCAAAGATGTGAAGCCCGGCTAACTGGGTCGCCGGGTTTTGCAAGCCGACGGCATCGGCGAAGTGGCGCAGCACCAGAAAGGCCGCGATCTGCTCAAGGGGCATCTTCAACCAATACAAGTGCTCTTTGACCTGCGGACGGGCCGCGTCCGCGATCATCTCGTTCAGGACACCGCGCGGCTCGGCGAGAGCCGGATGTCCGATCAGCAGCCTGAGCATGTGAACCATGAACTCCCCGGCATCGGTTTCGTCCGGCCAGAGTTCCTTCAGTGTCATGTGGGGGTGGTGAGCCAGCAACACCAGGGCGGCCACCTGCCCCCGCCCCCAGTCGTCCGGTCGCCCCCACCGATCGATGATCTTGGTCGTTGCCGTGGAGACGTTGTCGAGGCGATCCAGCAGGGCATCCTTGTACCGTCGCATCTCGGCAACGGGGAAGTTGATTTTCGGGCAGATGCGGCTAAAGAAGGCCGGAACGGACAGATTGAGCGGCGTGCCTGCCTCGTTCCGCGCCAGAATGTCGGCGATGTAGCTGCCGTTCATCTTTCCCGACGGATGAGTCCCGCGTGCGAGTATGACAAGGACGTGAGCGGCTGAAGCGACCTTGCGGAAGCGGAGCCGGAACGCCAGGTCGTCGCCACAGTACACGACAACCTGCCAGGCCCGCCCCGTGGTGTCCGGCAACGTCGGTTTTCCGAGGAGCCCAGCGTCCGCGATCAGGCGGTCGGAATCCACGGCGACGGCTACGCGGGCGTCAAGGGGACGCTGACCCAGCCATTGCAGGAAGAACTGTGTCGGTGTCAGGACCATCGCAACCCACCCTCAAGAAGGAACCTTCCTGTCGCTCGCCACTTGCTTGCCATTGCTTGCCACTTGCTTGCCACCGACCCCCGCCAGAACGTATCGGAAACTCCTCCCGGCGCCATGCCGAAGCACGACCCCCTTGACAACGAGGTCCTTGAGTTCCCTGTTGGCAGTGCGCATGGGCACACCCAACTCCGCCTCATACCGACTGCGGGTGATGTGACCGTGTTTCTGAATATAAGCCAGAGCGCTTCGCTGCCGGTCGTTTAGTTCGGCATCCGTCTTCGTGGACTCGGTGATTGCCCTCGGCCGAAAGATTGCCCGGAATCGGTCCGGACGCGACTCGAACTCCGGTTCGGGCAGACCGTGACCCAGACAGTCAGCGATGATTCGGCCAGTACCCGTGCCGAATTGCTCCACATACTTGATTAGAAAGAATGCGTTCGCGACGAGTCGGTTGCGGGGCTTGGACTCGTGAACTCCGCGAAGATCGTTTACGGTCATTCCTTCGGGAAGCCCGCCTGGGTTCCATACATCCAGTCGGTCGTCGAAGATGCGCACCTGCACGTTGGCGCTGCTTGCATAGTCGCGGTGACAAACCGCATTGACGATGGCCTCCCGCAAGGCGTCCAGCGGGTACTCCCAGTTCTCCTCACGTTGGAGTCCTTTGATCTCCACAGCCATCCGCGTATTGCGGCGAACAAAAGCCATGGCCTCCTCGACCTGCTCGATAATGTTGCCCTGGATGACTTTCATATCCAGAAAATGGACCTCATTTGTGCCCTTGAAGCGAGCACACCTAAGCATAGCCTGGGTCATGAGACGCTGGGGATTGCGCCCGAACAAAAGCACGGCCGCCACCGTCAACCTATTGTCGCGAATCAGTCCCAATTGCCGAAGCACTTGTTCCGCTGGGGTGTCACTGCTCACATCCCACTGCCGCTCCGCCTTCGCTACCTTCAGGAAACGCCGCACGACGGCCGGGTCGATGTCCGCCATACTCGCGTCGTCAGGAAGCGTGTAGTCCCAAGTAATGGCGCGACTGGCCATGAACAAATGCATGGCCTCTTCCGTGGAGAGCCGCTGATTGGTACAACCCGATCGACGATAAGGACGGTCGAAGGCATATACCGGTTTAGCGGGACTTTCGGTTACGTTCACGATAATCAAGGTCTTCTCGCCGCGGGCCACCCTTGAAATGACCGGCGTCTGCCGCGGGCTGGTGTTCTGGGCGATCTTGTTGGCCAGACCTTCCATCGTGCCCTTGCCGACCTGAACGCCGACCGTCTGCCCATCGGGGGCGACGCCGATCCAGATGCGCCCGCCATCCGCGGAGGCCAATGCCGCACAGGTTTCGACAATCTCCTTCCATTCCCCCAGCGACTTCTTCCACTCGACGGTGTCGCTCTCTTGAGGAACCGCTGTCGGCATAGTCTTTTTCATTTGTTGTTTTTCCAGGTCTCTCACAAATCGAAGAGTGTAGGCCCTTCTTCCTTGCGACGTCTTGCCTTGGCCTTCTCCGCCTTGTCTCCCACGTCCTTGACAATCCGTTGCGAGGCAACCGCTGCCTGCTTCGCCGCCCGCGAGTATACGTCCTTGGGGACTCTGTCCCTCAGAATGCCATGGAACAGGCGTCCGATCACCCGATACCCCTCGTCGGGGGCCAGATCCCTTATGGACGGCAGCACGTGGGCGTCGTTGTCCTCCAGTGCCCGGCACATCTGGAAGAGCGTGTCAATCCACCCGCAACGCTCGGCATCGGTCGTCTGCCTGCGGAGGCTCCCGGCCACATATCGTTCCGCATCGTGCAGGATACGAATGGACTTATCATCGTTCATCCGATTCCGCTCCGCCGCCGTCGGCTCACGCCAGCGATTCGTTCCCTCATCTCGCCAGAAGTTCGAGTTTAAAAGGTCTTCCAGCACCAAACTTTGGGATACCGATGCCGGCAGTAGCCCCGTAGCCTTCATCCAGAGCGGCTTGAGTTCGCCGATGAGCGCAGGGCGCAACTCCAGTTTCTGCCGCAACCATGCAATGGCGGTCAGCTCATCCTTGATGGCGACCTCTTCCTGTATAAGGTCTCCGCCGTTGACGCCCACAGCCTCGCCGCGCAGATACCAATGCTGGCCTACCTTGCGGAAGTAGCGGGCGCAGACACGCTCAATGAACGGCAAGTTCAGTCGCTGGACATCCACGCCACGCGGGATGAGCGTGTTCATCAACATAATGTGAATGGTTGCGGTGGCGCGGTGCTCGTCGCTGTATTTGCCAGGTTCGGCCTTAATCCGCTCCGGCAAGGACTGGAGATGTCGGCGCACGGCATCGGCAACCTGATGCTCAAGGTCATGGTCTGCCGCACTGGTCTGGGAACGAGCCACGACGGGTTTGTAAAGGTTGAACAAAACGTCTTTATCCACCACGTCTTCTTCGCCCTTTACCCCCTTCACCTGTTTGAATGATTTTTGCGTTTTTTCCAGAACCAACATGTTGACAATCTCAAACCCAACACTCCGTACCGCCTGTTTGATAGCATTGAATACACGCCCATCAGAATTGCTGAACTCAACTGTAGCCCACCGGCCTGGTTTGAGCATACGGAACATCTCCCCGAAAGCTGTTTCCATCATTCTCGTGTAGTCTTCGAGGGTTTTAAATGGACCGTTGATCCTGCGGTCGCTGACGACCATTTCTTTGGACTCGTCTGTGATTCGACCCAGCCAAGTTTCCCAAAGCAGCGAACAGTCTGCGTAGTAGATGTTCGAGCCAAACGGCGGGTCAGTAAAGATGTAATCAACGGATTCATCAACCACTGGCAAGTTATCGGCAGAACCAAGCACGACGCACGCATCCGTCGTACTGGCAAGAGCGTTGAAGCTGAGAAGACTCTTGAGCAGGCTGTCGGCCTTTCGTCTAAAGACCTCAGCGACGTTCTTCTCTGATGTGAGTGAGGCGATGTAGAGAGTCGAACTGAGTCCGCCGCCGCCCCCACCGTAACTCTGCTTTAGAGACACATAGGGGACGATGCTCGTAAATGCGAACCGCAAGAACTGGCGAACACGCTTGTTCGGCTCGGATTCTATCTCCTTCCACAGTCGCGCCATCGCCCACAGGTTTCTCCTCGTGTAGAAATCGCTGATAGTCTGGATGCCCCGTTTCAGCAGACCATGCCGAAGCATCTCGCGTCCGTTGTCCACTTCATCCTGTGGATGCCAGTAAGGCAGTTGGCGCCAGGCAAGGTCCGAGACCAACTGCGACTCCTTCGCAGTGAACCTGCGAGTCGTTCGCAGTGTAGCTACTTCGACCCGCTGACTCCGCCGCATACGGAGCCCGACAAACTCATAGTCCGAAACGATGGCTTTAGGCTTCAGAAGAGTCAGTTGCTTCTTAACCCACTTTTCGTGACAGTGTGGGCAAGAAAAAACTTCGGCTGCCTTATTCGTGTCTTTGTCCATCGCCGCATCCCATAGGACGATGTCGCGTCCGCAGCCTCTTGCGACACGCTTCCTTCTCAGGATGGGCTTACCTGCATTCTTCCCCCTTTTACTGACTTTGCCGGTGGGTTCTTCGATGGTAACGAAGCCTTCACAGCGGTAAACGTCCGACCAGATGGTGTACTGAATCGTAGCCGGGATGCAGACCCAATGCGTGACCTCTGCCACATCAAGCTTATCCCAACTATCGCCACGCGGCAGTTCCGTCACCGGATAGCCAAGCCTACCCTCGACCTCTGGCTTGGTGAGTAACTCCCAGTCTCGGGCGCCATAGCCGGCATGTCCCTCCATCAGCATTTGGCCGCGCTGGGAAGATGCTGCTGTCGCCGCCGGTGGGTTCTTGAGGCGGCTTGCCACGTCAGCATTGGCTGGGTCGTAGAGGCCAACCGCCGGCTCGTAGTGCTCGGTGCCGTAGAGCCAGTCGAATTCCTCCTTGACCGCCTCCTTGATCCGCTCGAACTCGCGCTTGAGGGCGTCAACATCAACCGGTGTGTTGTAGTTGTAGGCGATATGGCAGGCCGCGGGCGAGAGATCATTGAGGATGCAGGCACGAGGACCAACGCGGTCCTTGAGTTCGGGGAACTGCTCAAGGATGTCGGCGGGTGGGTTGGCACACATCTGCGCCGCCACGCCGGTCATGCCGGAACCGCTGAACGGATCTAGGATCAGGTCGCCGGGGCGCGTGTAGTGCAGGATATACGGGATGATGCTTCGAGGCGGAACCTTCGTGTGGTATGAGTGGGCGTTGTAGATGGGGTCGTTCTTGCCCTCTTTGATGTCGGCGGCAAAAGGCGGACAGTCATAATCATCCGTCTCCGGGTCATACGGATGAACGTGCTTGGCCAGAAACTCCTCGAGCGCCTTTTCCTGTTCTGCGGGATCGAACATCAAGCGTGTCCTCCGTGTTCGCCGGCGTCGATCCGCAGGAACACTCGCACCCGCTTGCTTGGGCCGTGCTTGGCCTTTGCGTCCTTGACGGCCTTCGTCAGCAGCGCCGTCAGTTTCGACATCGCCTCATCAACCCGATCCTCTTCTATCGCCCCGATCTGCCGGATGATCGGTCCAAGTTCCACGGACTCCTGAACGATGTTCGCCTCCTGGAGGAGCCGCCGCAGAAAGGCGACCAGATCATCGGTGATAACCTCGACCAACTTGTCCGCATTGGCGATCTGGATGATCTCGATAAGGTGCGTGAGGTCAGCCCGCCGGCTGTCGTCCGCCGCTTTCTTGAGGATGACCGCGATGGACGTATCCCTGAGCCGCTGGATCCGGTCGGCCAACCCCTGACTCACGGACTGATCGAGGCGTTCATAGTCCTTCTGGGGCAGCACGCACTGCAGGGTCCATCGGCACTTGTGGCACAGCGCGTGTGAACCGGCCACGTCCGGCTCAGCCGCATCAAGGCAGACCCATGTGGCCGACTCCAACTGCTTAAGGTCGCTGCCGGCATTCACGGTGGATGCCGGTGGCGGGCCGAGTTCAAGAATGCTGTTGAGCCGGTTCATGGCGATAACCCGTGGTCTCAGCGCCTCAATGCGCTTGGCAATCGCGTTGAGGCCGTCGTAGTAGTCGCGATGAGCCTTGCGATAGGCATGGACGTACCGTCTCTTCCACTGCTCGAAGCCATCGATGCGCGCGCTAATCAAGCTGGGATTGTCGAGCAGGTTGTCGAACGTGATCAGCGCGATGAGACTATTCCGGTCGAACTCGACTGCTGCGTCGATCGCACACGCGCCGCTCAGGTAGTCATATGCCTCACCGACCTCGAAGGCTCGATCCCTGAGCCGCCTCGCCTTCTCGTACTGGGCGTGCGCGTCGGCAAATGCATCCTTGGTGGCGTAGCTTTCCCGCACGGCGGCATCGAACTCCTGGTAGCTGCTGCTGGCGGTGAGGCCGGTCAGCCGGGCAAAAACCACGGACATCGGCTTGGGAACGGTACCTCCCAGTTTGGCGGCAAGGCCGTCGGTTCCTTTCTCGACCTCGGGAATCTCCACCTTCAGCTTGGCCAGCACGGCGAGCAACTGGGTGTTCCGCTCCAACTCCTCATCGGGCGTCTTGGCGGGCTTGAGGGTGTCGTCGAGCATGCGAGCGTAGGGCAGTACGTCGTTCCAGCCCTTTCGTACCGACAGCACTAGACGGGCGCCAAGCATCGCCTTGTCCAACTTGGCGTTCCACTCGCAGAGTGTCAATGTGTGCGCCGTCAGCCTGTTGCCCGGCAGCGGTTTGCCGTTGACCAGTTCGACCTTCGCATTGGGGTTCACCGCGATCTCGTGTCCACCGGTCCTGACCAGAGACAGCAGGTACAGCGTCACCATCGCTTCCGTAAGCGCATAGGGGGCGCGACAGAAGCTCGACTTGATGTCCGAAACCGGCACTTCGTCACGTCCCTCGATGTGCTCGCGGATTTTCGCCAACGCCTGTGAGCTATCTGGCTTGAATTCGGTCGGGTGCGACTTGACGACCAGTTCCATGCCGACCCCGAAATTCAGGATAGCGTCCTTCTCGGCCTTGGCCGGTTCCTTGCCGAACAGCCCCCCGTAAAGCTTGCGCGCGTCCGCATCGGTGAATTCCTTCTTCAGTTCCTTGGCGGTGAAGAGCGGCGTATCGTAGGACTTCTCCAGCAAACGACCGGCCAGGTCTTCTTCTCGATCCTTGGCCGACTTGAACACCTCCAGCGCGGGGATGGCGTAGCTCTTCTGCGTGATGATCTTGCCGCGACGGAATTCGTCCTGCTGGCATTTCAGGATGGCTTTCACGGCATCACGGCGCTTGCCTTCCGCATACTCGCGAAGGGTGCTCTGGCTGGGGGCCTGGCAATTCCTCTTCATCTGTTCGGCGGCAATCATGTCGGCCAGCGCATCGCGGGTCTCCTCGGACAGGGCCGTCGGGCGGCAGACGGCGACCCGGGCATCCTTGAGGGCGCCGGTGATCGCGTCGTCATTCTTGTCTGGTAGCGTCGCCATGTAGACCAGGCGGAAGTGTTGGTCGACATTCTTGATCTCCTCCCCGAATTCGTCGCGCCAGACATTCGCGACGACGACTTCGCCGGTGTACTGAACCTTGTGGACCTGTCTCGTGGAAGCTCCGGAGCGGTGAGGGAACTGGTAAGCGGGCGGCTTGCCTTCCTGCCTGTCCTGGAAGGTGCGCGGATCGGGCGGCTGGAATGTGTACAGGATGCCGCCATTGACGCCCAGTTCGGCCTGGGCTTCGGGCGTGATGTCGGGCAGTTGCCAGAATAGGGATTCGATCCACTTGGCGTCCTGGCCCTTTACGTCCTCCTTCGCCTTCTTCTTGAGGGGAGCGAAGAGCCTCACGGGGTTGGCCTGAGCCGCCGTGGTCTCGTAGGAGTAGACGGTGACTTCCTTGCTGTCCTTCGTCTTCTTCTCCTGGCGGATCGGGAAGCCGCTCTGCACCAGTTTGTTCAGGAGTTGGTCGGCGAGGGCCGTGGCGCCGATGGCATCGTCGGACAGCCACGAGGCTTCGGCCACTTCCTGGGGGGTGAGTCCATCTCGCTGGTTGTCCGGCAAGCTGACAGCCCAGAGAAACAGGGTTTCGAGGATATGACGGGCGTGCGCGCTTTCGTCTTCCGCCAGGGACAGATCCGGAAGCTGGTCGATGGCAGCCTGAAGATTCTGGTATCCATCCCTGTAGTGCTCGTGATTCAGTCCCTTCTGGAGCTCGTCCGTACGAATCAGATCGGAGAGCACCATCAGCCGCTTGGTCTTGAGTTGTTGCGGCTCGGACAGGACCTGCCACGCCATGCGGATGGCCGACCGTGCGGTGGGCAGATTGTGCTTCTCGGCATTCTGGGTGAGGCGTCTCAGCACGTCGAAACAGCGGGGCTGGAACGGGAAGATCGCCGTAAAGTAGTCCAGCGAGATGTTGAACTGCTTGATGAACCGGTATTCCTTGCGACAGTAATCGTAATAGTCCTTGATGTCCGTACCGGCGCCTTTGAGCAGATCACGGCATCTGAAGGACACGATCCGTCCGAAGTCGTCCTTGTCTTTGCCGGACAGCAGGTACAGCGGAATGAACCGGTCTCCTTCGCCGCCGCCGGACAGTTTCTGCGGCATGTCCCCCTGACTGGCGATCACCGTCAGGATGTTGTGATGCTGGGTCGGCAGGACATAGGCCAGCGTCTCCAGAATCTCTTCATCCTCGGCATACGCCGCTGTGCCGGGGATGTGACGATCCTGCCAGGATCGGAACTCGTCGATGACAAAGACGATGCCGTCATAGCCGCCCAGCTTGGTGATCTGCTCATAGATCAGCGAGAACCGTTCCTTGAATTTCCCCCGCAATCGGCCTTCCGGCAGCTTCGACCTGACCAGTTCCTGCCCGAATTTCTTCACGCCGTACTTGGATCGGAACTGTTCCGGGCTGCATTTGTGCTCTTGTTCAAAATGGAAGCGCACACCGGCCTTTTCGGGTTCTGTGGTGTCCTTCGCGTACCAGTTGTCGGCAATCTCGGGGGACGTGAGGAGCACCTTGTCTTTGATGGTCGGGGCAAAGGCCGCGATGCTTTCCCTAATCTGTTCCTCAAAGATCCGCATCAGGCTGTCCGTCTCGCTCGATTCCCCCATCCCGCGCAGGGAGAACGCGACGGGGAAGAGTTTCGTTTTGGACAGTGCCCCGGCGTAATCCTTCCTGATCTCCTCGTCGGCGAGGGATGTCCAACTCTCCGGCCAGACCAGCAAGTCCATGAGAGCACCAAGAAAATGGGTTTTCCCCGCGCCGTATTCCGCCTGCACCCAGAACCCTTGTCCCTTGCGGTTGATGACGCATTCAAAGACCTTCTTGAAATGACTGCGGAGGGATGGGGTGAAGTAATACTGGGACACGGTCTGGCACGCCTTGTCCTTCTGGATCAACTGAGGCAAGGAAGGCGTCGTCTCCGGTTCCGGTTTGACGGTGATGATCCTGGACAGCTCACGCAAAGACGCGCTCATCGTCTCATCCTTTCCCCGCAAATACGTGCTTCACCACATCTGGCTCACTGAAGTAGCTCAGCAGTCGGTTCCCGTCGCACACAATCTCGTCCGGCCACTCGGTCTTCTCCGGCATGGCTTCGAGCAGCAGCAGCACCATGGCAAAGTCGCCGCAGAACCACTTGTAGAACTCGCTGGTGCCGACGTTGTAGCGGGCGAGCAAGCCCACGGACTTCACGATCAGGACCGTCCTGTTTTCAGGCGCAGTCGGGATTGCCCGCAACCTCGCCCGCAGCTCACGGGTCAGGTGTGATCGTATCTCCTCATCGTCCGTCGGCAGATTCGCCTCATCGAACAGATCGAGCAGGTCCAGGGTTGCGATCTTGACGTGTGCGAGCGCGTCCAGCAGGTCGGCTTCCGCTCCCACCCACAGGACAACGTCCTTGTCCCACGTCCGTTGCCGGACCACTGTCGTCAGTTCGGATGGTCGCTTCACAGATGCACCTTACGAGTCAGAAACTCATCGGCGGACATGCTGGTTGTCACCTGCTCAAGCTGGTCCGCCACGACGTACTTGCCCAGGATACCGGCAGTGTTGGCTTCGCGCAGGACGGCACGCACCGCGTCCTCCGACTTGTATCCGAGGAACTTCCAGAACGGGTCGGCCAGGAGGCGGCGCAGTTCGACGGTACGAGTTCCTTGCCGAGAGAACAGGTGATGCAGCAGAATGAGCAGGGACGTTCCGGCCGGGATGACGGGTTTCAGGCGATCCGGCTTGCCGCGCGCCCTGTCGAGGAACCCGAGCTTCATCAGGTTCGACTTGAGGCGTTTCCTGGTCTTCTGTGGCGGGACCTCGCCAAAGAATGTTTTCAGGAACTGGTCGAAGTACTGGGAGGGTATCTGCATCCCGTTTTCGAGGGGATACAGGGCCTCGGCGACGCACGTTCCAATCACAGGCTCGGCGGTGACGTAGAGGTATCGCAGGATGTCCGTTTCGATACGCTCGTCACCGTATGCGACCCAGACTCGTCTCGCCAAACCGTCCAACCCGTCCGGGAAGAACCATCGAATGATCGACTGGGCATAACGCACGCGAGTCTCCATGCTGTTTTGGCCCAGTTGCTTGACGAGGGACTCCTGAAGCTCAGTGAGGGTGCTTACGCTCAGGGATGCCCTTACGGCAAGCAGCCCTTCGCTGAAGAGAACATCCTGAATAGTCTTGCGGTCAAGAACCTTCACGAGGCTCGCAGATTCGGCAGCGCAGGCGACCTGTCCATCCGTAGCGAGTGGGACATCCTGCCAGAGTTGAGTCTGAGCGGACTGCTCAGCCACACCCTGTCCTCCCGGTCTGCTCACCGGCATGGGTCCTTTTTGCTTTATCACGGCGGATTCCATTTGTATTGTCAAAACGACTCGGTGGTCAGAAGTGTAGGAAGGCTATTTTCACTTGTCAATGGATATTGTGCATCGAAAGGCAGGGGCTGGTGGTGCAGTTGAGTAAGTGAAGATGGGTCGGCAGCCGCTCTCTTGAGAAATCCAAGCGTTATATTTCCGGATTTGCGTGGCGCGAGCTTTCGATGGCGGCCTTGCACTTGCCAGCTAAAGTCCCGGATGAGTGAGGAGATCCAGGATCACCGACAGGCCTCGATGACACAGATGATCCGTAACTACTTGAAAAGAGTGGTAACCCGTCAGAAATTCGATCTCAATATGTGGCCCTATGGCACCTCGAACTGACCATCCCCTATTTCCGGGACTGTGGCGGCGCAACAGATCCAACTGCGTGCCCCTCGAGGCTGCAGCCTCTCGACGGTCTTCTGCGAGTCTCCAGCCAACGACAGGCGAAGTGGACACCCCTCAGACGCTTGGCCTACTCACGCCCCCGACATTATCACGACACCATCTTCAACTAGCCGAGTGCAGGTTACGGGGGTGTAACCTACACCCGGCTCGATGGCAGACTCGGGTTCTCCCGAGTGCTGATGATCTCCACTCTGGAGCCTCACGTGCGGCTCTCAGGGGGCCTCCAAATGATCGCTTCGAGCCGGCGCCGATCAACGGGGTCCTAGCCTTCATCCCTGACGGAGGGGCATCCGAATTACATGCGAAGCTGCATACTGCGGTGCAACAGAACCAGCATTGCTATATTGACACAGAGGGACCGCGATAGAAAACTTCTCCGCGATGAGCAACTGGCTTGCTACCTAGATTATCGAAAGCGGCCCTAGGGGCAGCAGATGCATCTCTCCGATCCCTTCTGTATATTTTTCTGGCATCTGAAACCCGCGCGGGGTGGGATATACGATTTGAATGTCCTCCACGAAAGAACGAAAAATGCCGACCGCGACCGCCTGCATCTTACTTCCTGTTGGTGAAATGAGAAGCCGCTCGGTTACTCCGTGCTTGGCATAGAGTGTCTGTAGACAAGCGAGTGTTTCTCGGTAGTCGAGCGTGCTGATCTGGTGCCTCTCAGTATTCTGGATTTGGTCAAGATGGTTAACCTGCGCGATTGCCTTCTGTCGCCATTGATTATGAGAACCGGGCGGGACGCCCTCAATGAATGTGTATCGTGAAGGCTGAAGTTCAGCCCGGAGTGCCGTTAACAGATGTTCGTCAAGAGCCGGAAATGTTATGAGCCGAGTCTGGACTCCAGCGGGCGCGTAGGAGGATAGCTCAGGAACAAGGGTAACTCCAAAGACCCCAGAAGAAAGAAAGAAAATTGAAAAAGTTGGGTCGGACTCAGACTTGGCCAGTTTCGCCTTAGCTTCTTTCTCACTCGGTGGGTAATGCTGCGCCTCTACATAGGCGACAAAACAATTCGCAAATCCTTCGGGACGCCTTCTGAGTGCCACAAGGGTCTGAACAATCAGAAGACGCGACATTCCCGATATATCTATAAAAATGCGTCCGCGATACGCAGACAATGAATCTATCAGGACGCTACCAAATCCCGCTGGCTCTTGCCGGTTGTAGGTTAATTCAGCAATCGGCAGGTGTGCTGCTTGGCAGATTCTTCGGATATCGTCAGCCTTGTTCTCTGGAATAAAGGGCTCGTAGAGTATCAGTACTACATGACAGGGTGATCCCTTCAGCACTGCACTTTTCAAAACCGCGAGCGCTCGTTCCTCAAAGCCCGCACATACTACAAGACAGTCTTCCGAATAAAGCGTGAACGCTTTGACCGTTTGCAGCTCTGGTTTTTGTATAGCTGCAAGTACTTCGTCAGGTGTCCGGACTAAAAAGTTCATTCCGCAGGGCTCTCCAGTTGTAGAGGAAGTTGGTCTCCCGCGTCGACCTGCTGTTTGTCATACCTGTCTGCATCATCGGAGCTCTTTAATCTCAGCTTTTGCTCGAAGCTTTTCGGATGTAAGAGGAATGTTTCGAATTCATCCGGCTCAAGCTCAATCGAATCGCGCATGCTGAACGTGAGGTTAAAGTGAGGGATCAGAAAACGCCGAAGGTATAGACGCGGAACCACATTACCGCGGCGGCTCTTGCCACGAAAGTCCTCGATGAATACCGAGTATCGAAGTAATTCATCGTAATACTGTCGCGCCTGATTCGACAGGGAAAACGGTTCGTATGGTTCGATGCGTGTTGCCTGTTTTGGCGGAGTTTCTGATTCGTTCTTTGAATCGAGATACTTCATATGTGAGTTCGATACGTTCCCAAAAGCCTCCACGATGGCAACGAGCTGCTCTCCGCTCTGCGGGATGTCTCGCAGATTTTTGAGAAATCCACCCGCGGCCTCCCGAATGGCTTTATTCTGAGTCTTCTCGGAAATTCTGAATCCTCCCTCAGCCTTCACCAGTTCTTGAGGTCCACCACTTAGCCTGACCATGTTTCCAACCAAACCAATTAGGTAGTGGATATCGCCGCTGCATAGCTTGCAAAGCGTTTCCTTACCCCAAAATAGAGGTTTTTTGTTTCCACGAATCTGACGTGCCAAGTCATTATTGTTTTGTGCAGGATTACTCCCAACAAGATCAACCAACTCTCGAGCGGGGAAATTGGTCTTGCTCTCGGCAAGGCGTCGCCGAAATACATCTTCGATGAACGTTAGCTTCGGACTCTCTTCACCGTGAAGATAGACCAGCCCCAAATTGTGGAGGATGAACTCTCTGTTCTCAACGTATATTTTGCCGTCAATATCGTCCTTTGCAAACGAGACCGGGCTCTCAGTTGAGAGCTTGAAGAAGCAAACAGGCGTTCGCTGCATGAATACCCGGTTCAGGCTGGTCTGCAATTGCTTGGTAACCTTTGGAGAAGAGTAATCATCAATGAAGAAGTAAAACGGTCGTCTACGAGTAAAAGAAAGGTAGTTGCTCAACACCCCACACGCCTTGACCAAAACTTCAGGTCCGAAGCATCTTCGTATGGAACGCTTCTGATCATTCGCAAACCGGTGACGCTCCATTGCCTTCAAACGTTCCTTGTTTAGACTCGCTATGAGCGACTTGAACGTTGCATAACCCGGTGACTGAGGTGGGGTAATGTCAAGGGTCATCCATAGAATCTCGGACACTTTCGACTCGACCAAACTGAATTCATCAGTAAAATAATGCCTGGACCAGGCCTCCAATGAATCCAAGAGCTTCGATAACAGCGTTGCTGTAATGAAGTGAATGGGAATATCGAGTGCCGCGTCACGAGTTGGAACCGCATAGCGCGGGAAGCTAAAGTAGAGATCATCACAACGATAGTAAACGCCAAGGTAGCGTATTTGATCAGGAACGGCCTCCTCTATGTGCAGTTTATGATCGAGGCTAAGGCTTCGAAAAACCGTCGTCTTTCCGCAACCGCGTGGCCCAGTTACAACAACATTATTCTGACTTTCTATCTCGGCAAGCCCTAGAAAGCGTTCTGAGTAGAGAGCGCGAAGCAACGCAGGAACTTCTCCGATTTGCTCACAACTAAGAAAGTCGAATGGGCTGAGCAAGCTAGTTGATTCCTGTGCGGCGGCACGATCAAAATCGTCATCCAACTGTTTTAGACGTTCGAAAAGTTCGGGTGGTCGTCTCGCCAAAGGATCCAGCGTTAAGTCCGTTTCTACGAGATGGCGAGCCAGGAAATTATTCCGAAGAGCGTGGAAAATGAATTTATCCTTCGGGCTACACGCTGGATACTTCACCAACTGCAAGAGCTGCGCAAGAATATCAGCAAGTTGCTGGTAATCATCTTTAAACCGTTGATCGCTTGTTGCCTCCGCTACTCCGAAGTCTGTAACACGGAAGACATATCGAGGCCCTTGTAGATCATATGAAGATCGGTCTTCGACCAAGATATTTCCAGCGTGAAGGTCGCCATGCCTAACCTCACGAAGGGCCATTTCGTGAAAGAGATTGAGCATCGTCCCCAACCAATTCATGATTAGGGGCACAGTGATAACGTCAGGGCTCCTTTTTAAAAACTCTCGGAGGCATGGTCCTTCGACAAACTCAGAGATGAGAACAGCGCAGTCGATCCCTGTGGCATCGTCACGCCACTCTTGGATGTCCTCGAACTTGACGACTATCGGACTCCGTAGCGCATCTGCCTTATGGACTTCCGCCCGCCAGAGTTCATTTCCTTCAGAATCGTGCAGCAGGTTAGAACGCGGTATAATTTTGCAAGCGAGGTCACGTTTTAGGCTTTGCGAGCGTGCACGAAACAGGTGGGCGTTGTTTCCGCTGTTTACCCAGTCGACAACGGTTACATCGGGCCGACTTGGAATCGCCTTATTGATGAAGTAATTTCTATCAGGAAGATTCGCGCGCACGTTAGTTTCGCTGGAAGATAAGGAAATGCTCTGTCTTTACACCTCGGCACTCCCGGCGAGTTCGACGTACGTCTGGAATGTCGTCGGTAATGACTTTGCGGAGACGCAGCGATGGCGCCTTTTGGTTCATTAGCGTAACGACTATTTCGGACGGATGCGCTTTGAAGCTGCGCCTCACCTCCTCACCAACAATGAAAACACAGTAGCCTCCGCGGTGAAGCCCACTCTCCAAGTTTGTCGCGAGACTCATGATTCCCTCTATGAAAGCCTTTCGCCGTTGAGTCACATCGTTGTCCTCGTTTTCCGCCAAACTGGGGTCAATAAACCACAGCCTGAGACGGTTATCTCGACCATAATCCAGCGCGTTCATATAGGGCGGGCTTGTTATAAGAGCATCGAATCTCTGGGGCAGTTCGAGCTCTTCTACTGGGCTCTGGCAAAAAGTCGCACCTACCCGGCAAAGCTTGGAGAAGCGCTTGTAGGTTCGGTGCACTTTGGCAAGCAAACGGGGCTTCAACTCGCGGTATGCGTACATCTCGGGAAACTTCATTCGGGAATACTTCTTGCTGCGAAGATATGGCACGAGATGACTGCTGGGATAAGAGAGAAAGCCTGGACGCTGGTGGTGGAGGATTCCGAGGAAACAAGCCATTAGGAATTCGTTGCCAGGTTGTCGAGCCACCGTTGCGAAGCGTAGTGCGCTGCGCAGTGTATCGGGGTGAAAAAACCGTCGCACCCAATGAGGGACTGAACGCAGGTCTGGTTGTGGAAGGGCCTCGGCCTCCAATAAAGCTTTCTCGGCACTGTTAAGCGCAGCATGCAAGGTTCGTGGCGGTGAGAGCTTCGCCTGCGAGAGTATGCGCGCATAGGGGCTTATATCCGCAGCGAATGCGCGACGTCCGCGGATTACTGCCTCCAACGGAATCGTGCCGGCACCAGCAAATGGGTCCACAACCAGGTCGCCTCGCCTCGAGTATTGCTCGATCAGATCACCTGCAATGCTGCTCTTGATCTTGCCGATATAAGGGGCCAGTTGGTGTAGCGAACATTCGACGTGAGCACAAGGTTCCTTCCACCATCGAGGGGCAGGCTCCATTCGAACCGTTCCCAGGTAGTTCTGATTCAGCCTGGTGTTCATAGTCACGAAGAGGGGACCAGAAGAGGGATCATAGCAGTGGCTCCACCCGGTTAGACAGAAAAAGTACTTTCGTTAAGTGTTGAACTGCGATGAGTGGTTCCTGCGTGACCGTTTCATGGCGTCTGCTCCTTTCAATGGACCTCATGGCCGTTACTATAGAGCAGTTCATCCACTTACGCAGGCCCAATTTCGTGTCCAAAAAAGCGAGACCACCTCTGAAAGACGTCTAATGCCCATGCGTGCGGCCTCGGATTCCAATGCGACCTGGAGTTCACGGGCCTGGTCGGCCGGCATGTCAATACGGTGATCAGTCAAACACCGGCCGCGGCGCCTCCCAGATCCCGGACTCCCAATCGATCAACGTGCCGTAGCAATCGAAGGTCAGCACTTCGAAATCATCAAAGTTCGACTGCTGTCGTCGTGACGTAACTGCGGTGCGTCGCGGCACAAAGGCTCGCGCAGCCGATGCGTTGCTTTTGGCGTGCCCGGTTGAGCGAGTGATCAGGCGCTCTTGCGACCGCGCCCCGATCCATTTCTTGGTCTTGTGCATCGATTATTTCAGGAGCGGCAACCCAAATACAGTGTATGCAGTATGGTTTACCATATTGCTCGTTGAAGTAGAGATGTGCACCTTTTTTGATTCGTTTAAGCTCGTTCAGATCGAAGTTAAGAGGAAGCGTAATTGCCACGCTCTTTCCCAGGTCAGTCAACTTCTTGATAAGATGTAGAACATTCGGCTTGAAAGAAGAAAAGTTCAGAGACGCAAGGTTTTCATAGCCTAACCCGCCCCACGATGGATCGAAATACGCAGCATCGAAATCAAACCTTCGCCATAGTTTTATTAAGTCTCCGACGACAAAGTTTATCTGGCTCTCAACTCCATAAACCATCGCGTTGTTTTGAGCCATTCTCGAGCGTTCATCATTGATCTCTACCGAGATGACGTGCTTGCCTTCTCGGGCGAACGCGATAGCGCACCCGCCAATTCCCGTAAAAGCATCAAGCACGGTCTTTCCAGGAAGGTGCCTAGCAATGAAGAGAGCGACAGACTCAGACTTGGAGGATTCAAAACCCTCTTTGTCAAATTCAATGCCGTTATCAAAACGGGAGAAAAGTTGGTGGCGATAACGCCAACCTTTTATTGCTTTCAAGCTACTTTCTTCCCATGATTCGAGAGCAGCTTCAGCGCAGCGTCAACTTGCGGATCCTTATCAACGGTCGTGAGCGTTATTGACAGTGGTTGCGTTTGGTCATATCTACCCTGGCTTTGTACTTTGAGAACGCATATGGAGTCGTAAATCTCCAGTCGCCGAGTGAAGTTCTTGTTGTGGCCCTCGTCAAGAGACTTTTTAGGTACCAAATAAACCTCAAAGCCAGCGTCCTTCATAAGTTTCGAGAACGCCTTCAAGAGGGGGTTTAAATCAGGATTGGTAATATCGCTCGTATCCTCACAGAGGATATACTGGCGCTTACTAATTTTCTTGTCGTTGAGTGTGTTACACACGAAGTGCCTAAACGCAGCGCTCCAATTCTGATCAATGTCAGTGTAAATCTTTGGATCAAAGAACACAATTAACGACTTGGCGCTATCCGCCAACGATTGGGAAATATCGACCTGCTCTTTGCCATTGATTGAATACTCAAGATCATCGTGCTGGAGTGTTTTTAGTTCCTCGGTCAATTTATTTACATGATCTCTTGCGATAATCTCAAGGGCAGGCGCTAATTGTTCATCAACTTCATGCAAGATCTTTAAGAAGGATAGGGTGATTTCGTGGTAGCGCGGCTTCCCACTCGAAGCTCCCACTGCATCATTGATGACTCCCTGGACAATCGTATCTTTGAGTAAGTCTTTGCCCTCACGATTAAATATTTCCGTAAGTTGGCTCCAGATGATATGAGATAACTCTGTTCTTCCTAATTGCATGAGCGCGTACTGATTGTTTAGGAGGGCAATTAGGAGGTAGCCAAAAACAAGAATCATCCCGGGTAGAATGTACAAAAGGACTGTTTTGAGTAAGTCCGCATCTAGGCTCAGCTTTTGAACAATTAGATCCCAAATCACACGAACCAATGCGCCGCCCACCAAAAGCAAGACAACCCACAGTATGCTCTTTTTGGGAGACGTGATTGTAGGCGCCTTGTTTTGGGACTTTGTAGATTGGTCGGTCATCTCATTTCCTTATCTTGCACTGGCACCATGCCAAAACAGCCATTTTTTCTCGATAATGTGTGCTGCTAGGTAGAACAAGAGGCTTATGACACAGGCCAAGAAAACTCCGGAAACCATTTCTTCAGTTCGTAGGTAGTAGGAACCCGTAAGGATGCGAAATCCAAGCCCCTGCCGTGCGCCAACAAACTCACCGACCATGGCGCCGAGAACGCTCAACGGAGCTGCAACTTTTAGCGCAGCGATAAAACCTGGCAGGGAACGTGGCAAGATGAAATGCCAGAGCCTTGCCCATCGGGTTGGTAGAACTGAGTCTGCAAATATTTGTTCGTTTGGTAATATTGAATTCTTACCTGCTATCCATCCTCCAATGAGCGGGAAGACGCATACGAGCGCGGCTGCGGCGGTCTTTGAGCCGACTCCGGAGCCAAACCAGAACGTCAGGAACGGAGCTACGACGAGGACAGGAATGCTCTGTGCAGTTGCGGTACTCATGGCAAACAGTCTTTCCGCATGCGGCACGAAATATACGAAGATCACGGACAGAAGTGAAACAACAATTCCGATGGTTAAACCTGCAAACGCTTCTATACCCGTCACGACCGAATCAACCGCCAGTAACGTTACGTTGACCATGGCGTAATCAAACACCTCGGTGGGCCTCGGAAATACGTAACGAGGAATGCTGAACAAAACACAGACTGCCTGCCAGGCCAGCAACACCAGGCTAATAGTAGCAGTCCATCTCAAGGCGGTTTTCATGGGTCCACTCGGTAAGGGCTCATGGCGCTTCTTAATTGTTCGACCTCATGCATCAGGTGGGAAAACGCATCCGCCATCCGCAAACGCGGTCGCGGAAGATTTACCTGATATTCCAATAAGACCTTCGCTGGAGACGCCCCGAGCAAGATTATCCTATCAGCTAAGAACACGGCGTCAAACAGGCTGTGCGAAGTAAAGACGCAAGTAGTTTTCCTTTCTTCAAGTGTTATATCCAAAACATCTAGAAGTGTCTCTTTGGTCCAATCGTCCAAGCCGCTCCCGGGCTCATCCAGAAGCAGCAACGGGCGTTGAAGTGATAACGCCATTGCGATTGATAGGCGCCTCTGCATGCCTCCGGAAAGCTGCCATGGATATTTCGATTCCGCACCAGCCAATCCAAATTCTTTGAGAAATCGTTCTGGGTCAGGTGAAACATGATTCTGGAGGCAAATGTGAATAATGTTTTGCTCGACCGTCAACCAGGGAAAGAAAACTGGGTTCTGAAAAGCGAAGGCATAGCCATTGTGGATCGGTCTCTCGAATCGGATGATGCCACCAGTTGGATGAAGGATGCCCGACAACAGGTGTAACAATGTAGTCTTACCACATCCAGAACGTCCGAGAATGGCAAGTGTCTCAGCCTGCTTGATGCTGAGCGTAACGTTGGATAGCACAGGTTGGCCAAAGTAACCAAATTCAATTTCCTGGCATAAGATCATCATGGGGGGGCAGTCTTTATTTTGAGATGTTCTTGAAAATGGATTCCGGTTTTGGCATATCTTTAAGCTGTCCCTGATCTTTCAAATATCCTGCGACCTCCTTTACACGCTCAGCATCCAATGACCAGTCAGCAAGTTTGCCGTTGGTATCGAGCATCAGCGTTGAAACTAGCTCGAGTTTTGCCAGTTCAGTCGCATTGTTGAAGGTGGCCTTAAGCGCTTTCTTCGTGATAGCGATTGCCTCATCAGGGTGGGCGAAGGCATATTCATAACCCTCTCGTGAGGCTGCGTAAAACGCCTTCACCAGTTCTTGGTTGTTTGCCCGATATTCTTCCGTCGTGAAAAAGGTGTAGCCGTAAGAATGCACTCCCTGTGAGGCGTAAGAAAGCACCACAGGCTTTAGCCCCTTCTCCTTGAGCGTAACAGGCTGATCCGTCATGAAGCCCGTAACTGCATCAACCTGACCGTTGATCAGGGGCATTAGATCAAAGCGAAATGGTTCAAGAGTAATTGCCGTTGGATCAATTTGTGCTTTACCAAGATATGCCTTGAACAGTAATTCGGCCGCATCACCGTAAGCAATAGCGATTCGTTTTCCAAGCAGACCCTTCGCGTCACGAATTGGCTTACGATCAAGGGAGATAAGCGCATGGGGCGTGTCACGGTGAATTACAGCGAAGGCTACAATTGGGAGTCCTTGCGCTCGTGCGCTAATGACTTGTTCAACGCCTCCAGCTTGACCGATGTCGGCAGATTTGGAAAGGACCGCTTTGATGGGATTCGAGTCCAATCCCCCAGGTAAGAACGTGATATCAAGCCCGCGAGCTTTGTAGAAACCCTTCTCCAATGCAACGTAAAAACCGGCATGGTGACCATCTGGAATCCAGCCAAATTGGACGGTCACAGGAGTAAGAGGACGCTTGGAGGGCGTGTCCTTTTCGCAACTTGCGACTAAGAGCGCTGTAATCGAGATAAAGATAAGGAGTGCAGCAATCTTTGTTGGAATGTTCGGTTTGGTCGTCATCTAAGTACGCACCTCAACGTTGGGATTCCACATTCGACCCATCTACACTTAACGACGGCGAATGTTGCTTGATGTAGCATAACGGGGCTGCGGGTCAGCGACTGCGGAATGCCGTCCGCCGCGAAGTCTTATTCGTGTTCGGCCGCTGGATCAGCCTGCAGGTCCAGCACTGCCGCCGCAAACGCGATGTCGTACACAGTCAGATTCGACGCCACAAGCTCTTCGGACAGCCACTCACGCAGCCTCCGGTACCGTGAGTCTGCCTCGGAGAGACCACGACCGCAGTTTCTTAGGCCAAAAGCGATTCGCGTGGCAAGTAGCGACTCCGGTGGACGGTCGGTAGTGGGCTGACGACTCAAAGCCGAGAGGCGACCGGCTGGTGTGAGGAGTGACCTCAGTGCGGAGTATGCATCAAGTATGAGGCTGTCGTCCGAGATAAACGGCCCCACTTCGGCAAGCACCGCCGCCGTCCCCTCATCCCACGACACGGTTCCCTCAAGTTCCCATCTGTTTCTCGCCCATTGCTCGGTGAGAAACCGAGCGCTCCGCAACAGCAGGGGCGCCGTCGTGGCAAGAAACGTGTTGCGTTCGTCCGGCACGTCGATGTCATCGAGGAGCTTGAGCTTTGAAAGAAAGCGGTGCACGTACACTGTTGACCACAAAGCCGATGAACCCTCACCATCGCAGAACTCGCGCCACCCACCATCCACTTGCTGAAGGAAGGGGCTCTGATCTAAGAGATCCCACGCGACCTGCGACACGCGCCGATGTCTTGGCTCCAGCAAGTGCAAGAGCTCCGCAGCTCTTGCCGTATGCCGAACGCTCTGGGCCATCGGCGGTGACTTCCGAGGGCCCGATGAAAACGCGTACTCGCGTACGACATGTAGCCACCGGGACTTGCCGAAGTGTCTGCTCACTGCCTCTATCGTGATTGGCGCCCACGTACGAACTAGCGTAGGCTGCAGTCGCAACATTGCCTCGTAGCCCCAGTAAGTCTGGTAGTATGGCCGTTTCGGCATTTCCGTGGATGTTGTCCCTTCACCTCCACAAGACTGCCACCGTGTGGAGTCGCCACTCGTCTCCGCACCACCAAAATAGCCCTGGAAGGGACCAGGGATCGTGATGAAGGCAGTTCGCAGGGCCGCGCACAGAGCCGGCTTGAGCCGGTGGGCCAGAGGTGCCAGATGTTGGTGCGGCGACGTTTCTGTTGAGGCTGGGTGCTCACGTGTGTGCTCGCCGGCAAGCGAAGCGATCGCATCGACAGCCTGATCAAGGCCGTATTTCGCCAAGTCGAAGTAGATCAGCTCTTCAGACCACGGTGGCCGAGCCGAGTTGTGCTCAAGAACAACAGGAAAGAGGAAACGTTCCTCGCTGCGTACTCGACGCCGCGTAATCGCCCGCTTCTCGACGAGTGTCCCGCCATGCGTCCCCCAACCCGGACGATACAAAACGACTGCGATCCGACTCTTGGATTCGAAAGGAGCCGATAGAGCCTCCTCAAGCGACCTACCGCACATTTCCCGCTGTCGATCCTGATAGACGAAAACCGGCAACTCGAGACGGGTTTTCAGCCTGTCGCGTAGCTTGAGCGCAACGCCTTCGTCTGCCGAAAGAAAGGAAATCGCAACCGAGTACGTGTAGATCACTTGAGCTGTCTCCAATGCTTCACGCCTTGTGGTCGACCGAACTATCAAATGAGCCGTTCAAGACGCCACCATAAGCTGGTGGCCTATCCCGCTCGAAAACATCCTCACGGTTGCGGCGATTCTCCCGCCTTTGCAAGGACTTGTCAAGGTTGGTCGTGACCCGGTACTGGCCGGCGAACACTGGAATCTGTCAATGACTTTGAGACACCTGGTGTCCGAATTTAGTGTAGTGCTTCATCGCTCCGTGGCACCGGTTCGGTTTGTTGATCCATACGGCCCGTTAGAGCCATTTTGTATACGTGTTACTCCTTGCTGTCAAGGCTTGTCTGGGAACCTTATCAAGGGCGGATGCCAGTGAAGATTTCAACCATCTCTAAGAGCGCTAGCTTTGTCAACTCCCCGTACAAGCCTCCTTCCCCCTCAACTTAGGGGGTGTCGAGGTATGAGTTCACTGGTGATCGTCGATTCTAAGGCAACTGTGCCGCTCGCGGTCCCCCCAGCATCGCCAGACATATCAACGTGGCCGTGCGCCCACCCATCTCTTCGAGCCGCGTGGCTCATGATGTCTGTTCCACTTCTCACGGGAGGGAAGGGGGCTGCCCAATCAGTGAACAACTACCGCCTGGAAGGCGGTAGCTTCGGGGTCTCGTCGATTAGAAATCGACTGTTATCCTCGACCGGTTCCCCTTCTTGCTCGGCGATATATTGAGCAACCATTTGATCGGTGATCGTCCCGGAGCTCACGGCGAGATAACCCCGTGCCTACAGATGGCGGCGCCAGCAGAGTTTGCGGAGGTGCGCGAACTCTTGAAAGAGGATCCGGGAGCTGATGCCTTTGAGCCACTGCATAATCGTGCTGGTCTCCTGATGGGGGCGGTAGGCGAGGAACAGGTGGATATGGTCGCGTGCCACCTTGCCGGAGATGATCTGCAGTTCATGCTCGAGCGCGATCTGGCGAATGAGATCGCGCACACGAATGGCGACCGACCCCACGAGGAGCGGCTTTCGATACTTGGGAATCCAGACCACGTGGACCTTGAGATCGCATGTCGTGTGCGCTCCCAGGCGGTATTTTCGCACGCGCCCATACGCCCACACTCTTCGCTTCGCCTGAAGGCGAGGGGTTTTCCACCATCCCAGGAGGGGACACTCGTGACTTGTTTCCTGGTCCCTGCAGGACCGATGCTGCGCAGGTAACAACAGACAGCAAAAGGCCCAACGCGTGGCCCCCGGCTCTTTTCCTCTGACCTCAACATCAGGCAGTTACGACCTGGACGGTGCTGCGGCCTCTACCGACTGGGGTGACTTCTACCTTCACTGCGATTCGTTCCTTCAGCTCATCGACATGACTGATGACGCCGACCCGTCGGCCGGTCGCTTGAAGTTGCTCGAGCACAGACACGGCCATTGCCAGACTGTTGCTGTCGAGCGAGCCGAAACCTTCGTCAATGGCACCACACTTAATCGATGATTGCCGAGCCTTGCTTGAGAACCCTGATGACTATTCCCTGGATGCGGAAGTCGCGATCGACGACAATGGGGCGATGTTCTGCGCTGGTGGAGTCAGGTTTTAAGACGAAGTAACCCGACGCTTGCGCAAAACGCTTGATCGTTGCTTCGCCATCGATCAACGCAACCACAACATCCCCGTCGGTCGCCGTCGCCTGTTGCCGAACGAGCGCCAAGTCGCCGTCCTCAATCTTTTCCCCAGCCACCCTTGCCTTATTCATGGAATTCCCTCGCACCCGGAGCAGGAAGTATTTCGAGCCAGGATCGCAAGTAGGCACATGCACATCCGTCCGGTACGGGCACTACAGGTGAGGACTCGACATTCTCCCGATTAGCGGGCCGAGATCGACCCCATCCCTACAGAGTTGTCATGACAGGACGAGGGACGGGTTGCGCTTTCAACCCCTATTTTCGGGAAACCCCGTAACGTAGCAGCCGCAGCGCTACGCGTTCCACCATACGCGTTCTCGGCGGAGACTCGGTTGAGGCGATGGACCCTTGGATACCGGCTTGCGCCGGTATGACGGACTCGCGGCAAGCCGCGGAGAATGAACCCTCCGTAGATGCATAATATAGTAGCCCCCCACTCAGGATTACACTTAGGAGCCAGATGTCAGGCATGAGCGAGCCCGGGGAGCGTGGCGGGAGTCATAAGAGGTAAGTAATGAATGAAGGTGTTTACATAGCCTCTTCTGGAAGCCTATCATTGGTTCAACGATTATATGGCTGGATCTCAAGGAAAAGGAGGATCGTCATGGGATTGTTAGATAATGGGCTGAAGGGGAACGTGGTGACAGGGTTGGCCATTGGTATCGGCGCATCTATTTTGGCTCCTGTCGTGATCCCGCTGGCTGCGGCAATCGTCAAGCCCCTGCTGAAGGCCACAATTAAAGGCGGCATCTTGCTCTATGAAAAGGGTCAGGAGGCGGTTGCTGAGGCAGGAGAGGTCATCGAGGACCTGGCGGCAGAGGCGAAGGCGGAATTGGCTCAGGCTCCAACAGAAACCGGGTCTGTGGTATCAGATACCGCCCGACCTGAAGCATAAAGGTGGGGGCGTGATGCTTCCAGATGCCTTCATCACTCATGCGACTCAAGGAAGGGTCAGGATCAAGATCCCTGACAGGAAGGGCGATTCGACCTATTTTGCTTCGTTAAAGGAAAAGCTGGCGGGGTTATCTGAACTACCAGGGATTCAGAGGGTCGAGGCGAATCCCATGACGGGGAGCATACTTGTCCTTCATACCTTGGACCTGCAGGCCGTGGACCTTGGGCTGGTCGCTCAGTATAGCGAATTTAATAACCTGTTCCGTCTGAAGGTATCCCCCCCTGGCCAGACGTCTGCGTCCGTGATTCGCAAGCAATCCCCGCGAGAAGTCAATGGAGAGGTCGGTGGCCGCGCGAGTAGCGACATCGATTTCGGGATGCTTGCCATACTGGGATTCGTTGGCGTCGCGATTATTCAACTGACGAGGGGCCATATCATGATGCCTGCCATAACGGCGCTGTGGTATGCCCACAGCCTCATCAAGGAGCGGCAAGGTCACAACAACCACGGCAGCGCACAGAAACAATAGCCGTAAAGGAGGTTAGCGATGGTTATCGAAGAGGGTGAAAAGGGTGGACCAGGTATATCTGAACCGATCGGGAAAGCCGGTACAACAGTGAAGGACGGGATCGTCTCGAGCCTGAAGGGGATTAATGAGATCGAAGCCGAAATCGTCAGTCTTGTGCGAAATACTGTTTCTCAGACCCTCAGGGCGACGGGAGGAGTAGCCGGTGAGGCCATCGGCCTTACACGTGATGTCGTCAAGGGTGCGATCCAAGCCACCGAGGAGGTCGGTACAGGTCTGGTCATGAGTACCAGGAGTGTCGCCAAAGGGGTCATCATGGGGGTTGGTGATGTAGGAGGCGATGCGATGAGCGTTGCCGGTCAAACGGTAAAGGCCGCCGTGTCCGGAGCCGCCGAGATCGGGGCCGACATCGGCCTCGTGGCCAGAAGCGCTGTAGATGGCGTGGTTGATGCGGTCAAAGAGACGGGCGGCAACGTAGAGAAGGCTGCCGGAGTAGCCGTAACCGGGGCCATCGAGGCAGCGGGCAGCATCGGGCAGACTGCCGTCAGGACTGTGAAAGATATCCTGCTGGGCGTTGTCGAGGGCGTCAAGGAGGTCGCAAACGCAGCGCTCCCGAGATCCGGCGCGAGCGTGCCGGCCCCACCATCACCAGCCAAGTCACCGGCACCTGCCGAGCCTCTGGAATCATCGACCGTCCCCAAGGGTCGCATACGAAGCAAGTAATACTCACGTCACTAAAAGCCGTCCTGATTGACACCTGCGCCTGCCTTCGATCAGGACGGCTTCTTTCAGAGGTCTCCTTGTGGTTCAGGCTGTACACAATCAGGTGAAGGGGAGGATCAGGCTACGAGTCAGCGGCCTCTATCGCTCCCAGATGCTCAAAGGATACATCGAATCCCGCCTCGGTCAGATTAAGGGTATCAGTAATGCCTCGGCAAGCGTCCTGACCGGAAATCTCCTGATCGTCTTCAATTCGGACCACACCACCAAGACGGTCACCGTCCTCATCAGGGGTATCGTTTCAGAGTATAGCGACCAGTCGTTCAACGGCAAGCGTCTCCCTCGTACGGCAAGACCCGCCACCTCTCCCACGTCTCCCGTTGAAAGACGGGCGGTTCACCCATGGCACGCCCTCGAAATCGATTCCGCGCTTACGATGCTGAATGCGACACGATCAGGACTATCTGAAGAATCCGTGCGTGAACGCCTCACGCAATATGGTCCGAATGTCTTGCCTGAGGCGCTCCGTCGATCACGATTCGGTATCCTGATCGATCAGTTTGCCTCGCTGCCTGTCGCCCTCCTTGCGGCAGCCGCCGCGCTCTCGTTTGTGACCGGTGGGGTTGCCGATGCGCTGGTCATCCTTGGAGTCGTATGCATCAATGCCACGATTGGGTATGTCACCGAAAGTCAAACTGAGGACACGCTCCATTCCCTCAAGAAACTGGTGACCCCTTCTGCGGCAGTCGTCAGGGACGGCGCTCTCCTCACCATTCGCGCAGAGGATGTCGTCATTGGGGATCTCCTGGCACTCAGACCCGGAAGCTACGTTGCGGCGGATGCCAGGATCGTGGAGAGCCGATATCTGTATGTGGATGAGTCGGCGTTGACCGGCGAGAATATGCCTGCGCTCAAGACCTCGGAATCGGTCCTTGCGGCCACTGTCCCGCTGGCCGATCGGATCAACATGGTCTATATGGGAACCCTGGTGACGGGAGGCGAAGGGCTGGCTGTGGTGGTCGCCACCGGGGGCGTGACAGAGATGGGACAGATTCAGGTTTTAACCGGCGAGGCGATATCGCCCGAGACCCCCATGGAAAGGCGGCTCAGACAGATCGGCAACCACTCGGTGTGGCTCGGTGGTTTGGCCTGCGTGCTGGTCTTTGTCATCGGCCTGCTCCGCGGATACGGCTTTGTCCGGATGTTCAAGATCGCCATCTCACTGGCAGTGGCGGCCGTCCCTGAAGGCCTGTCCACCGTCGCCACAACGACGCTGGCGTTGGGAATCAGGAACATGAGGCGGCATCATGTCCTGATCCGATATCTTCATGCCGTAGAGACCCTGGGATCGGTCCAGACGATCTGTCTGGACAAGACCGGAACCATCACCATGAACCGGATGTCGGTGGTGGCCATCCACACAAGTCTGCAAGCCATCACGATCACAGAGGGCAGGTTCGTCTCACGAGGGGTCCGGATCGACCCATTCACCTGCGACGAGCTCATGAGATTGGTCCATGCCTCGGTGCTGTGCAATGAAACTGTCGTGAGTCATCTCGGGGAGGAGTGCGTGCTGACAGGCTCGCCCACAGAGAACGCCCTGGTCCATCTGGCCGTCAGCGCGGGGATCGATGTCCCGAAAATCCGGGAGCGGTATCCGCTGCTCAAGATGACCCAACGCTCCGAAAATCGGAATTACATGACTACCCTGCACCGGTCGGATTCCCCGTCACGACTGTTGGCTGTCAAGGGCAGTCCTCGAGAGGTCCTGGACCTGTGTCAGTGGTACCTGAAAGACGGTCAACAGGTTCCCCTCTCCGAGGAGATACGCGCAACGATTGAGAACGAAAATGAACGCATGGCCGGTGATTCACTCAGGGTCCTGGGGCTGGCATACGCCCACCAGGATCATGCGGAGGATGGGGGTCATGTCGGACATGGATTGATCTGGCTCGGGTTGGCCGGCATGGCTGATCCGATCAGGAACGGGGTCAAGGAGTTGATCCCCCGGTTTCACCAGGCGGGAATCGACACCGTCATGATCACCGGAGATCAGAGTCCTACGGCCTACGCCATCGGCAAGTCGTTGAATCTGGGCGGAAACGGGTCGCTTGAAATCCTGGACTCGACCCACTTGGCGACCGTGGATCCTCAGGTCATGGAGGCGCTCTCAAAAAAGGTCCATGTCTTTTCGAGGGTCAGCCCTGCCAATAAGCTGCAGATCGTCCAGGCGCTTCAGCGAGCCGGCAGGGTCGTGGCCATGACCGGTGACGGCATCAATGATGGACCGGCACTGAAAGCCGCCGATATCGGGATCGCGATGGGCCACGCCGGTACGGATGTCGCCAGGGAGGTGGCGGATGTGGTGCTGGAAAACGACGATCTTGAAACGATGATCGTGGCCATCAGTCATGGCAGGACAACCTACAACAACATCAGAAAGGCGGTCCATTTTCTCCTGGCCACAAACGCGAGCGAGCTGCTCGTCATGTCGGCCTCTATGACGGTGGGACTGGGTGAACCGCTCAACCCCATGCAGCTTTTGTGGATCAATCTGATCTCGGATATCTTCCCGGGCCTGGCGCTGGCCCTTGAGCCACCCGAACCTGATGTGTTGAGTCGCCCACCCAGAAATCCGCACGAACCGATCCTGAGTACTGCCGACCTGAAGAGGATCGCGTACGAGGCCGGCGTGATCTCGGCAGGTTCGATGGGGGCCTATAGCTATGGTATCCTGAGATACGGTATGGGGCCGCAGGCCGGCACGATGGCGTTTCTGACCCTGGTCCTGGGACAGCTCCTGCACGCCCTCAGTTGCCGCTCAGAAAGACACTCGATCTATGATCCGCCGGCTGCCCGGACTCCGCTCCCCCCCAACCGATACCTCCAGCTTGCACTGGGCGGATCGTTTGCCGTTCAAGCCGCTACACTGGCTTCGCCGGGACTCCGCAGCCTCCTGGGTATTACGCCTCTCGGGGTGGTAGACGCGCTTGTAGTAGGAGGAGGCGCACTGATCCCATTTTTGGTCAACGAGGCCACCAAGCTTCGCATCCACCCAACAACGAACGCTCACACCACACTGAATCCGGCAATAGTGTGTGTATCTGATGCTTCTGTACATTCAGTTCCGGGGTCGTCATTGCTTCGAAAGTCTCTCGCGCGCGGGTCATTGCGAGGGAGCGAAGCGACCGAAGCAATCTCACAGTAGTTGGGGTGCGTAGTCGACGCGAAACACGGTGAGATTGCCGCGCTCCCGGTGGTCGCTCGCAATGACGAGCCAAGGGGGTGATAGTCTCACGCCGCAGACTTTCAAGCGCATGGGCGCGTCGCCGGCGCATGGGGTATTCCCGCGAAGCTTGTCCCCGCATATCTGAAGCGGGGAGCGGGAATCCAGAGCAGCAGGCATGGATTCCCCCGTATCAAGTACGGGGCAGGCTTGTCAAGCCAGGAATGACAAACAGAACAAAGACACTTCTTGGACGGTACATTCGCCATACGAGGTGACGCACATGAAGGCTGACTTTATGTTTACCTCCGAATCGGTGACAGAGGGGCACCCCGACAAACTGTGCGATCAGATCAGCGATGCCATCGTGGATCATATCCTGCAGAAGGACTCATCTTCGCGGGTCATCGCCGAATGCGCAGTCTCAACCGCCATTGTATTTATTGCAGCCAGGTTTTCTACCAACGCTTCTATCGACTTCGCCAACATCGCCAGACAGGTGATCAACCAAGTCGGGTACGCGGACCACTCCTTCAATGCCAAGACCTGCAGCATTCTGACCAG